>DASUCI010000249.1:0-3040 GCA_035762825.1 Gaiellaceae bacterium | reverse complement strand
GAGGCTCGAGCGCGTTCGTCGACGACATCTCGCTGAGACGGACCTAGCCGAGCGCTCACGCGGACGGCCGTTGGTACGTTCGGGCGGTGACGTCAGCCGCCGTCGAGACGCCCGAGGCTCCGGTCGTTCGTGGCCTGCCGGTCGCGGCCGGCGTGTAGTTCGGCCTACTGCGACTTCACGTAGTCGATGTAGCCCCGCACGTCCGCGGCCGGCTGAGAGTACGCGTCGCCGAGAGCCTCCTCCATCGCCGTCATGTACTCCTCGGCCCAGGTCGGGAAGTTGTAGTCGATGGCGCGCAGGAACTCGAGCGTCGCGGCGAAGCGGATATCCGCGATCGACGGATGGTCGCCACCGATGAACGTCTTCCCGTCGAGGAAGAACGAGTGGTAGACGTCGAGCGGCCCGGCGAGAGCGGCCTCGGCGTCCTTCGCCGCCTTCGCCTTCGCGGCATCGTCGGCGTCGGAGGTCGCGACCTCGCCGGCGTACTGCGGGAACCCGAGAGCGGGATACGTCGCCCGCGCGAGGAGCGGATAGAGCGTCCCGATCAAGTAGAACATCGCGCTGTCGACCATCGCCCGCTCGCCCGGATCCGTGGGATAGAAGCGGTCGAGGCCGTGCTTGTTGCAGAGGTACTGCATGATCGCGCAGCTCTCCCAGAGCGAGCCCTTCGGCAGCCCCTCCTCCTCGAGCAGCGGTGTCAGATCCGCCGGGTCCTTCGCGAGGAAGTCCGGGGTCGACTTCTTCCCCCAGACGTCGACCTCCTCGAAGTCGAGACCCGCCGCCCGCACGAAGATGCGAACGGTGAGGTTGTTCACGCTCGGCTTGAGGATGCTGAGTGTGTGCGTGGCCATCGGCTCCTCCTTTTCAGCGGTACGGATTCTTCGGCGATCGGTCGCCGGAGAGGGACTCCTGCGATCGCGCCACGAGATGCTCGATCGCGTCTGCCAGATGGACGCGGTCGATGTTCGGGTCGTCCCTTTCGACGCGGAGCTTGTGCGCCTCCAGCAGCACGTCCGTGTGCGTGTGCCCCGCCGGCGGCTCGAAGCGATAGGACGCGAGCTCGACGAGGAGGCCGAGCGGGTCCTCGAAGTAGATCGAGTCCATGAACCCGCGGTCCTTGACGCCCGAGTGCTCGATGCCGCGCTCGTCGAGCCGTTCGACCGTCTGCGCGAAGGTCGCTTGCGAGATCGCGAAGGCGAGGTGGTGGACGATGCCCGGCTCCCTCGGCGCCGAACGCTGCTCCGGCTCGCGGTCCTCGTTCGTGAAGATCGTGATCAGGCGTCCGTCGCCCGGATCGAAGTACAGGTGGCTCTCGGACTCCCGGTCGAGGTTGGGCTGCTCGAACACGAACGGCATGCCGAGGACGCCCTCCCAGAAGTCGATGGACGTCTGGCGATTCGCGCCGTTGATCGTGATGTGGTGGACGCCCTGAGTCTGGATCTTCCTCATGACCGACGCTCCAGCAGCTGGCCCTTGTACTCGTCCCGCGCGAGGCTGCCCCACGCCACCATCTCCACACGGGTGGAGACGAGGAGCACCGCGCGCAGTCTCTCACGGATGGCATCCGCCAGCTCCGGGTCGGTCTCCTCGCCTTGCGCGAGCTCGACCGCGACGGGAAGCGGCGGGTCCTGCTTCGTCCCCGAGGCTTGCGGCCGCACGCGGACGTGACCGCTCACCCTCGGCACGAACGCGCCGACAACGTCGCGAACGGCCGAGGGAAACACGTTGACTCCGCGCACGACGAGCATGTCGTCGGTTCGCCCCACGCACCGTACTCTCGGCCCGGTGCGCCCGCACGAGCAGGGGCTCATGCGAACCTCGACGTGATCGCGCGTGCGAAAGCGGAGCAACGGGGCGGCCTGGTGCCGGAGATGCGTGAGCACGAGCTCGCCCGCTGCGCCGTCCTCGAGGGGAATCGACTCCGTCGTCTCAGGGTCGATCACCTCCGGATGGACGAAGCCACGCGCGCCGAGATGCATCCCATCTTGCTCCTCGCACTCGCCCCAGAGCGAGATCCCGATGTCGCCGATCCCCATCGCCTCGGTGACCCGGGCGCCCCAACCCTCCTCGAGCCTCGCTCGGAAAGCCGGCTCTCCCCCGCCCGGCTCACCGGCCACGAGGACGCGCTCGACGCTCGAGCGGGCGAGGTCGAGCCCGCTGTCGGCGGCAGCCTCGACGACGTACTCGGCATACGACGGCGTGAGCACGGCCGCCTCCGGCCGGAGGAGCTCGATCGCGCGCAGGAGCCGTTCAGTGTTCCCGGTGCCTATCGGAACGTGACAAAGCCCGATGCGGTCGAACGACGCGAGGGCGGCGCCGGCGACGAAGGGGCCGGCGTTGTAGGTCGAGACGATCCGCTGGCCCGCCCTGATGCCGGATGCCGCGTAGCTCCGCGCCGAGCCGGTGACCCAGTCGTCGAGGTCGCGAGCGGTCACCGGGATGTAGCTCGGCGTGCCGGTCGTGCCGCTCGTGGAGTAGATCCGCACGATCTCGGACGCCTCGGCACAGAGGTGGTCGCCGATCGGGCTGTCCGGCCTCGCGGTCGCCTTCAGCTCGCTCTTCTGCGTGAGCGGAAGCTCGGCGATCTCGTCGAGGCCGCCGGCATCGGACACCGCCGCGACTCCGGCGGCGGCGAGCTTCTCGCGATAGAACGCCGAGCGGTCGAGCAGGTACGCAACCTGCGCGCGGTAGCTCGCATCGTCCAGGGCAAGCTGCTCGTCCCACGGCCTGGTCTCGACGTCCGGCTCGAGCATCACTCGCGTGGCGGTGGCTCGTACTCGACGGCTGCCTCGGCCTCTCGCGCGAGCAGGAAACCGAGCGGGCTCTGCTGCTCCTCGACCAGGTGCGCGAGCAGGCCGGCAGTGCGGGCGAGGATCGGCACCGCCTTCACGCTCATCGCGGGATACCCGAGGTCGAGCAGCACCGCCGCGATCGGCATGGCCACGTTGAGCGGGAGCTCCTTGCCCCAGGCCTCTGCAACCGCGGCCCGGAAGAGGCGCGCGAGCTCGACATGCGGCCCGCTCACACCGCGCTCGTCCGC
>DASUCI010000248.1:0-5288 GCA_035762825.1 Gaiellaceae bacterium | reverse complement strand
CTCGTCCGGGTTGCGCATGCGCGAGACGAGCTCCTCGACCGCCGCGTCGTCGAGACGCGTCGGCGGAATGACGACACCCTCCTCGGCGAGCGTCCGCGAGCCGGGCGGGAGGCTCCCCGGCTCGGAGCCGCCGACATCCGCGTGATGCGCACGCGTGACCGCATACCCCAGCTCGGTGCGCGTGACGATCGTGAGGTCCGGCAGGTGCGTTCCCCCCGCGTACGGGTCGTTCAGGATCCATGGCTCGCCCGGAGCGGGATCGTGCGCCATCACCGCCGCGACAGCCTCGGGCATGGCGCCCAGGTGCACCGGGATGTGCTCGGCCTGCGTGACCATCCGGCCGCGCTCGTCGAACAGGGCCGTCGAGCAGTCGCGGCGTTCCTTGATGTTCGCCGAGAACGCCGAGCGGATGAGTACCGCGCCCATCTCCTCCGCGATTGCCCGAAGCGAGGCGCCGAGCACCTGGAGCTCGATCGGGATCACGTCGTTCTCCGCAGGATCAACGTCCCGTGGGCGTCGCTCTCGCCGCCCCAGCCCGCGGGAACCCAGGCCGTCGCGCCGTCGAGCTCGAGCACCTGCGGGCCGGTCGCGGTGAGAGCGGGGCCCGAAACGGTGACCTCCGGCGCTCGTCGCACGTCGGCCGTGCGCACGGCGACGAGCTCGATCGGCCGGTCCGGGTCGGCGTACCCGTAGCGGGCGGCGTGCGCCTCGTGGAACCGCTCTTTCAGGCGTGATCCCAAGGGCACGGACAGCTCGAAGGATTGGCCGACGTACCGCAAATCCGCCTCGCCTTCGAGGCCTTGTAACTGATCGTTACAAACGATCTCGTCAAGCGGCGCAACGTACGTCTTCACGGAATCGCGACGCTCGTCCGCGGCGACGAGGCCGAGCGCCGAGAGCACGCCAGCCGCGGCGGGGACGAGCACGGTCGCCATGCCGAGCTCGTCGGCGAGTGCACAGGCGTGCAGCGGGCCGGCGCCGCCGAAGGCGACCAGCGCGAAGTCGCGCGGATCGAGGCCCTGTTCGACGGAGACCACGCGCAGCGCCCGCACCATCTCGGCGTCGACCACGTCGACGACTCCGGCCGCGTCGATGCCGCCCAGCGCGCGCTCCGCAGCAGCGACGTCGAGCTCGATGTCGCCCGGCAGCGTCGAGGGCAGCCGGCCGAGCAGGAGGTTCGCGTCGGTGACGGTCGCCCGCGTCCCGCCCAGGCCGTAGCACGCAGGCCCTGGATCGGCGCCCGCGCTCTCGGGGCCGACTCTCAGCGCACCGCCCTCGTCGAGCCAGACGACCGATCCTCCGCCGGCGCCGACCGTGTGCACGGCGAGCGTCGGGAGCCGAACTGGCAGGCCGTCGACGAGGCGCTCGCTCTCACGCCGCGCCGTGCCGTCAACGATCGCGCAGACGTCCGTCGACGTGCCTCCCATGTCGAACGTGAGCGCGTTCTCGAACCCGGCGAGCGACGCGATGCGAGCCGCGCCGACGACACCGGCCGCGGGGCCCGAGAGGAGCGCGAATGCCGCGTGCGCGGCGGCCTCGCCGAGGGTGGCGAGACCTCCGGACGACCGCATCACGAGGGGCGTCGGCAGACTCGCGTCGGCGCAGGCGGCGCCGAGCGAGCGAAGGTAGCGCGCGAGCACCGGCCCGAGGTACGCGTCCACCGCTGTCGTCGACGCACGCTCGTACTCGCGGAACTCCGGCGCGACCTCGTGGGACGTGACGACGTGCGCCGACGGGTACCGGCTGTGCAGCTCGGCGGCGACCCGACGCTCGTGCTCGGGGTCGCGAAACGAGAAGAGGAGCGAGACAGCGATTGCCTCGGCGTCGACTTCGGCGAGCGTCGTCAGGTCGAGCGGCACGAGCTCGCCGTCAGCCCCCGTCCGTCCCCGGACGCCGTGGCAGCGCTCGAGCGGGACGAGCGGTGGCGGGTGCTCGACACATGGCCGATACAGGTGCGCGCGTGTCTGCCTCCGCAGGTGCAGGACGTGCTCGAAGCCCTCGTTCGTGACGAGCGCGGTCCGGGCGCCTCGCCGCTGCAGGAGCGCGTTCGTCGCGATGGTCGTCCCGTGCGTGAAGCGATCGATCTCGGAGGCACCGAGTGCCGCCGCCGCGGCGACGACCGACTCCTCCTGGCGCGCGGCGGTCGGGACCTTCGCCACGCGCACGGTGCCGTCCTCGACCAGCACGGCATCGGTGAACGTCCCGCCCACGTCGATCCCCAGCGCGCGCATCGGGCGATTCTCGATGATCCGCGCGGTTCGTCAGTCGATGCGACCGCGGCGGCGAAGCCGCCGCGCTTCAGGGATTGTCGCGTCCGAGGATTCCGCGCGAGCGGATCCTCGGACTGCGGAAGAGCATCGGGGTAGGATCAGTACGGCGTGCACCGTCTCGTCTGTCTCGGTCTCAGCCATCGCACCGCTCCCGTCGAGCTGCGCGAGCGGATCGGTGCGCTCGGCGTCGGTGCCGAGCGCTGCCCGGCGGTCGTCGAGCACGCCGTGCTGCAGACCTGCTACCGGGTCGAGCTCTACGCTCGCCTCACGTCCGGCGTCGAGGATGCGCGCGACGAGCTGGTCGACGCGCTCTCGTACGCGCACGACGTCTCGCGCGAGCTGCTCCTCGACCATCTCTACGTGCACGCCGGCGAGGACGTCGCCCGCCACCTGAGCCGCGTCGCCGCCGGGCTCGACTCTCTCGTGCTCGGCGAGGCCGAGATCCTCGGTCAGGTCGGCGAGGCCTACGAGCTCGGGGAGGCGGCGGGAACGGTCGGGCCCGGAATGAAGCTCCTGTTTCGCACCGCGATCTCGGCGGGCCGCCGCGCCCGCTCGGAGACTGCGATCGGCGCCAATCCGGCGACCGCGAGCTCGATGGCGCTCGCACTCGCCGAGAGCGCGCTCGGCGACCTTCGCGACAAGCACGTGCTCGTCGTCGGCGCCGGCCGGATCGGTCTGCAGACGCTGAAGGCGGCCGAAGGCCGTGGGATCGCGCGCGTCGCGGTCGCGAACCGCACGAAGGAACGAGCCGCCGAGGTCGCGACGCGCTTCGCGGCCGTCGCACACGGGCTCGACGAGCTCACGGATGCGCTGGCCGTCGCGGATGTCGCGATCAGCGCGACGTCCTCCGAGACACCGGTCCTCCGGGCCGACGCCGTACGCGCTGCGATGGCGGGACGCACCGGGCGGCCGCTCGTGCTCGTCGACCTCGCAGTACCGGCCGACGTCGAGCGCGAGGCGAGCGAGGTCCCGGGCGCGAGGCTCTTCGACGTCGACGACCTGCGCGCCGGCCTCGACGACACGATGACGGCACGCCTCGGCGAGGTTCCCCGAGTCGAAGCGGTCGTCGAGGAGGAGGTCGAGGGCTTCGGGCGTCGCTACCGCGAGCTCGAGGTCGAGCCGCTCCTCTCGGAGCTGCGCAGGCAGGCGGAGTCGATCCGCGCGCGTGAGCTCGCGCGCGCACTCGACGACCTCGGGGAGGTCGACCCCGTCGTCGCCGACCGCATCGAGCATCTGACGCGGACGCTCGTGAAGCGCCTTCTGCACGACCCGACCGTGCGAGCACGCCAGCGCGCCGGCGCCGGGAACGCGGACGAGGTCGCAGACGCGGTGCGCGACCTGTTCGGCATCTCGCCTCCGAGCGATCGGTGAGCGCCCCGCCGCGACAGGCGGCGGTCGTCCTCGGCACCAGGGCTTCGGCTCTGGCGCGCGCGCAGACGGAGTCGGTCATCGCGCTGCTCACCGCCGCCTGGCCCGATCTCGCGTACGCGACGAAGGTGTTCTCCACCGCCGGCGACCGGACGCAGGCGAGTGGCGAGCCGCTTCCGGAGATCGGCGGTAAGGGCCTCTTCACGGCCGAGCTCGAGCGCGCGCTCCGCGACGGCGACATCGACCTCGCGGTGCACTCGCTGAAGGATCTTCCGACGGAGGGCTCCGTCGGTGTCGTCGTCGGCGCGGTCAGCCCGCGCGACGACGTGCGCGACTGCGTCGTCGCCCGTGCGAGCGGCTTCCTCGCCCACCTCCCACGCGACGCCGTGGTCGGGACGAGCAGCCTGCGCCGGGCCGCGCAGCTGCGTGCGCTGCGCTCCGATCTCGACGTGCGCTCCATCCGCGGGAACGTCGACACGCGCATCGAGAAGGTTCGGGCCGGCGACTACGACGCGGTCGTGCTCGCGGCGGCGGGCATCCACCGGCTCGGGCTCGACGAAGCCGTGACCGAGTGGCTCGAGCCCGAGGCGATGCTGCCGGCGCCGGGCCAGGGCGCCCTCGCGATCCAGTGTCGCGCGGACGACGAGGCCATTCTCGCCCTCCTCTCGGAGATCGACCATCCGAAAGCGCGTTCGGAGACGACGGCGGAGCGGGAGTTCCTTCGCGTTCTCGGCGCAGGCTGCGCGGCACCGGTCGCGGCGCTCGCGACGTCGACGACAACCCCTCGTGTTCGTCTCCAGGGCCTCGTCGCGGCAGTCGATGGAAGTCGGATGGTCCGGGTCGAAGGAGAAGGCGAGCCGCACTCGATCGGCGAGCAGCTCGCCGTCGAGGCGCTCGCTGGCGGCGCAGACCGCATACTGGCGGCGATTCGTGGCTGACCAGCCCCTCTCCGGAAAGAGAATCGTCGTCACCCGGCCCGAAGCCAAGGCACTCGCCGACGAGCTCGAGCGCCTCGGCGCCGAGGTGACGATCGTGCCGCTCATCGAGATCCGCCCCGCCGAGGATCGCCGAGCGCTCGAGGACGCGGTGCGGGCGTTCCCCTCGTACGACTGGATCGTCCTGACGAGCGTGAACGGCGTCGCGGCGGTGAGCGAGGGCCTCCCGGGGCTCGCCGGGCCCAAGGTCGCGGCCGTCGGGCCGGTGACGGCGGATGCCGTTCGCAGCCACGGGATCGAGCCTGCGTTCGTCGCGTCGCGGGCGTCCGAGGACATCGCCGGCGGTCTCGGAGACCTCGCAGGGAAGCGCGTCGTCCTCCCGCAGGCGGACATCGCGAACCCGCACCTCGCCGACGAGCTGCGCGGCCAGGGAGCCGAGGTCGACGTCGTCGTCGCGTACCGAACGGTCCTCGTGGAGCCTCCGATGTGGGGCATCCTCCCGCTTCGCATCGCCGACGCCGTCGTCCTCGCGAGCGGGTCTGCCTGCCGCAGCCTCGCCGCGGCGGGAGGCGCCGGCGGAGGCGCGATGCTCGTCTGCATCGGCCCGAAGACGGCACAGGTGGCGCGCGAAGTCGGCCTCAAGATCGGTCTCGTCGCCGACGAGACGACGTCCGACGGCATCATTCGGGCGCTCGTGTCGCATTTCGAGGAGAGC
>DASUCI010000247.1:0-4027 GCA_035762825.1 Gaiellaceae bacterium | reverse complement strand
AGCGCGACCGTGCCGAGCAGCCACCACGTCTGCGTCGCGAGCTTCAGGAGAGACGCGGGCGAGCCGAAGGACACCTCGCCCAGGTCGAGGGCGCCCTTCTGCTGCAACGTGGCCGCGAGAGCGAAGAAGAACGCTGCGACGAGTGCGAGGATCTCGGCCACGCGGGGAGCCTACGCTGGCACCGGGATCGTCACAACGCGATCCACGAGCTCGAGCCCCTCGGGGCGATGCGTGATCAACAGCACAGATCGATCGTCGGCAGCGTCGAGGACGTCCGCGACGAGCGCCTCAGCCGTCGGCCCGTCGAGATGCGCGGTCGGCTCGTCGAGGACGAGCACCGGCGCATCGGTGAGCAGGGCTCGGGCCACGACGAGCCGCTGGCGCTGGCCTCCCGACAGCTGGCCGCCCTCCTCCCCCACCAACGTGTCGAGACCGTGGGGAAGGGTTTCCACCCAGTCCTTCAGGCGCGCACGACGGAGCGCGCCGCGGAGCTCCTCGTCGGTGGCCTCGGGTCGAGCGAGCCGCAGGTTCTCGCGAATGCTCGAGTCGAAGACATGTGCCTCCTGTCCGGCGAGGGCGAACGTGCGGCGGACGTGTTCCTGGGACAACGCGCGGACGTCGACGCCGTCGATCGTGACCCGACCCTTCCGGGGATCGAGGAAGCGCAGGAGGAGGTTGGTCACCGTCGTCTTCCCAGCTCCGCTGGGACCGACCAGCGCGACCCGGCTGCCCGGCGTGAGCCGGAGATAGAAGTCCTCGAGCGCGGGTGACGCCTCGTACGGATACGCGGCGGTCACGCCTTCGAGCGCGACGGTGACCGGCCCCGCGGGCGCGGGCGTCGGCTCGGTCGGGTCGGCGACGCGCGGCTCTCGGTCGGTCAGGTCGAGCACGCGGCGACCCGAGGCGAGCGTCGCGGACAGCTCGCGCGCCGCGCTCGGCAGCGGCGAGACCGCGTCGAACGACGACAGCGCGAGCAGCGCCAGCGCGGCGACGAGAATACGGTCGAGCGTTCCCGCGTCGTGTGCCGCGACCGCAACGACGAGCACGCCGACCGTCGTGAGTCCCGCGACGAGGACGGACAGGGCGTCCGCGAGGCCCGCGACCAGCGCATCACGACGCCCCAGTCGTACGAGCTCACGGTCGGCGTGGCGCACGCGCGCAAGCGCGTCCTCCTCGCGACCGTACGCCACGAGCTCCGGCGCGCCGTGGAGGAGCTCGACGAGCTCGGCCGTGAGCTCTCCACGCGCCGCGGCCTGTCGCCGGACCGCTCGTCGCCCGAGCCTGGCAGCGAGCAGCGGCACCCCGACTCCGGCGGACGCGAGGCCGCAGGCAAGGACGACCGCTGCCGTCGGCAGCACGGCCGCGACCGCGACGACGCATGCGAGCGAGACGACGGTCGCCACGACGAGCGGTCCGAGCGCCCGGAGGTAGAGGCCCTGGAGCGCGTCCACGTCGGCGACCATCCGGCTCACGAGGTCGCCGCGCCGGAAGGGCTCGAGCTCCGCCGGCGCGAGCGGCTCGATGCGCTCGTAGACCGTCGCGCGCACGCGTCCGAGCGCACGCAGCGCCACGTCGTGCGAGGCGAGGCGCTCGAGGTAGCGCGCGAGTGGCCGCGCGAGTGCGAGGAAGCGGACGAGGACGATGGTCGTCGTCAGCGCAAGGATCGGCGGCTGCTCTGCGGCACGGGAGATGAGGTAGCCGGCAGTCGTCATCAGGGCGACGCCGAATCCGACCGCGAGCGCGCCGAGTGCGATCGAGAGCGCCAGGCGGCCGCGCGGGAGGTGCGCGAGCTCGAAGAGGCGCAGGATCGTCCTCATGCCGCCACCTCCGTCGGCTCGACGATGCGTCCGGCCTCGACGCGCACGACGCGATCGGCGCAGGCCGCGAGCTCCGGGGCGTGCGCCACGAGCAGCACCGTTCGCCCGACGCGCAGCTGCTCGATTGCTGCGAGGACGAGCTCGGCGCTCGCGGGGTCGAGATCCGCCGTCGGCTCGTCCAGAAGCACGAGCGGCGCGTCGCGCAGGAATGCTCGCGCGAGTGCGAGCCGACGGCACTCTCCCGTCGAGAGACCACGCCCTCCGTCGCCCGCGATCGTGTCGTAGCCCTCGGGCATGCGCGCGATGAACGCGCGCGCGCCGGCGAGCTCGGCGGCCCACGCCACGCGCTCGGCGCCGGCCGACGGATCGCCAAGGCGGATGTTGTCGGCGATCGTCCCGCGAAACAGCGTCGGATGCTGCGGAACGAACGCGGTCCGAGCTCGCCACTCCCTCGCGTCGAGATCGGCGAGGTCGTCGTCACCGACCATGATCCGGCCCGACGACGGCTCGGCAAGCCGAAGGAGCAGCGAGAGGAGCGTGCTCTTCCCTCCCCCGCTCGGCCCGACGAGCGCGACGGTCTCGCCTGGGCTCAGCTCGAGGTCGACGTCCCGCAGGACGTCGACGCTTCGGGACGGGTACCGAAACGACACTCCGGCGAGGAGAATCGGTGCCGTCGCGAGATCTGGGGCCGGATCCAACCGCCCATGTAACTGATCGTTACAAGCGTTTTCCGGGGCGCCGAGGTCCAGGAGGCGCTCGGCGACGGCGGCTCCGTCCGCGCTTGCGTGGAACTGGGCGGCGAGGTTGCGGAGGGGCAGGTAGAGCTCCGGCGCGAGCACGAGGACGGTGAGCGCAGCCTCGAAGCCGATTCCATCCTCGACCAGGCGTACGCCGACAACGACGGCGACGAGCGCGATTCCGAGCGTGGCGGCGAGCTCGAGGATCGACCCGGAGAGGAACGCGACCCGAAGCGTCCCCATCGTCGTCCGGCGGTACTCCTCGCTCACCTCGGCGATGCGCTCCGTCTGCGCGCGCGAGCGGTTGAACGCCCGCAGCGTGGGCAGCCCGCGAACGACGTCCAGGAAGTGGTTCGAGAGGAGCGCGAGCGCCTCCCAGCGCTCTCGCGCCCGGCGCTCCGTGTGACGACCCACGAGCCACATGAACACGGGTACGAGCGGGAGCGTCAGGAGCATGACGCCGGCCGCGAGCGGATCGATGGACACGACGAGTACGAGGACGGCTACGGGGACGAAGACCGCCAGGACGAGCTGCGGCAGGTAGCGCGCGAACGTCGTCTCGAGCGCATCGACGCCGGAGACCGCAGCGGTCGCGACCTCCGCGCTCCGTGCCCCGTCGAGCGCGGACGGATGTTCTCGCAGCCTCGTCTCGACGACGTCGAGCCGAAGCTGCGAGATCACGTCGCCGGCCGCGCGCCTTCCCGCGACCTCGAAGCCCCACGCAGCGACCGAGCGCGCCGCGACGACCGCGACGAGCAGCACGAGCGGCGTCGCGACGTCGCCCAACGACGCGCCGTCGAAGGAGCGCGCCGCCACGCGCGCGAGGAGCACCGCCTGCGCGAGGACGAGCAGCGCCATGACGATCCCGAGCGCGGCGTCGACGACGAGCAGCACGCGCGCAGCACGCGCGCGACGGAGCAGGCGCGGATCGAGGACGTGCATGAGCGCGCTACGCCGAGGCGGTCGGCTCGTCCTCACGGCGCGACTCGATCCAGCCGCAGCCGGGGCACGCGAACACCAGCACGAGCACGCCGTCGAACGCTGTCGAGATCGCCGCGGCCTCCGCCTCCGTGACGGGTTGCACGAGCTTGCTTGCCTGGTGGTTCATCGGCGTCCCGCACTTCGGGCACGTCATCGCCGGCTGTGTCAACTCGGTGCTCCGATCGTCACGTTCTCGCGGCCGTAGCGCAGCGTCTCGGCCATCCACAGCAACTCGTCGAGGAACTTGTCGATCGCGAGGAACGAGTCGTCGACGAGGGTCCCGTCAGCGTCGAACCGGCGCCGAACCGTCGTGAAGTTCACGTCCCAGAAGATCGTGACGAGCCCCAGCTCGCGCAACACCGGTACGAGATTCTGAATCGCCCGGGCGCCGCCGAACACGCCGGCCGAGACGCCGACCACGCCCGCCGCCTTGTGGATGTACTCCTTCAGGTTCGTGTCGAGGACGTGCTTGAGCAGGCCGGCGTAGCCGTG
>DASUCI010000246.1:0-14427 GCA_035762825.1 Gaiellaceae bacterium | reverse complement strand
CCCGGTGTTCACGGGAATCGTGCGGGACCTGGGCCGGGTCGTCTCGTTCGACGGCTCACGTCTCGTCGTCGAGACCTCCGTCGAGGCGACCTCCGGCGACTCCGTCGCGATCGACGGGATCTGCCTCACCGTCGTCTCCGCCACGCGTGGGAGCCTGACCTTCGACGTCGTCCCCGAGACGCTCGGGCGCGTGAAGCGCTTCGGCAGCGAGGTCAACGTCGAGCCCGCGCTCCGCGTGGGCGACGAGCTGGGTGGCCACTACGTGCAGGGTCACGTCGATGCGGTCGGCCGCATCCAGTCGGTCGAGGCGGAGGGGGAGAGCCTCCGGGTCTTCGTCGACGCGCCCGACGACGTGCTGCGCTACTGCGTCGAGAAGGGGTCCGTCACCGTGGACGGCGTCTCCCTCACGATCGCGGAGCTCGCCGAGGACGCCTTCGCGGTCGCGCTCGTACCCCACACACTCGCGGCGACCACGCTGTCGGCACTTCGGCCCGGTCAAGCCGTGAATCTCGAAGCGGACGTCCTCGCGAAGTACGTGGAGAGGCTCCTCGCGCGCTGAGGGCTACCATCCGCGCGTGGCAACCGACCTGAGACCGGCCGAGACGGCGTCGCCTTTCGCGACGATCGAGGAGGCGATCGAGGACATCCGCGCGGGCCGGTTCGTGGTCGTGGTCGACGACGCCGATCGCGAGAACGAGGGAGACCTCACGATCGCGGCGCAGTTCGTCACCCCTGAGGCGATCACGTTCATGGCGACGCACGGGAGAGGCCTCATCTGTCTCTGCCTGACGCCCGAGCGCTGCGACGAGCTCGACCTCCGCCCGATGACCGACCACAACGAGGCGCCGCTGAACACGGCGTTCACCGTCTCGATCGAGGCGCGCGAAGGCGTGTCGACCGGGATCTCGGCCCACGACCGCGCGCGCACGATCCAGGTCGCGATCGATCCGGGATCCGTGCCGCACGACCTCGTGCAGCCCGGGCACGTCTTCCCGCTGCGCGCGAAGAAGGGCGGCGTGCTCGAGCGCGCGGGCCAGACCGAGGCGGCGGTCGACCTCGCGCGGCTCGCCGGCCTCATTCCGGCCGGCGTCGTGTGCGAGATCATGAACGACGACGGGACGATGGCCCGCGTGCCGGATCTCACCGTCTTCTGCGAACGCCACGAGCTGAAGATGGTCACGGTCGCCGACCTCATCGAGTACCGGCGCCGCACCGAGAAGCTCGTCGAACGCGCCGTCTCGGTCAGGCTGCCGACGGAGTTCGGTGAGTTCCGGGCCGTCGCCTACCGCGAGCTCCTCACCGACAAGCAGCACGTCGCGCTCGTCAAGGGGGACATCGAAGGCGCGGAGAACGTCCTCGTGCGTGTGCACTCCGAGTGCCTGACCGGAGACGTCTTCCACTCGCTACTGTGCGACTGCGGCGAACAGCTCGAGAACGCGCTCACGCGCATCGCCGAGGAGGAACGCGGCGTCGTCCTCTACATGGGCCAGGAGGGACGCGGGATCGGCCTTCTGAACAAGCTCCGTGCGTACGAGCTGCAGGCGAACGGGCTCGACACGGTCGAGGCGAACCTCGCTCTCGGCTTCCCGCCCGACGCCCGGGAGTGGGGGATCGGGAACCAGATCCTGGCCGACCTCGGCCTGACGACGATTCGCATCCTCACGAACAACCCCCGCAAGCTCACGGGCCTCGACGGCTACGGCCTGACCGTCGTCGAGCAGGTCCCGCTCGAGGTCGAGCCCACGGCGGAGAACGCGCGCTATCTCGCCGCCAAGCGTGAGAAGCTGGGCCACACGATCACGAAGCTCCACCATCAGGGCGCGCGCCTCGAAGGCGGCGTCCCGGAGGAGACCGATGAGTAACCGCGACATCGACTCGACCAGCGAGAACGTCCTTCACGACTGGGCTCGCGAGCCTGCCGCCCCCGAGCCCGAGGACGCCGTCGAGGCCGAGTCCGACGAGTCCGCCGACGTCTCGTCCGAGGACGCGGCGGTGTGGGGTACCGCGACCCAGGCCGAGGAGGCCGAGCACTCCGTCGCCGTCGAGCTCGGCGACGAGGTCGAGCCGGCGGACGTCGACGAGCCGGACGAGGCGGACGCGGAGATCGTTGAGGAGGCGCTCGTCGTCGAGCTCTCCCACGAGCACGCGGCCGGCGACCTGCACATCCCGGACGGGTACGCCGTTCTGGAGGGCGTATCGGAGGGCGGGAGGCGTGCGGTCGGCGTCGTCGTGTCGCGCTTCAACGGCAGCGTCACGACCCAGCTCCTCGACGGCGCGCTCTCGGAGCTCGCCGGCGCGGGCGTGCGCCAGGAGGCGATTACGATCATGGTCGTTCCCGGCGCCTTCGAGCTGCCGCTCGCAGCGACCGCGCTCGCCAAGACCCGGCGCTTCGCGTGCATCGTCGCGCTCGGCTGCGTCATCCGCGGCGACACGCCGCACTTCGACTACGTGGCGAGCGAGGCGGCGAGCGGACTCCAGCTCGCGGCGCTCGAGACGGGCGTACCTGTCTCGTTCGGGGTGCTCACGCTGGACCGCGTCGACCAGGCCGAGGCGCGGGTCGGCAAGGGAGCCGAGGCCGTCCGGAGCGCCCTCGAGATGGCCGACCTCTTCGCACACCTCCGTGCCGCGGCTGCGGCGCACTAACCACGCCGCGCCTTGGGTAGGGGCGAGATATATCTCGCCCCTACACCGACAGAAGGCCCCGCAGGATCGGTACCATCGGCAGCCGCTCATGTCGAAGGTCTGCGCAATCTGTGGGAAGAAGCCCGGTTTCGGCAACAGCCGAAGCCATTCCATGGTCGCCACGAAGCGACGCTTCAACCCGAACCTCCAACGCGTGCGCGTGATGCTCGACGGCCACGCGACGCGTGCGTACGTCTGCACGCGTTGTCTCAAGGCCGGCAAGGTCCAGAAGGCGGTATAGCGGTAGTAGGCTCGCGCGGTGGAGCGCGAGCCGTTCGTGATCGCGGAGACCGAGCGCGGGCGCATCGCGATCTCCCCCGACGCGATCACGCAGATCGTCGGGTCGGCAGCGGCTGAGAGCTACGGCGTCGTCGCGCTCGCGGGGCGCGGACGGCTCTCCCGGCTCCTTCCCTGGGGGATCAGGAAGGGCGTCGACGTCGACCTGCGCGCGGACGGGCTCGCGATCGAGCTGCGCGTCGTGGTCGAGCACGGGTTGAAGCTCGCGGAGGTCGCGGAGACGGTCGGCTCGCGCGTGCGCTACGAGCTCGAGCGGATGGTCGGACTGCCGATCGCCTCGCTCGAGGTGCACATCGAAGGCGTCCGGTCGCACTGATGGAGCTCGAGCTCGTTCGTCACCTCGCGCGGAGTGCCTTGCAGAACCTCGAGGCGCACCGCCGTCGGATCGACGACCTGAACGTCTACCCGGTGCCGGACGGCGACACGGGAACGAACCTCGTCCTGACCCTCCGCTCGATCGTCGAGGCGCTCGACGCGTCGACGGCCACGGACAGCGAGGCGGTCGCGAAGGATGTCACGCGCGCGGCGCTGATGGGAGCTCGCGGCAACTCGGGCGTGATCTTCTCGCAGATCGTCCGCGGCTTCGTCGAGGTGCTCGGTGAGCACGAGGGCATCAGCTCAGCGCTGCTGGGGCGCGCGTTCCGGGGTGCGAGCGACACGGCGTACCGCGCCGTCAAGCGCCCTGTCGAGGGGACGATGCTCACGGTCATCCGCGCGATGGCCGAGGAGAGCGAGAAGAAGGTGCACCGCCGCGTCCCGCCCGCCGACCTGCTCCGAGCGGTGCTCGTGGCAGGTGAGGACGCCGTCGCACGAACGCCCGAGCTGCTCGACGTGCTGCGGAACGCCGGGGTTGTCGACGCCGGCGGCGCCGGCCTCGTCGAGATCGCCCGGGGGATGGTGCACGGTGCCACCGGCGAGGAGCTTCCGGAGGCGCCGGTGGAGACGGAGGCACTCGGCTTCGACGCGATCCACCAGGAGCTCTCGGAGTACCGCTACTGCACGGTGTTCGTCGTCGAGGGCGAGTCGCTCGACAAGGACGAGCTGGAAGCGGAGCTCGAGAAGATCGGCGACTCGCTCCTCGTGGTCGGCGACGCGACGGCGCTCAAGGTGCACGTGCACACGGACGACCCAGGGCAGGCCCTCACGCTCGGGACGGCGGTCGGAGTGGTCGAGGGCGTCGAGATCGCGAACATGCACCACCAGACGGCGCAACGCGAGGAGCGGCTGCTCGAAGGCGGCGCGCCGTCCGCGCTCGCGACGCTCGAGACGGGTCTCGTCGCCGTCTGTCCCGGGCGCGGCAACCGGCGTCTCTTCGAGAGCCTCGGCGCCACGCGCGTCATCGAGGGCGGCCAGTCGATGAATCCGTCTGCGAAGGACATCGTCGACGCCGTCGAGGCGGTCCCGACGGACGAGGTGCTCGTCCTCCCGAACAACTCGAACGTGATCCTCACGGCCGAGCAGGCGGCCTCCATGAGCGAGAAGACCGTGCGCGTGATCCCGTCGAAGTCGGTGCAGGCGGGCTTCGCGGCCATGGGCAGGTTCGTGCCCACCGAGTCGCCCGACGAGAACGAGCGCGCGATGCTCGAGGAGCTCGAGGGGGCGGCGACCGGGGAGATCACCGTCGCGTCGCGCGACGCGAGCCTCGACGGCGTCGACATCCGAAAGGGCGCCTACCTCGGTCTCGTCGACGACGTCGCGGTCGTCTCGGGCAGTGAACTCGAGGTCGTCCTCGACGAGGTCGTCGACCGCGTGCTCGCCGGCGGCCAGGGCTTCCTCACGATTCTGACCGGCGAGGACGCACCGCCGCTCGACGGGCTCGTCGCGTCGCTCGAGCACCGTCATCCCGGCCTCGAGGTCGAGATCCACGAGGGCGGCCAGCCGCACTATCCGCTGCTCCTCGTCGCTCAGTGACCGGGCAGGACACGCCGATACGCGTGCTGCTCGTCGAGGACTCCGACGTCTATCGCGACTCGCTCGTCTTCCTCCTCGGGACGCGGACGGGCCTGCAGATCGTCGGGGCGGTGGCGGACGGCGCGTCGGCGGTTCGCGCTGTTCGCGAGCACGAGCCGGACGTCGTCGTGCTCGACTACCGCCTGCCCGACGTCGACGGGGCAGCAGTCGCGGCGGAGATCGATTCGGCCGTGGTCTTCCTGAGCGCCTCGGCAGGTCGTGAGGAGTACGATGCCGCGTCGGGCGCGGGAGCCGCGCTCGTGCGCAAGGACGAGGGGATCGACGCGCTCGTTCGCGCAGTCCGTGCGGCAGCCGGGAGGTGAGCCAGTGAACCTGACGAGCGAGAACACGGCCATCGTGCTCGACTCCACGTCCGACTATCCGGATGCCCCTGCGCGGTTCCCGAACATGCGCTTCGTCCCGCTGTACGTGCGCTTCGGCGACGAGACGTTTCGTGACTACGTGGAGCTCGGCCCCGCGGAGTTCTACGAGAAGCTCCGCACCTCGCCCGTCACCCCCGCCACCGCCCAGCCGACGCCGGCGGACTTCGTCGAGGTCTACGAGACTCTGGCCGGGTACGAGCGGATCTACTCGCTGCACGTGTCGGCCAAGGTCTCGGGGACCTTTCAGAGCGCGGAGCTCGCGGCGCAGGACGTGGGCGGCGACAAGGTGCGCGTCGTAGACTCCGAGACGGCGTCGCTCGCGATCGCGATGCTCTCCCACGCGATCCAGCGCAGGCTCGCCCGCGGCACGACCGACGAGGAGATCTCGGCGCTCGTCGAGCGCTTCCATGCGCAGTGCGACGTGCTCTTCACGGTGGAGACGCTCGAGTACCTCCAGCGCGGCGGTCGCATCGGGAAGGCGCAGGCGGTTGCCGGGTCTCTCCTCAACCTGCGGCCCGTCCTGAGCGTGGAGGACGGGGAGGTCGTGGCCGTCGCACGCGTGCGCGGCAGGCAGAAGGCCCTGGCCGAGATCGAGCGGCGCTTCACGGAGGCGACGACCGACGGCCCCGGGCTGAGAGTTGCGGTCGCGCACGCCGACTCGGCGGAGTGGGTGGGAACGCTCTCCGAGCTCGCATGGCGTGTGCGGCCCAACGCCGAGGTCGAGTTCACGTCGACGCTCGGCGCGGTCGTCGGCACGCACGCCGGGCCTGGCGCGGTCGGCTTCTTCTGGTTCCAAGACACGGACTGAGTCATGGCCCGCCGCAGGCGCGCGTCGAAAATCGAGATCGTCTTCGAGACGCATTCCACGACGACCGACAACGAGCGCTGGGTCGCGTCCGGCTGGCTGGACGGGCAGCTCTCGACCCTCGGGCGCCGGCAGGCGAAGGAGCTCGGCGAGCGACGGGAGGACGACGAGCTCGCGGCGGTCTTCGTCTCGGACCTCGGACGAGCCGTCGAGACGGCCCAGATCGCCTTCGGCGGGAGAGGCCTGCCGATCTTCAAGGACTGGCGCCTGCGGGAGTGCAACTACGGGATGCTCAACGGGACCGCGGTGGCGCGACTCGAGATCGAGCGGACGAAGCACGTCGTCGACCCGTATTCGGGAGGCGAGAGCTACCTCGACGTCGTCGCACGGGCCCGCAGCTTCCTCCAGGATCTGCCCGCGCGCTACCCGGACAGGCGCATCGCGGTCATCGGGCACTCGGCGACGAAGTGGGCGTTCGACCACATCCTGGAGGGCACGCCGCTCGAGGAGCTCGTCGAAGGCTCGTTCCGCTGGCAGCCGGGCTGGCTCTACACGCTTGCCATCGACGCCTGACGATCGCGCTCGGGACCTATCATCGGGCTGATGGGGACTGGTGTCCGTACCGTGTCGCCGGCTGGCTTCGCCGGGCTGGACCCACCCGAGATCTGGCCGCGTCCGCGCTCGGCACCCACGCCGGCGAAGCTCGAGGCCGCGGTCGAGTCGCTCGACGGCGTCGGCCCGACGATCGGCCGTAGGCTCGGAAAGCTGGGTCTCCGAACCGTCGGCGACGTCCTCTGGCAGCGTCCGCGCCGCTACGAGGAGCCCGTGCCGACCAAGCAGATCTGCGATCTGTTCGGGGACGAGGAGGCGGTCATCGAGGGCGTCGTCCGCTCCGCGACGAGCCGTCGGCGGGGCCGGCTGAAGATCCTCACGGCGCGTATCGCCGACGAGACCGGCGAGATCAAGGCGACCTGGTTCAACCAGCCCTGGCTCGAGGCCAAGCTGGTCGCCGGCACGCCGGTGCGGATACGCGGACGCGCCAACCGCCACGGCTTCGCCGTCTCGTCGTACGACCTCGACGGCGACGCGGAGACCGGCGACTTCGCGCCCGTCTACCCGGCGGGCGAGGACGTCACTCAGAAGAAGCTCCGCGACCTGCACGGTCAGGCGCTCGCGTATGTCCGCGACGCCGGCGACGACCTGCCTGCCGCGCTGCTCGCGTCCGACGGCCTGCCCATCCGAGCCGACGCGCTCGCGGCGATCCATCGCCCACGCTCTCTCGCCGAGGCCGAGCTCGGACGGACGCGGCTCGCGTTCGACGAGCTCCTCGTCCTGAGGCTCGCACTGCTGCGCACGGCCGCCGCCCGCGAGAGCGCATCGGCGCAACCCCTCGGAGAGCCGGGCACGCTGATCGAGCGCTACCGCGGCTCGCTGCCGTTCACGCTCACGGCCGACCAGGAGCGGGCGATGGAGGAGATCGACGCCGACCTCGACCGCGCGATCCCGATGCAGCGCCTCCTGCAGGGCGATGTCGGCTCGGGCAAGACGGTCGTCGCGCTGCACGCACTGCTCCGCGCCGTGGAGCGCGAGCGGCAGGGCGCGTTGATGGCTCCGACCGAGACCCTGGCCGAGCAGCACTTCCTCACGATCGACGAGCTGTGCGCCCCGCTCGGAGTGCGCGTCACGCTGCTCACGAGCTCGCTGCGGGCGAAGGAGCATGCGGCCGCGCGCCAGCTCATCGCCTCCGGGGATGCACGGATCGTCGTGGGCACGCACGCCCTGATCGAGAAGGAGGTCGACTTCCACGACCTCGCCGTCGCGGTCGTCGACGAGCAGCACCGCTTCGGCGTGGCACAGCGCACCGCGCTGATCGAGGGACGGAGCCCGCACGTGCTGCACCTGACAGCGACACCGATCCCGCGGACGCTCGCCTTGACGGTCTACGGCGACCTCGAGGTGTCGGAGCTCGCGCGTCCTCCGGCCGATCGCAAGCCGATCGTCACGGCGTGGGTCACGGACGACCGCAGCTCGGAGGCGTACTCGCGGCTGTGCCGGCACCTGGACGACGGACGGCAGGCGTACGTCGTGTGCCCGCTGATCGAGGCCTCCGAGACGCGTGTCGCGCGCGCGGCCGAGGAGGAGGCCGAGCGGCTGCGCTCCGCCGAGCTCCGCGGCTACCGGGTCGGCTGCCTGCACGGTCGCCTGCCACCGGTCGAGCGGCGGCGCGTGATGGCGCAGTTCAAGGCGCGCGAGCTCGACGTCCTCGTCGCGACCACGGTGATCGAGGTCGGCGTCGACGTCCCGAACGCGACCATCATGATCGTCCAGGAGGCCGACCGCTTCGGCCTCGCGCAGCTCCACCAGCTCCGGGGCCGCGTCGGGCGCGGGCCGGAGCAGTCGTACTGTCTGCTCGTCTCGCGTTCGCGTGACGAGCTCTCGGAGAGCGCCTCGGAGCGGCTGGACGCGATGGTCGCGACGACGGACGGCTTCGAGCTCGCGGAACGCGACCTCGAGATTCGCGGCGAGGGGCAACTGCTCGGAGCGCGACAGTCCGGCTACTCGGATCTCCGCTTCGTACGCCTGCGCCGCGACCAGAGCCTCCTCGAGCGCGCGCGTGACGCGGCACGGGCGCTTCCGGACGAGGGGCTCCTCGCGGACGCCGTCGACCGCCTGCTCGGCGAGTCCGAGCACCTGGGCGAATCGTGAGGATCGTCGCCGGCTCGCGGAGGGGCCACCGGATCGCGGCGCCGAAAGGAAGCGCCACCCGGCCGACGAGCGACCGCGTGCGTGAGGCGCTGTTCTCGATCGTCGGGTCCGTCGAGGGTGCGGCGGCGCTCGATCTCTTCGCGGGATCGGGCGCGCTGGGCCTCGAGGCGCTGTCGAGAGGCGCGGCCAGCTGCGTCTTCGTCGAGCGCGACCGCGAGGCCGTGCGCGTGATCCAGGCGAACCTCGAGAAGCTTCGGCTCACGGGCGCGACCGTCGTTGCACGCGACGTGGCGCCTGCGCTCCGCGACGACCGCGCGCGCGGTCGTCGCTACGACCTCGTCCTCGCCGACCCGCCGTACGAGGACTGGGAGACCCATGCGAAGACGCTGATCGAGCTTCTGCCCGCCGTCCTCGCCGACGACGCGCTCGTCGTCGTCGAGACTGCGGATCGCGTCGAGCCGGAGCTCCCGCTCGACCTCGTCACCACGCGGCGGTACGGTTCCGCGCGCGTTACGGTCTTCTCCCGATGATCACCGCAATCTGCCCAGGCAGCTACGACCCGGTCACGAACGGCCACGTCGACGTGATCAAGCGCGCCGCGGCCATCTTCGACCGCATCGTCGTCGGCGTCGTGCGCGACCCGACGCACAAGCAGACGCTGTTCAGGGTGGAGGAACGCGTGGCGTTCCTCGAGGACGCCCTGGCGAGCTGCGAGAACGTCGTCGTGGACGTCTTCTCCGAGCTCGTCGTCGACTTCGCGCGCAAGCACGACGCGAAGACGATGGTGAAGGGCCTGCGCGTCATCTCCGACTTCGAGTGGGAGTTCCAGATGAACCACCTGAACCGGCAGCTCGCGCCCGAGATCGAGACGCTCTACGTCATGTCGAGCCCGCTCTACAGCTTCGTCTCGTCGAGTGGCGTCAAGGAGATCGCGTCTTTCGGCGGCAAAGTGGACGAACTGGTCCCCGCTGCGGTTGCGCGACGCTTTGTGGAGATCTACCCCGACGGCAGGCCAGGAGCACCCGTCTCACCCTCCGAATAGCCCCGCGACCGCGAAGCGGTCGCGCTTCAGGGGTTGTATTTGCGCGACGCAGGCTCCGCTGCGGAGCCTGCGTCTTGCGCAAGGATGGAGCACCCGTCTCACCCTCCGAATAGACCTCTAGACTTCCCGCCCTATGGACGTACTCGTGCTCATAGACAGGCTCGACGACCTCGTGCACAACGCGAAGGCCGTGCCGCTGACCGACCAGGTTCGCCTCGACCGCGAGGAGATCTACGAGATCCTCGACCAGATGCGGGCGACGATTCCCGAGGAGATCAAGCAGGCCCGCTGGATCGTCAAGGAGCGTCAGGAGATGCTCGCCGAGGCCAAGCGGGAGTGCGACCGGATCATCCAGGACGCGCGCGAGCAGGCCATGCGCGAGGCCTCGCAGACCGAGATCGTCAAGCTCGCCGAGAAGCAGGCGGACGACATCGTCGACGACGCCAAGCGGCGGGCGCGCGAGACGCGTCTCGAGATGGAGGACTGGGCCGACTCGATCCTCTCGACGCTCGAGCTGAACCTCGACAAGTTCCTCACCGCGGTGAAGCGCGGCCGCGAACGCCTGCACGAGCGCTCGCAGGAGACCGTCGTCGCCGGCGTCGGCCCCGAGCCGCTCGAGCCCGTCGAGCCGGCCCCGGAATTCGATCGCTTCAGCTAGGCCGCGGCAGGCTCTGCAGCGAGCGCGCGGCACACGGCGAGTGCCGACTCGGTGAACGCCTCGGCTGCCGCGCTGCGATGGCGGTCGGAGTGCCAGACGAGCCCGATCACTCGCGGCGGGATCCGTCCGTGGAGGTCGATCACGGCGACGCTCGGGTCGTCCTCGTCGACGGTCAGCCTCGGCGACACGGCCAGGCCGACTCCCGCGCCGACGAGGCCCTGCACCGTGCCGTTGTTGTCCGACCGAAAGACGATGTTCGGCGCGCGGCCCGTCGAGGCGAGCTGCGACTCGACGTGGTCCATCGCGCTGCAGTGGTTGAAGCCGATGATCGGGTGGAGGACGATCTCCTTCAGCGTCGGGGCACGCTTGAGCGCCGCGAGCGGGGAGTCCGACGGAACGACGAGCACGTAGGGATCCTGGAGGAGCTCCACGGTCTCATACGGCCCGGCGGCGACCGGCAAGGTCCAGAACGTGAGGTCGAGATCGCCGCGCTCGATCATCTCGAGGAGCTCGCTCTCGTCCTGCGACTCGCGGAGCACCACCTCGACCTGCGGATGGCTCTCCGAGAAGCGGCGCAGGAGGCGCGGGATGATCTTCGCGCCGACGCTCTGGAACGTCCCGACGCGGAGGCGGCCGGCGTCGCCGGCTTCGAGCGCGCTCATGTCCGCCTTCGCTGCGAGTAGCCGCGCCTGGATCGCGTCTGCGTGTCGGAGGAGGATGCGGCCGGCCTCCGTCAGCGAGATGGGCCGGGGGCCGCCCGGCCGTTCGATCAGGCGGAGCCCGACGATGCGCTCGAGCGTCGCGATCTGCTGCGAGATTGCCGACTGCGTGTAGCCGAGCTTCTCTGCCGCCCTCCCGAAGGAGCCCTCGTCGGCGATCGCCTTGAGCGCGACCAGATGACGAAGGTCGAGCCCGAGCCAGCGATCAGCTTCCATGATCGTACGGTAGCAGCCGAGCAGACGGGCTAATGCTCCTGTGCGTCGCTACGCTCAGGTCGTGACCACAGTCGATCTGAGAACGCTTCGTCTTCGACCGGGCGAAGTCCGGACCGAGACCTTCGACGTCGGGCTCGAGCCGTTCGTGCTCGGCGGCCAGCGCTACGAAGCGATCCCCGGAACGATCCCCGTCGAGCTTCGGATCTCGCAGGCGTCTGGCGCGACGCTCTTCGACCTGAAGCTCGACGTCCATCTGAGCGGTCCCTGCATGCGCTGCCTCGGCTTCGCGGAGGTCGAGCGCCACGTCCGGGCACGCGAGTTCCACGACTTCGACGCGCCGCCGTCCGACGAGCTCCACTCGGACTACGTCGTCGACGACCACTTGCAGTTGAGCGCGTGGGCGCGGGATGCGGTTGCTCTGGAGCTCCCCGAGCAGATCCTCTGCCGTGAGAACTGCGCCGGCCTCTGCCCGGTGTGTGGGAGAGACCTGAACGAGGAGCCCCACGAGCACCTCGAGCGCGAACCGGATCCACGGTGGGCCGCGCTCGAGGGCTTGCTGCAAGACCAGGACGTCCGCTAGCGCGGACATCCCGGTCGCAAGTCCCTGAAGCCGTCCGCGTCGCGGCGGGGTCGTCGCGCCGACTGGGCGGATAGCTCTGCTAGGTCGCGGGAGCCGTCCTGATCTGAACGAGGCGGTAGCCGGCGATGCCGCCGAGCGCCGGGTCTCCGGAGCGGTAGGCCTTCACGAAGAACTGCACGTGGCCCTGCTTTCTCAGCGGGAAGGACTGGAGTGGGACCAGCTGCGTGGTCATCCACCCGTCCGTTGCCGTGAGCAGGCGGCTTCCCGACGTCACTCGGGGAGTGGACCGGACGAACACGACGACGTCACGAACGAGGTAGCCGCGCGAGTCGGCGACCTTGACGCGCACCGTCACCGGCCCACGACGGCTCGAGACCGGGTTCGGCGAGAAGACGACATGTGACACGATCAGGCGCTGGTCGTTCGGCACGCTCGAGGGCGGGATCGACACCGCGCCGCTCGGCAGCCTGATCGCTCCGGGCGGAAGCGGGACACCCACGACCCCGGACTCGGACGAGAGGACGGTCGTGGAGCCGACGGCGTTCCGACCGGTGACGTTCGCACGAAGCTTCCGGTTGACGTCGCTCGAGGTGAGCCGATAGCTGCGGCCGTTGGCGCCGGAGATCGCCGTGCATTCGCCTCCGGCCGTGTTGCAGCGAACCCAGCCGTACGCGAATGCGATCGGCTGACGCCCACTCCAGCCGCCTGCTGACACGGAAAGCGTCGCATCCACGAGCGGCGTTCCGGAGACGACGGGCAGCGACGTGTTGACGGGCGGCCCGACCACGACCGCGGTCGGGTCCGACGCAGCCGTCTGCGAGCCCTCGGAGTTCGTCGCCGTGACGCGAATGCGGAGCCTGAACCCGACGTCTGCGCGCGCGACGACGTAGCGCGTGCTCGTTGCGCCGGCGATCGACGTGCAGTCGCTTCCGTCCGGGCGCCCCCCGCCGACACCGCAGCGAACCCAGCGATAGGCATACGAGAGCCCTCCTCCCGTCCATGATCCCCGCGTCGCGGACAGCGTGCGGCCCTGCTCGGCGCGGCCGCTGATCGTCGGTTCGGCGGTGTTCGACGGTGGTGCGGCGGGCGCTGCGACGCCGTCGCCCGACGGGACCACGAGCGCACAGATTGCGACGAGCGCGAGCACGACGATTCCCCCGATGATCCAGCGATCCGATCGTGTACTCAGAGACATGACCCCTCCTTGGTCAGCACGGGTTATGACGCGTCGGAGGGGTCGGCGCTGCGAACTCTTGCGGACCTCTTACAGGGCCTTACATCACGCTTACCGTGTCGTCTACGATGCCGGGCGGTTCTCCGGGACCTCTCATGACGGACTGACGACCCCATTCCCGTTCTCGCGTGCGCCGTACGGCGTGCGCTGGCCCACGGTTCGGAGGTCGTCCATGCGAGTGCAACTCGCGGGCGTCGGCAAGCAGCACGGCGCCCAGGTCATTCTCGATCAGGTCACGCTTACCATCGGCGAGGGGGCGCGCATCGGCCTGGTCGGGCCGAACGGCGTGGGCAAGTCCACGCTGCTCCGGATCGTCGCCGGTCACGAGGCGCCGGACACCGGGACGGTGACGCGCGCGCCCGAGCGGGCGACGATCGGCTACCTGGCGCAGGAGCGCGTGTCGGAGCGTGGAGTCTCGATTCTCGCCTGGCTCTCCCGTCAGGCCGGGATCGACCAGGCGGAGCGAGACCTCGAGGAGTCGGCGCACGCTCTCGCGTCCGGGCAGTCGGCGCACGATCGCTACGCGGCTGCGCTCGACCGCGTGGTGGCGCTCGGAGCCGGGAGCTTCACGGCGCGTGCCCGCGCGACCTGCGCCGAGCTCGGTCTCGGCCTCGATCTCGACCGCGGCCTCGTCGGTCTGTCCGGCGGTGAGGCTTCGCGCGTCGCGCTCGCGGCGATTCTGCTCTCACGCTTCGACGTGCTGCTCCTCGACGAGCCGACGAACGACCTGGACTTCGACGGGCTGGAACGGCTCGAGCGCTTCCTCGACTCGTATCGCGGCGCGCTGGTGGTCGTGTCGCACGACCGCGAGTTGCTGGATCGCACGGTCGACCGCATCGTGTCGATCGAGGCCGACACGCATCGTGTGCGCGAGTGGGCCGGAGGCTTCAGCGACTACGAGGCTGCGCGCGACGCGGAGCGCGCTGCGGCGCTGGCCCAGTACGAGCAGGCGCAGCTACGACGCAAGGAGCTCACACGGCTCCTGAGCACGCGGCGAACCGAGGCACGAGGCAAGGGCGCGTCTCTGGGCGACAAGACCGGCGGCCAGGACCGCCGCGCCACCCACGCGCTGCAGACGAAGGTGCGCCAGGCCGCGCGGCTCCTCGAGCGTAACGAGCTGCCGCCGAAGCCGTTCGAGCCGTGGGAGCTCGACCT
>DASUCI010000245.1:0-7265 GCA_035762825.1 Gaiellaceae bacterium | reverse complement strand
TGGCCCATGAACCCGAACAGGGGCGCGTGCACGGAGAGTGCGACGTCGTTCTCTCGCGCGAGCTCGCCGAGGCGCTCGGCGAACGGGTAGTCCATCCAGAACCCGCTCTCGAAGTCGATCTCGCACGCGTCGTACCCGCGTTCGAGCAGGGTCTCGATCGCCAGCTCGGGCGACTCCCGGGAGGGCATGCGGGCAGGACCGACGCGGATGCGCGACGCCACCACGCGATCGTAGTACCGATGTGATTGTCTCCCTGCCGTGAAGGCGACGATGCTCCTTGCGGACTACGCCGTGGTGTCGGACGGCAAGCTCACGATCGTCGGTGGTGGCTGGTCGCAGACAGGCCCGGACCCCGCGACGTTCGGGATCGGCCTCCTCATCCAGGTGCCTTGGGATCAGGCGAACACGCGCCACACGTTCTCGGTCGAGCTCCTCGACGCCGACGGATCGCCGATCGGGTTCGAGGACGACGAGGACTCCGACCAGGTCGTCGCGTTCGGGGGTGAGTTCGAGGTGGGGCGTCCACCGGGGCTGAAGCCCGGCACGCCGCTCGACTTTCCCGTGGCTGTCAACTCGACACCGCTCCCTCTCGAGCCCGGGCGTTACGAGTGGCGGCTGACCATCGACGGCGACGCTCGCGCGGACTGGACGCTCCCATTCACGGTTCGCGGCGACGAGCAGTAACCCCGCTCGAAGTCCGTCCGACGGGACCCGTACGCTCGACGCATGGCTGGAAACCCGTCAGAGGGCCCGTCCAGGATCGACCTGCTCGAGCTCGACATCGACCTGCGGCTCGCCGATCTGTGGCGTGAAGCGGTCGACGTGGAGGACTGGAGCCTTGAGATCGTCGCCGCGTTCATCCGTGCCGCGTACGGCAAGGGGTACTGCGACGCGTTCACGGAGGAGTCTCCCGGCTCGCTCTGCCTCGATCACGGCTATCGCATGCCCGATCGGAGGCTCGAGCCCCACGAGTCGCCCGGGCAGGGTCGCGCGGACTGGGATCGAGCCGAACGAGCGGCGTAAGCCGCTGTTCAGCAGGCCGAGCGCGCTCCCGGGGCTAGACTTTCGGCATGGCTCGGAAGGCGAGTCCGGCCCGGCTCGTGATCGCGTTGTCGGTCGCGGCCGTGCTCGCGGTGTTTCTCCTCTACACCTCGATTGCCGGGGGTGGTAACCCCTCGCTCCCGCCGAGCGAGCTCGCGGGTCGGACGGGCGAGGTGCAGCTCGCCGGCCTCGTCGTCGGTCCGGTGCGCGGTGACGCGCACGACGGCGGTCTCCGCTTCCGGCTGAAGGACATCTCGGGCGACAGTCGGACGTCCGTCGCAGTCCTGTACACGGGATCCGTGCCGGACCTGTTCAAGGTCGGTCGCCACATCGTCGTGGACGGCGAGCTCGAGAGAGGCACGTTCGTTGCGCAGCCGGGCTCGATGATCACGAAGTGCCCCTCGAAGTACGCCTCCCAGAGCGACTCCGCCTGACCCGAGCGCATGCCTGAGCTCGGACGCGCCGCGCTCCTCGTCACACTCGGGCTGTCCGTCTATGCGCTCGTCGCGGGCGCCATGGCAGCCCACCTCGGGCGACGGCGGCTCGCGCGCTCCGCGCAGAACGCGCTCGTGGCGTCGTTCGCGACGACTGCCGTTGCGGCCGCCGTTCTCCTCGCCGCGCTTCTCCGGAACGACTTCTCGTTCACGTACGTCGCACGCACTACGAGCGAGGCGCTTCCGACGGCGTACACGATCTCTGCGTTCTGGGGAGGGCAGGAGGGGTCCCTGCTCCTCTGGCTGCTCGTGCTCACCGGGTTCGGCGCGGCTGCGGTGAGCCTGAATCGCAGGTGGGCACGCGATCTGATCGTTTGGGTGGTCCCGGTCTTCGCGGGCGTCGCAACCTTCTTCGCGTTCCTCGTCGTCGTGGTCGCGAGCCCGTTCGCGACGCAGGCTGCGCCCGCGGACGGCGCGGGCATGACCCCCAGCCTGCAGAACCCGTACATGCTGGCTCACCCGCCGCTCCTCTACCTCGGGTACGTCGGTCTCACCGTGCCGTTCGCGTTCGCGATGGGGGCGCTGCTCTCGGGGAAGCTCGACGAGCGCTGGCTCATCGCGACCCGGCGGTGGACGCTCTTCGCGTGGGCCGCCCTCGGGATCGGTCAGCTTCTCGGCAGCCACTGGGCGTACGTCGAGGTCGGCTGGGGTGGCTACTACGCGTGGGATCCGGTCGAGAACGCCGCTCTGATGCCGTGGCTCGCGGCGACGGCGTTCCTGCACTCGGTGATGATCCAGGAGCGTCGGGGGATGCTGAAGGTCTGGAACGTCCTGCTCGTGATCCTTGCCTTCTCCCTGTCGCTCTTCGGGACGTTCCTCACACGCTCGGGCGTCGTCAACTCGATCCACTCGTTTACGCAGAGCTCAATCGGGCCGTGGTTCCTCGCGTTCATCGTCGTCGTCGTCGCGGTGTCGCTCGGGCTCCTGTTCTGGCGCCTCCCGCAGTTGCGCTCGCCGACGAAGCTCGAGTCGCCCGTGTCGCGCGAGGCGGCGTTCCTCTACAACAACCTGCTCCTCCTGGCGTTGTGCCTCGCGATCCTCTGGGGTGTCGTCTACCCGATGCTCTCCGAGGTGGTTCGCGGGGAGGCGGTCGTCCTCGGGCGCTCCTACTACGACTTCTTCCTGCGCGCGTTCGGCCTGCCGCTGCTCCTGCTCATGGGCATCGGCCCGCTGATCGCGTGGCGTCGCGCGTCGCTGAAGAGCCTCGCGACGACGTTCCGCTGGCCCACGGGCGTCGCGGCGGTGACCGGGATCGTCCTGCTGCTGCTCGGCGCCGGCAGCTCGGTACCCGGGCTCGTCGCGTACACGTTCTCGGCGTTCGTTCTCGCGACCATCGCGATGGAGTTCGCGCGAGGAACGCGCGCCCGCAAGGCGCTCGGCGCCTCGTCGTGGCCCGCTGCGTTCGCGTCGCTGATCTCGCGTAACCGACGGAGGTACGGCGGCTACGTCGTGCACGCCGCGATCGTGATGCTCGCGATCGGCGTCGTCGGCTCGAGCGCGTTCGACCGCGTGGCCGAGGCGAAGCTCGCGCGAGGCGATTCGATGACGATCGGCGACTACACGCTCCGGTACCGCTCGCTCGACGAGCGCGCGACGGCCAACGCGACGGAGATCCGCGCGACGCTCGACCTCCGACGCGGCGACCGCGATCTCGGAACGCTGCAGGCGGGCAAGAACGCCTACACGATCGAGGATCAGATCTCGAACGAGGTCGGCATCCGTAGCGACCGGCTCACGGGGGAGGATCTCTTCGTGATCGCCGAGCAGATCAACCGCGACGGAAGCGTCCAGTTCCGCGTGTTCGTCAAGCCGCTCGTGAACCTCATCTGGCTGGCGGGGCTCGTCTTCCTCGTCGGCTCGCTCGTCACGCTGTGGCCCGACCGTCGCGAGCAGCGCAGGCTCGTTGCGCGCGCGTCCGAGGCCGGCCTGCCCGCGACGCCTTGACCTTGGCACTCGTGCTCGCTGCGACGCTTGCCGTCGTGTGTGTGGTCGCCGTCGCGCTCCCGTTCATCCGCGAGCCCGAACCGGAGTCGGACGTCCTCGACGAGCTCGACGAGCACGAGCGCAGGCGGCTCGAGCTGCTCGAGACACGCGACCGTGCGCTCTCGGCGCTCAAGGAGCTCGAGTTCGAGCACCGGACGGGAACTGTCTCGGACGAGGACTACCGGGCGCAGATCGGTCCGCTGCGACGCGACGTTGCCGCGGCCCTGCAGGCGCTCGCGCGCGAGTCGGGGGAGGGTCGGCCTGCGGATGGGCGAAACTAGAGGCATGGGACGGCGCCTGTTCGCTGTCTTGGCGCTCGCGATCTCGCTCGTGCTGGCTGCGTCTGCCGCTGCCCAGACTCCCGAGAGCGAGAAGGCCGCGGTCGATGCTCGCATCGCCGCGCTGCAGGCCGAGATCGCCGACGCGAAGGCCGAGGAAGGCGTGCTGACGACGCAGCTCTCTGCGGTCGTCGCCGAGCTCGAGGATGCCCAGGCTGCCGTCGATACTGCCGAGGCGAGCGTGTCGGCGCTGGAGTCCGAGCTCGCCGGCGCACAGGCGCGGCTCGACGAGCTGACCGCTCTGCTCGAGCGGCAGACCCGGAGGCTCGAGCGGCTCCAGGCGGAGTACCGGAAGGCGGTCGCGATCCTCGAGGCGCGCGTCCGCGCCGCGTACATCGACGAGCCGCCGGACGTCCTGGCCTTCCTCGTGTCGGCCTCGAGCTTCGACGAGATCATCGACAGCGTCGAGCTGCTCTCGCGGATCGGTAGACAGGACCAGCGCATTGCGAAGCAGGTCGAGAAGGCGCGCGCCGACGCTGCGGCGGAGCGTCGGGCGACGATCGGCACGAAGCGGCTGCAGGCGGCGACCGTCTCAGTGATCGCGGCGCGAACCGACGAGGCGCGGGTCGCCCGGGATCAGCTGGCAGTCGACCGGGATCGGCTCGCGACGGTGCAGTCTCTCAAGTCGAGCGCGCTGACCGACACGCGCGAGACGCGGGAGGAGTACCTGCGCGAGGTCGAGGCGCTCGCGGCCCAGAGCGCCGCCCTGGCCGCCACGATTCGAGATGCACAGGAAGGCGCGGGCTCGACGGGCACCGGGCAGCCGTCGGCCGCAGGTCTGATCTGGCCGTGCGACGGCGTGGTCGTGAGCGGCTTCGGAATGCGCTGGGGACGCATGCACGAGGGAATCGACATCGGGTGCGCATACGGCGCGCCGAATCGCGCAGCGGCGGCCGGCACCGTGATCTACTCGGGCTGGCTGGGCGGCTACGGCAACCTCGTCGTCGTCGACCACGGAAACGGCGTCTCCACCGCCTACGCGCACGCGTCGTCGCTCCTCATCGGCGTCGGGCAATCGGTATCGCAGGGGGAGACCGTCTCGCTGGTCGGCTCGACCGGGAACTCCTCCGGGCCGCACCTCCACTTCGAGGTCAGGGTCAACGGCCAGGCCGTCGATCCGCTGCTGTATCTCTAGCCCCGCAGACCAGAGTCCGGCTAGCGCCGGACTCTGGTCGCGAAGACCCCTGAAGGCGGCCGCTGTCGCGGCCGCGCCGCAACGACTCCTAGGCGCTGCAGGAAAGACCTAGGCGGCCTCGGTCGCCGCGCGCGGGAGCGCAACCGAGCTGACGAGGTGCAGGTCGGGCAACGCGCGCCAGCGCTCGTCCAGGCCGAGCCCGTAGCCCGCGAACAGCTCGTCGGGAACGGTGAAGCCGATGAAGCGCAGCGGAAGCTCGTCCACGAGGCGCCGGTGCGGCCGGTCGAGCAAGGTCACGGCCGCGAGACTGGCCGGATTGCGCAGCGTGAGTGTCCGGCACAGGAAGTTCAGGGTCAGCCCCGTGTCCACGACGTCCTCCACCAGCAGCACGTGACGATCCTCGAGCGGTGAGTCGACGTCCTTGAGCAGCCGAACCGCACCGTCCTGGCCGCCGGTGTACGGCGCGAGCTCGATGACGTCGAGCGTATGGGGGACGCGGAGCGCCCGGGTGAGGTCGGCGAGAAAGACGACGCTCGACTTCAGCGGCGCGATCAGGATCGGGTCCAGGTGGGCGTATGCCGCCGCGATCTCCTCGCCGAGCTCCCCGACCCGCGCCGCGATCGCGTCACGGCTGAGGTAAACCTCGCCGACGACGCCGTTCTCCGGTTCGCGCATGTCAGCCACTACGAGGCCAACTGCAGGCGATAACGCTGCGCGAGTCGCTCGATGTCTCGCCGGTAGAACAGCTTGACCCGGACGTGCGGGTAGAGGCGCTGAATCTCGCGGAGCTTGCGGTTCTTGCGTGTCACGAGCGACTGCTTCATCACGGTGACCTCGATGAACAGGTTCTGCTCGGGAAGGTAGAAGTCGGGCGTGAAGGCGCTCACGACGCGACCGCTCTCGTCACGCTCGAGGACGAACGACTGCGGCTCGTAGTCCCAGGGGACACCGTAGTAGTCGAGGATCTTTGCGCACTCCACCTCGATACGGTTGGCGAACCTCGGGGGCTCGCTCCCACAATATGCCTGGAAAACGGGATCTTCCACCCGCACCCACGCGAGGGTACCTACGGCCTCGGACGACGCCCGAGGGGGCCGTAGACTTCGACTGTGTTCCGGATCGCGCAGCTTTCGGACCTGCACTGCGGGGAGACGTACTTCGAGGCGAGCCTGCTCGAGCGTGCGATCGGGGAGATCAACGAGCTCAAGCCGGACGTCGTCGTCTGCTCGGGCGACCTCACGACGTTCGGATTTCGCCACGAGTACCTGACCGCGCGGGAGTACCTCGATCGCCTCCACTGCGACGCGGTCGTCGTCGTGCCCGGCAACCACGACTCGCGAAACGTCGGCTACGTGCACTTCGAGGAGATGTTCGGAGAACGCAACTCCGTCCTCCGGAAGGGGCCGGTCTCGATCGTCGCCATCGACTCGAGCGAGCCGGATCTCGATCACGGTCAGATCGGGCGAGGTCGCTACCTCTGGATCGAGGAGCAGTTCACCGCGGAGCCGGCAGACCTCAAGATCTTCGTGCTTCACCACCACCTGCTTCCGGTTCCCGGCACCGGGCGTGAGCGCAACGTCGTCTACGACGCGGGGGATGCGATCGAATGCCTCCAGCGAGCAGGCGTCCGCCTCGTGCTCTCCGGTCACAAGCATGTGCCCTACGTCTGGCGCCTCGAGGACCTCTTCGTCGTGAACGCGGGGACGGTCTCATCGTTGCGTCTCCGAGGGAACACGCGCCCCTGTTACAACATCGTCGAGATCGACGACCGCCGCGTGAACGTCTGGCGGAGACACCCGTTTCACGGTCAGGAGCGGCTCGTCTCGTTCTCGCTGGACACGCTCGAGTACGCGAAGTTCACGGGCTCGATAGAGGACGAGGTCACCGCGCGCACGTGAGAGCGGTCGCGATCGTCGACGGCGAGCACTACGTCGCGGTCGTGCGCCACGCGCTGGCGGAGCTGCCGTACGAGTTCGCTGCAGCGGTGCTGATCGGCGGGGAGGAGAAGCTCCGCGGCGGAGAGGACTACGGCATCCCACTCGTGGCCGACGTGGAGTCCGCGATCGCCGGCTACCTGCCCGACGTCGTCGTGGACCTCTCAGACGAGCCGGTCCTCGGGCCGGCGGAGCGGCTCGCGCTCGCAAGCCGCGTCCTCGCGCGCGGGGTGCCGTACGTCGGCGCCGACTTCCGCTTCGAGCCGCCGGAGCGCGCGCCGGTCGCGATGTCGTCGATCGCCGTGGCCGGGACCGGCAAGCGCGTGGGGAAGACGGCCGT
>DASUCI010000244.1:0-4046 GCA_035762825.1 Gaiellaceae bacterium | reverse complement strand
GCCAGCGCGAGGCCACCGGCGACGATGGTCGCGACGATCAGACGTGCTCTCAAGATCCTGCTCCTTCCGTTGACGGCCTGCTCCCGCGATCCTTCAAGATCGCCCGGACGGAATCCTCCCTCAGAAGGGGAGGGACGCGGCTGCGTCGGACGCAACGTCGAGGATCGGCTGCACGACGAAGAACGAGCCGACGGTGACGACGACCGAGGCGGTGATCGCGACGCTCAGCGCCGGGTCACGGGGAGGTGACCCGCCGACCGGAGCCAGGCGGAGCTCCGCGCCCGAGCGCATGTACAGCCAACGAACGACGTTCAGGTAGTAGCCGAGGGAGACGGCGGTGGCGGCGACGCCGAGCAGCACGAGCCACCAGTCCCCCGCGTCGTAGGCGGCCGAGAACACGAACAGCTTCCCGAACATGCCGCCCGTGAGCGGGAACCCGGCCATGCCGAGCATGAACGTCCAGAGCGCGATTCCGTGGTACGGCCGCTCCCAGCCCATGCCGGCGAGCGAGTCGAGCGTGACGGGCGCGTTCAGCTCGCGCTCGCGGGCGGCGACCACGGCGAATGCCCCGACGGACATCGCGGAGTACGGGATGAGGTAGTAGAGGAGCGCCTCGGCGCCGCGATCGGAGAAGGCGGCGATGGCCATGAGCATGAACCCGGCGTGCGAGATGGACGAGTACGCGAGGATCCGCTTCAGGTCGCGCTGGGCGAGCGCGCCGAGATTTCCCCAGACGAGCGAGATCGCGGCGAGGACGGCGACGGTGACGGTCCAGAGATCTTCCTGCGCCGGGAACGCCGTGACGAGGACACGCAGGGTCACGACGAGCGCGGCGGTTTTCGTCGCGGCGGCCATGAAGCCGGTGATCGCGGTAGGAGCTCCCTCGTACACGTCGGGCGTCCACATGTGGAACGGGGCGGCGGACACCTTGAATGCGAGCCCGGCGAGGATCATCGCGAGGCCGGCGTAGAGGAAGGCGTCGCTCGACGCGTCTGCAGCGGCGATCGCCGGGAAGCTCAGCTCCGACGTCGCGCCGTAGACGAGCGCCGAGCCGAAGAGCAGCACCGCCGAGCCGAAGCCGCCGACGACGAGGTACTTGAGACCTGCCTCGAGGGACGTCTCCCGCTCGGAGTCGATCGCGACGAGGATGTAGAGGCAGAGCGAGAACCACTCGAGTCCGAGGAAGAGCGTCATCAGGCTCTCGGCCCCGACGAAGAACACCATCCCGGCGCCCGCGGTCGCGAGGAGCGCGTAGTACTCCGCGTGGTTCTCGCGGCGGCGCTCGCTCCACGACGCGAGAACGACGACGGCGCCGGTGACGCCGAGGACGAGCTGCGCCAGCGCCGCGAGCTGGTCCCGAATCATCGTCCCCTCGAGTAGGACTTCCGGGGTCGAGCTCTCGTCGAAGACGACACCTGCGCACACGGCCGCGACCACGAAGCCGAGGAGCGCAGCCGCTCCAGCGACGCTCTTCCGCATCCAGTCGGGCAGGAGCGCGGAGAGCAGGGCGACGCCTGCCGCGGCGAGGAGCGCGATCGTCGGAGAGAGCGCGAGCCAGTCGACGGTCGGTGTGTCGATCACGGCAGCAGCTCCGCGAGCGTCGACGCGGCGAATGCGCTCTCGCTCACGAGAGCGGGCCAGACGGACAGTCCGAGCAGGAGCAGGAGCAGGGGAAGCACGAGCGCGAGCTCACCCGGGCGCAGGTCGAGCGCCTCGTCGCGCACCGCACGGCCCGGCTTCACGTGCAGGATCGCCGAGATCACGCGCAGCGTGTACATCGCGGCGAGGACGATGCCGAGCGCGACGACGACGGAGTATCCCCAGCCCTGCTGGTAGGCGCCGGCCATGATCAGGAACTCGCCGGCGAACGTCGCCGACCCGGGCACTGCGAGCGCGATCACCCCCGCGACGAGCACGACCGTCGCGAGTGACGGTCGCCCGCGAGCCATCCCGCCGAGCACATCGATGTCGCTGGTCCCACAGCGGCGCTCGACCATGCCGACGAGCAGGAACATGCTCGCGGACACGAACGCGTGGGCGACCGACTGGAGGACGGCGCCGTCGAGCCCGAGGTCGTCGAAGGCGAAGACCCCGATCGTGATCAGGCCCATCTGCGCCAGCGACGAGTAGGCGATCACGCCGCGGAGGTCGGGAGCGCGGAAGGCGAGCAGGGACCCGTAGACGAGTCCCGCGCAGGCAAGCACGAGGATGAGCCCCGAGAGGTCGTCCGCTGGCTCCGGGAACTTCGGGATGCCGATCCGCAGGAACCCGTAGATCGCTGTCTTCGAGACGATTGCCGAGAGCACGGCGGCGACCTCGACCGGCGCCTCGCGGTACGCGAGTGGAAGCCAGCCGTGGAACGGGAAGAGCGGCGCTTTCACGGCGAAGGCGATCGCGAAGCCGAGGAAGATCCAGACGTTGTCGCTCGTGCCCGACTCGGCGAGCGAGAACGTGCCCTGCGTCACGCCGAACGCGACGACGGAGGCGAGCATGAGCAGTGAGCCCGCCATCGTGTAGATGACGAAGGTCACGGTCGCCGCCTGCCGCCGCTCGCCGCCCCAGACGCCGACGAGGACGTAGAGCGGGATCAGCATGGCCTCGAACGAGACGTAGAAGAGGAGGAGATCCTGGGCCGCGAATGTCGCGACGACGGCGCCCAGCAGGAAGAGCATGAGCGCGTGGTAGGCGCGCGAGCGATCGCGGCCGACCCACATCCCGTAGCCGATCGCAGCCGCGAACACGATCACCGTCGCGCCGACGAGCCAGAGCGAGAAGCCGTAGAAGCCGACCGAGTACGAGATCCCGAGGCTCTCGACCCACTCGCGCGTCGTCCCCAACTGGAGCCCACCGTCGTCGAAGTCGAAGCGTCCGGCCGCGGCGATCCAGAGCGCGACCTCCCCCAGCGCGACCAGGAACGCGAGCCCGGCCGTCGACTCGCGTGGGAGCGGGAGCATAGCGACGACGAGCGCGCCGGCGAGCGGGAGCAGGATCAGCGCCGTCGTCCACATGGCTCAGCGCACCGCTACGAAGACGACGACGAGGACGGCGACCGAGAAGGCGATGGCAACTGCGTAGGTGCGGAGCAGGCCCGACTGCACGCGCCCGACCTCACCTCCGACCTGGATCGTTCCCGAGCCGATCTCGTCGAGCGACCGCTCCACGACCGGCTCCTCGACGTTCCGCCGCAGCGCGTTGGAGACCGCCGCAGCAGGTCGGTAGAAGAGCGCGTCGTACAGCTCGTCGAAGTAGAGCTTGTGCTCGAGCACGCGCCAGATCCCCGGGTTCCCGACGATCTGCCGACCGGCCGCGAATGCGCGCCGCGCGACGAGGAAGCCGACGAGCGCGAGCGAGACGGCGATCGCGCTCGTGCCGTAGTCCTCGGTCACGGTCGCGGTGACGAGCGGCTCCGCCGTCTCGTCGATCCAGTGCAGGAACGGCTCCCAGACGCCGGGGACCACCACGAGCCCGCCGATCGTCGCGAGCACCGAGAGCACGCCGACCGGGACGAGCATCGACCGGGGGCCCTCGCCGTGCCCTTCGTGCGCATGCTCCTTCACGAGCTCGCTCGGCTCGCCGCGAAAGACGGCGAAGTAGAGGCGGAACGTGTAGAGGCCGGTGAGGAGCGCGCCGACCAGCCCGGCTGCGTACAGGAACGCTCCGAGCGCGTCGTCGCTCGCGAACGCCGCCGAGATGATCCCGTCCTTCGACCAGAAGCCGGAGAAGATCGGGACCCCCGCGAGCGCGAGCGAGCCGACGAGGAACGCGAGGTGCGTCCGCGGCATGAGCGATCGGAGTCCGCCCATCCTGCGGATGTCCTGCTCGCCGCCGAGGTGATGGATCACGACGCCGGCGCTCATGAACAGCAGCGCCTTGAAGAAGGCGTGCGTCATCAGGTGGAAGATCGCGTAGCCGTACGCGCCGATCCCGGCGGCGACGAACATGTAGCCGATCTGCGACATCGTCGAGTACGCGATGACGCGCTTGATGTCCCACTGCACGAGCGCGATCACGCCCGCGACGAGGAGCGTGATGGCTCCGAGGATCGC
>DASUCI010000243.1:0-8454 GCA_035762825.1 Gaiellaceae bacterium | reverse complement strand
AGTACCTCGAGAACCCCGAGGCCGTCGATCCGGCGTGGAGGGAGCTCTTCGAGCGGGGCGGCGAGAGCGTGACGTCCGCACTCCCAGGCCTCGAACGTCTCGTGGAGGGCGCGCGAGCGCAGGGAGGCGGCGACGGTCGCGCAGCCATGGCGGTCGCCGAGCCCGAGCCTCCGCCGCCTGACGTCGCGACGGCCACACAGGCGGCCGAGCGCGAAACGGCCACGGCACCGGACCAGGAGCTCCTCGGCGGCATCGCCGCGGCGATGTCGCTGGTGAAGGCCTACCGCACGCACGGCCATCTGAACGCCCAACTCGACCCGCTCGGCTCGGAGCCCATGGGCGACCCTGCCCTCGACGAGTCCCGGCTCCAGCCGCCCCTCACCGACGAGCTGCAGGCGCGCATTCCGGCACGGCTGCTCCGACTGTCCGTTCCCGGCGAGAACCTGCTCGGGGCCTTGCCGCGGCTGCGCGACGTCTACACGGGGACGATTGCGTACGAGATCGAGCACCTCTCCGACCATGCCGAGCGCGTCTGGCTGCGCCAGGCCATCGAATCCGGCCGCTTTCGCGTGCAGCTCGATCCGGAGGAACGCCGGAATCTCCTCTACCGGCTGGCGCAGGTCGAGGGCTTCGAGACGTACCTGCGACGGGCGTTCATCGGACAGAAGCAGTTCTCGATCGAGGGTCTCGACGTCCTGGTCCCCATGCTCGACGAGGCTGTCGAGCTCGCCGCCGAGGCGGGCGCGCACGAGGTCCTGATCGGCATCGCCCATCGCGGCCGGCTCAACGTGCTCACCCACATCGTCGGGCGCTCCTATGCGTCGATCCTGCGCGAGTTCGAGGGCGAGCGCTCCATCGACGCGCTCGTCGCCGACGAGGAAGGCGGCACGGGCGATGTGAAGTATCACCTCGCAGCCTCGGAGTCGCGGATGACCGCCGCGGGCGAGATCGAGGTGACCCTCGCCGCGAACCCCAGCCACCTCGAGGCCGTCGATCCGGTGATCGAGGGCCTCGCTCGGGCGGAGCAGACGGACCGCTCGGCCGGCGCCGGGATCCACGACCCGACCGTCGCCCTTCCGATCCTCATCCACGGCGATGCCTCCTTCGCCGGGCAGGGCGTCGTGGCCGAGACCTTCAACCTGCACTCGCTCGACGGCTACTCGACCGGCGGAACGCTTCACATCATCGCCAACAACCAGGTCGGCTTCACGACGGACCCCGCCGAAGGGCGCTCGACGCGCTACTCCAGCGACCTCGCGAAGGGCTTCGACGTGCCGATCATCCACGTCAACGCCGACGACCCCGAGGCGGCGCTCACTGCGATCGGCCTGTCGCTCGCGTATCGGGAGGAGTTCGGGCACGACGTGGTCGTCGACCTCGTCGGGTATCGACGCTTCGGGCACAACGAGCAGGACGAGGCCGCGTACACGCAGCCTCTGCAGGCCGAGCGCATCGCCCAGCAGCCTCCGGTACGCGAGACGTACGCGAAGCGGCTCGAGGCCGAGGGGGTCGTGGACGGGACGACGTCCGAGCAGATGCTCGAAGAGACCCTCGCCGAGCTGCGCTCCGCACACGACGTCCTGCGGCAGTCGTTCGCGGCGCCCGTACCTCCGGCGGAGGCGCCGACGCGCTCGGACACGGGCTCCGCTGTCGTCACCGCGGTGCCTGCCGATCGGCTCCGTGAGCTCAACGACCAGCTTCTCCGCGTCCCGGACGGATTCGAGGTCAACCCGAAGCTGGCCAAGCAGCTCGAACGCAGGAGAGACGCTCTCGACGAAGGCGGAATCGACTGGGGGCATGCGGAGGCCCTCGGGTTCGCGTCGTTGCTCGAGGAAGGGATTCCGATACGGCTCACGGGCCAGGACACGGAGCGCGGGACCTTCTCTCACCGGCATGCCGTGCTGCACGAAGCGCGAACCGGCGAGACGTATGTCCCGCTGCAGCACCTGCCGACTGCGGGAGCGTCGTTCGAGATCTACAACTCGCCGCTCTCGGAGTACGCGGCGCTCGCCTTCGAGCATGGCTACTCGATCGCCGCTCCCGACGCGCTCGTGCTCTGGGAGGCGCAGTTCGGCGACTTCGTCAACGGCGCGCAGATCGTCGTCGACCAGTTCATCGTTTCGGGCCGCTCGAAGTGGGGCCAGACGTCACGGCTGGCGCTGCTCCTCCCGCATGGCTACGAGGGGAACGGCCCCGAGCACTCGAGCGCACGACTCGAACGTTTTCTCCAACTGGCCGCGCAGGACAACATCCGCGTCGTCAACGCCACGACCGCCGCGCAGTTCTTCCATCTCCTCCGGCGACAGGCGCTCGACGCGACTGCACGTCCGCTCGTCGTGATGACTCCGAAGGGGCTCCTGCGGCTCAGGGAGGCGACCTCGGCGCTCGCCGACCTCGCCGAGGGCTCGTTCAAGCCGGTGCTCGACGACCCCGAGGCCGACCACGCGAGCGTGCAGCGGCTCGTTCTGACGAGCGGCAAGCTCTACTACGACATCCAGGCACACGAGCTGCGACCGACGACTCCTCGCGCCGCCGTGGCTCGCCTCGAGCAGCTGTATCCGTTCCCCGTGGAGCAGATGGCGACCCTGGTCGCCTCCTATTCCGACCTCCGCGAGATCGTGTGGGCGCAAGAGGAGCCGCAGAACATGGGGGCATGGCGCTCGATCCGACATCGTCTCGAGGAGGCCGGCTCGCATGCACCACACGTTTCCAAGGTGCAGTACGTGGGCCGGACCTGGCGCGCGAGCACGAGCGAGGGGTACCCGACCCTGCACCAGCACGAGCAGGACCGGATCGTGCGCGAGGCGCTCGGGTCCCGCTAGGCCCGCCGCGAGCGTCGGACGAGCGAGGACGCCAGACGCGGGCCGTTGCGACGCGCCGCGAGGATCATCGCCTGGCGCTGCTCCGGCGCCAGCCGGCGCCACGTTCGGTAGGCGAGGAGCACCACGGTCGTGGGCCGCAACCGGCGAAGGAAGAACACGACGATGCCGATTGCGACGGCAGGCATGGCCGCCATCCTCGCAGATGCCGCTCGAGATGGGCCCGGTGGTCGTCGGGTAAACTCCGATGCCCCGCGGGACCATGGATCACGACGAGCAGTTCTCACCGGTTGACACGGAGTCCGGCTTCGCCCGGGCGATCCGCGACCACCTCGAGCTGAAGAGCCGCAACGCGGAGCTCGACGGCGAGATGCCGATCGACCGCTATCTCGACGGCGACCCGCTCGACAACCACCCGCTCTTCAAGAGCGAGGAGCAGGCGCGCATCGAGGAGACGCTGGAGGGCGAGCCGGCCGCCGAGCTGAGCTCCGACCGCCTGCCCTGGCCGGGCGAGGACACCGCCGAGAGCGTCGAGGGCGCCGCCCTCGACGAGGCGCTCTGGACCGGTGGGCCGCGGGACTTCGACTGGGGCGACTAGATGCTTGATGCCACGATCTCGCGCGTCCGGATGCGCGATCCGTCGCGCCCCGGCGCGGCCAGCTCACGCCTCGGTGAGGGCGACCTCGTGGCATCAAACATCTCGTGACGCCGGACGAGCGGCTGCGCCGGTACGCCGAGCTGGCCGTCCGGATCGGGGCGAACGTCCAGCGGGGCCAGGACGTGGTCGTCACGTGTCTCGTCGAGCACGCACCGATCGCGCGCGCGGTTGCGCGCGAGGCGTATCGGGCAGGTGCGCAACACGTCGTGGTCGTCTACAACGACCTCCACCTCCGCAGGGCTGCGATCGAGCTCGGCCCCGAGCCCGAGGTCGGATGGTCGCCGCCGTACCTCCTCGACTGGGTTCGACGGTGGCCCGAGGAGAACCCGGCTGTCATCTTGTTGACCGGGAACCCGACGCCCGACCTGCTCGCCGACCTCGACCCGACGCTGGTGGGTCGGGCCGATCCGAAGGACCTGCGGCAGGCCATGCTCGAGAGCGTCGCGAACCGGCACGTGAACTGGACGATCGTCGCGGCGCCGAACGAAGGGTGGGCGACCCAGGTCTTCGGAGAGCCGGACATCGAGCGTCTCTGGGACGCGGTGGCTCAGGCGACCCGACTCGACCAACCCGATCCTGTCGCGGCCTGGCGTGAGCACGCTGCGATGCTCCAGGCGCGCGCGGATGCGCTGAACGACCGCGCTTTCGATGCCGTTCGGTTCACCGGCCGCGGCACGGATCTCACGATCGGTCTCAATCCCGCCGCTCGCTGGTGCTGCGCGACGTTCGAGACTGCGCACGGGATCTCGCACATCCCGAACATGCCGACGGAGGAGGTCTTCACGACGCCCGACTGGCGCCGCGCCGAGGGTGTGGTCCGGTCCACGAAGCCGCTCGTGGCGGGTGGCACTCGTGTCTCCGATCTCGCTGCCCGGTTCGAGCAAGGTCGCATCACGGAGGTGACTGCTGCCAGCGGTGCCGACATCATCCGCGAGCAGTTGGCCGTCGACGAGCAGGCGCCCTACCTCGGGGAGGTCGCCCTCGTCGACGGGGCCTCCGCCGTGAACCGTACGGGGCTCACGTTCTGTGACACGCTCTTCGACGAGAACGCGACGTGTCACATCGCCTTCGGATCCGGGATCCCGTCGGCTCTCGCCGAGCCGGCGCCGGGCGAACGGCTCCTCGAGCTGGGCGTGAACGTTTCGGGCGTCCACACGGACTTCATGATCGGCGGGCCGGAGGTCGACGTCGACGGCCTCGACGCAAGCGGCGTGGTTACCCCGATCCTGCGCGACGACATCTGGAAGCTCTAGAGCTCGAACGAGCGCCGACACTGTCGCGCCGACAAGGCGATGGCGCAGCGATGTCGCAGGCGCGCTTGACAGACAGCACTCATGATGTCATAGTGATGTCGCGATGCAACTCGACAGCCACGTCCAGCAGATCCAGCAGGAGCTCGCCGCCGCCGCAGCGCGTGGCGACGAGCAGGCGGCAGAACTTGCGCGCAGGATGGGCGAGGCACTTGCCGCCACGCTGCATCTCCACCTGCTCGACCTGCTCGGAGAGGCCGCGCTCGAGATCGGGGGACAGCTCGAATCGGGTCGAGTCGAGGTGCGCCTGGCCGGACGCGAGCCGGAGCTCGTCGTCATCACCGACGAGGTCCCGGATGCCGGCCATGTCGGCGCCGGGGAGGAGCTCTCGGGGCGCATCAGCTTGCGGCTCCCGGAGTCGTTGAAGGCCGGCGTCGAGGCCGCTGCTGCCCGCGAGGGCATATCCACCAACGCATGGCTCGTGCGGACGATCGGGCGATCGCTCGATCACCGGTCCGCGAAGAGAAGCCGTAACCGAATGCAGGGCTATGCCCAAGGCTGAAAGGAGCGCACGATGCTCTTGACCTCACTTCCATTCGACTACGCGGCGCTCGTCGACACGAGCGATCGCGTCCGCAGCACCCGCAAGCGACCTGCCGGCGTGCGCGTCAGGCGCACGGTCGCCCGCGACCGGAGCGAGTGAGCCGATGCACGTCTTCGAAACGCCCGGGAGCGTCTCCCTCCAGGTCAAGCTCCCGAGTGGTCGCGTCCTGGTCACGACGGCCGACGAGCCGCACACGACCGTCGAGGTTGTCGCGGTGGGCCGTCGAGGCCAGGACGCCATCGACGAGATCGAAGTCACCATGGAAGAGCGCCTCGGCCGGTACGTCGTCAAGGTGGAGCAGAAGGATCGTTTCCGCTGGGGCCCGATCCAGATCACGTGGGGAGGCGACTTCGAGTGCCGGATCACCTGTCCGCCCGGCTCGGACCTCGAGCTCTCCGGAGGGTCAACCGACGTTCGTGCCGACGGTGAGCTCGGCGAGGTGTCCGTCCGCACGGCATCGGGCGATACCAGGCTCGAGACGGTTCTCCGCGAGCTCGAGATCAAGACCGCCAGCGGGGACATCGACGTGGCCTCGGCGGCTGCGAACGCTTCGCTCGTCACCGTTTCGGGCGACGTCATGCTCGGGCGCTCCGACGCGTCGATCACCGCGCGATCCGTGTCGGGCGACGTGACGATCGGGACCTCCACGGGCGAACTGGGGATCTCGACGACGTCGGGCGACGTCGACGTCAAAGCCGTCTCGGGGGGCGACGTGCGCGTGCAGACCGTCTCGGGCGACGTTCGCCTCGGCGTCGCACGCGGCACGCGGACCTGGATCGACGCCGTATCCGTGTCCGGACGACTCGAGTCGGAGCTCGGGCTCGAGGATCAGGAGCCGACGTCGGATGAGGACGCTTCGCCGGTCGTGCCGCTGCACGTCAAGACGGTCAGCGGCGACGTCTCCGTCGTACGCGGGGCCGCCGCGCTATCGAGCTAGGCTGCCGAGCGCACGGCTGCGACGACCTCGTCGTCCCGGCCCTCGAGCAGCAGGTCGACGAGCGTGCGCCCGCCCCGCAGCCCGAGCGGAGCGGTGAGCACCTCGTAGAGGCGAGACTCGTCGACGCCGCTCTCACGCGCCGCCGCGACCACGCGCGCGACGGCCGGGCGTGGTCTGAACGCGTCGAACTGCCAGGCCGGATATCGCCACGCGGTCGAGCCGGGCTCGCGGACTCCGATCAGCTCGCCGCCTCGGCGCATCGCGTCGATCCGCGCAGGATCGACGGCCAGCCGGTCAGCGAGCCATGTCGCGGGCAATGAGGTGGAATAGCGGCTCGCCGTGGTTGTCACCGCGACGGAGCCTAGCGCGGCGTCACGGGAGCTTCGCCAGCATCGCGTCCCAGATGCCGGCGTCGCCTCCTCCTTCCCAGGTGTCGACGATGCGTCCTCGAGCATCGACGAGGATGAAGTGCGGCTGGTACGTCGCGCCGAACCTGCGAGCGCGCGTCCGGTCGGGATCCTGCATCGACTCCCACGACCACTCGTAGCGGTCGATGAACGAGCGGGCGTCGTCTGGCGTGTCCGCGACGTTGATCCCGACGTAGTCGATCTCCGGGTGGCTCTCGACGTACTCGGCGTAGGCGACCGCCTCGCTCTGGCAGGTGCTTCACCAGGACGACCAGACGTTGATCATGACCGGGCGGCCGCGGAAGTCGCCGAGCGTGATCGGCTCGCCGCCGAGTGACTGGCCCGACAGCGACGGAGCCGCTTCTCTCGTCGGCGTCGAGGCCGGCATGTCGGCGCTCGTGGTCTGTTCGTCCGAGCCTCCGCAGCCGACGGCGATGACGGCGACGAGCAGCGCAACGGCGATGCGCATCGCGCCACTGTAGCCCCGCCCGCCGCGGCGCTTCTGCGGATTTCACCCGTGCGAAAGCTTTGGAGCGTCCCCGTGCGCGCCGATAGGTGATGCATGAATCGGCTCCTCCCATTCGCGATTGTCGCGCTGACCCTCGTCGCAGCCAGCCCGACGTCCGCGGGGCCTGTGCCGCCGAGCTTCGCGGCGGCGGAGATCGCCAAGGTCGTCGACGCCGGCCTGATGGCGCCGTCCGTCGAGTCGTTCCGGCCGGAGGATCCACTGACCGCGAGCGAGCTGGCGACCGTCGTCGCCAGCCTCGGCGGTGCGATCTCGATCGCGGATCCCGATGCTCCCGTAGCCGTTCGTGAGCTCGATGCGCGACTCGTGTCGCTTGTGGGCCTTCGCCCCGAAGCGCTGTCGATCCGACTTGCTGCCGCCGGCGCGGGGCTCGGCCCGCGGCCGTGGCTCGGCACGGAGACGGTCGCCCGCATGCTCGGCCTCCGGTTCAACCACTCCCGGACGCAGGACCGGCTCGAGCTGCAGGTGTCCCAACCGGTCACCCGCGCAGAGGCTGCCTACAGTGTTGCGGCCTACCTCGATCTCGACGAGAGCAAGCTCGCCGCCGTCCGCGCAGAACTGGCGAGCTTCTCCCTTCCGCAGCTGACGGAGTGGCAGCGGGTCGTGCTCTCGCGCGCACTGCGGTTCGTCGGGTCGCCGTATGTCTGGGCCGGAACGTCGGAGCGTCCCCAGCCGCTGTTCGGCAAGACGCTCCCGGGCGGCTTCGACTGCTCGGGCTTCGTCTGGCGCGTGTACAAGCTCCAGACGTTCACGGCGGCTCCGGAGCTCGCCCGCGTGCTGACGGGAAGGACGAGCTACGCGATGAGCGGCGAGGTCGACCGCAGCGCGCGTATCGCCCGCGGGGCCCTGCAGCCCGGCGACGTCGTCTTCTTCGGCTCTCGCGGACCACGTTCGCAGCCGAGCGAGGTCGGCCACATGGGGATCTACGTCGGGAACGGCTGGTTCGTCCACGCGTCCCGCTTCGGTACGACACTCACGCCGATGACCGGGTGGTATGCCACGACGTTCGCGTGGGGCCGGAGCCCGCTCGTCGAAGCCGGCCTCGAGTACTGAGCCGCAGCACGCTGCGTCGCGCCAGCGGCTCCCACATCTGCGGAAGCTGCAGTTCAATTGGCGGCGTGGGTCGCGTCCGCCAGGTGCTCGAGGCAGTCGGTTCAGCGCTTCGGAACCCGGATGTGCGGCGCGCGGAGTTGGCATGGGGCGCGGCAATTGCGGCCGAGTGGGCGCACTTCGTCGCCTTCGGCGTCTACGCC
>DASUCI010000242.1:0-6040 GCA_035762825.1 Gaiellaceae bacterium | reverse complement strand
GGAGAGGCGACCGAGATCCTCGCGCGCCTGCTCGTCCGTGATCTCGTTGAGCTTGCCGAGTCCCCAGTACCCGGCGAGACGCGCCGTCTCGGCCTGCAGGTCGGCGGGCGCGTTGCCCGTGAGACCCGCCGGGTCGTAGGGCTCCGGGTCCGGCATGACCGAGTCGAGGTCGTTGTCGACGAGCAGGCCCCACACGCGCTCGTACGGGTAGTGGCCGACGAGCTCCTCGATGTCGACGCCGCGATAGCGAAGGACGCCGCCTTCGCGATCGGGCTCCGCGATCTCGGTCTCGACCGCGACGACGCCCTCGAGCCCCGGCTTGAAGTCCGCGACCTCGCTCATCCGCGAGAGACGCTACCTGACAGGGATTCGGCAAGCCTCCAGGTACGATCGGCCGCGGCCATGGCCCATCGCGTCACCCTCATTCCCGGCGACGGGACCGGGCCGGAGCTGACCGAGGCGACGCGCCGCGTCCTCGAGGCCACCGGCGTCGCATTCGAGTGGGACGTCCGACAGGCGGGCGTCGACGTCATGGAGGAGGCGGGAACGCCGCTCCCCGACGAGACCCTGGCGTCGGTCAAATCCAACGGGGTCGCGCTGAAGGGCCCGATCACGACGCCCATTGGCACGGGCTTCCGCTCGGTCAACGTCGCGCTGCGCCACGAGCTCGAGCTGTACGCCTGCCTGCGCCCGTGCAAGACGTACCCCGGAGTCCGCTCGCGCTACGAGGGCGTCGACGTGGTGATCGTGCGGGAGAACACGGAAGACCTCTACGCCGGCATCGAGTACGAGGCGGACTCCGAGGCGGCCGCGCACGTCATCGACACGCTGAATGCGCTTCAGGTGAAGCAGATCGCGCCCGGCTCGGGCATCTCCGTGAAGCCGATCAGCGCGGCCGGCTCCGAGCGGATCATCCGTTTTGCGTTCGAGTACGCGCGCGCCAACGGCCGCCGCGAGGTGGCCGGCGTCACGAAGGCGAACATCATGAAGTTCACGGACGGGCTCTTCCTGTCCGTCTTCCGCCAGGTGTCGGCCGACTATCCGGACATCGCGGCGCGCGAGGTCCTCGTCGACGCGCTCACGATGCAGCTCGTCCAGCGGCCGGAGGAGTTCGACGTCCTCGTGCTCCCGAACCTGTACGGGGACATCATCAGCGACCTCACCGCGGGGCTCGTCGGCGGGCTCGGGGTAGCCCCGGGCGCGAACATCGGCGAGAACGCCGCCGTCTTCGAGGCCACGCACGGCTCGGCGCCCAAGTACACGGGCCAGAACAAGGTCAACCCGACCGCGATGATCCTCTCCGGGAAGCTCATGCTCCAGCACCTCGGCGAGCGCGATGCGGCCGAACGCCTGGAGGCCGCCGTCGCCGCCGTGATCGCCGCCGGCGAGCGCGTGACCTACGACCTGAAGCCGACACGCGACGACCCGAGCGCGGTCGGAACCTCCGAATACGCGGACGCGATCATCGAAAGGCTGGAACTGGAGGCCCGATGAGAAAGAAGATCACCGTGGTCGGCGCCGGGAACGTCGGCGCGACCTGCGCGCAGGAACTGGCGCGGCGTGACTACGCCGACGTCGTCCTCGTCGACATCATCCCGAACTTCCCGCAGGGCAAGGCGCTCGACGTCAACCAGGCCGCGGCCGTCCTCGGCTACGAGCCGGCGCTGATCGGCGCTAACGGATACGAGGAGACGGCCGGCTCGGACGTCGTCGTCATCACGGCGGGGAAGCCGCGCACGCCCGGGATGAGCCGCGACGACCTCGTCGCGACGAACGAGGCGATCGTCTCGGCGGTCACCAAGGAGGCGGTGAAGCACTCGCCCGGCGCGATCGTCGTGGTCGTCTCGAACCCGCTCGACGCGATGTGCCACGTGGCCAAGGCGACGTCGCGCTTCAAGAAGCACCGCGTCGTCGGGATGGCCGGCATCCTCGACACCGCGCGCTTCTCGACCTTCATCGCGCAGGAGCTCGACGTCTCGGTCAAGGACGTCACCGCGGTCGTGCTCGGCGGGCACGGCGACCAGATGGTGCCGGTCGTCTCCGCGACCAACGTCGGGGGGATCCCGCTTCCCGAGCTGCTTCCGAAGAGGCGCATCTCGAAGCTCGTCGAGCGCACGAAGGTCGGCGGGGGTGAGCTCGTCTCGCTGCTCGGCACGTCCGCCTGGTACGCGCCGGGCGCCGCAGCCGCGCAGATGGTCGACGCGATCTGCCTCGACGAGAAGCGGATCCTCCCCTGCACGGCCTACCTCGAAGGCGAGTACGGCATCGACGGCCTGTACATGGGCGTCCCGGTCAAGCTCGGTGCGGGCGGGGTCGAGGAGATCGTCACGCTCAAGCTCACGGCCGACGAGAAGAAGATGCTGCGCGCGTCCGCTACCGCCGTCCGCGAGGTCGTCGGCGTCCTGAAGAAGAAATAGGCGTGGAGCTCGGGCTCAGCGGCCGCACCGCCGTCGTCTGCGGCGCCTCCTCGGGCATCGGTCTCGGCATCGCGGAGTCGCTCGCGGGCGAGGGGGCGAACGTGGTGATGTTCGCGCGCCGCCGCGACCTGCTCGAGCAGCAGGCGGAGCGGCTCGGCGGCCTGGCGGTCCCGGGAGACGTGACGAAGGCCGAGGATCTCGAACGCCTCGTCTCCGCGGCGGTCGGAACGTACGGCGGGATCGACATCCTGGTGAACAACTCGGGCGGCCCGTCGCGGACGACTGCCGCCGAGCTCGACGCCTCGAAGATCGAAGCGGCGGTCGAGCTGCTGCTCGTCTCGATCGTGCGCCTCACGGGGCTCTGCCTGCCCTATCTCGAGCGCAGTCCCGCGGGACGCATCGTCACCGTGACGTCGTCCAGCGTGCGCGAGCCGATCGACAACCTCGCGCTCTCGAACAGCATCCGGCCTGGGATCGCGGGCTGGTCGAAGTCGCTCGCCCGCGAGCTCGGCCCGACGGGGATCACCGTGAACTGCATCGCTCCCGGCCGCATCGACACCGACCGCGTCCGCGAGGTCTATCCCGACGGCCCGACCGCGGAGGACCTCGCCACGATCCCCCTGCGCCGCCTGGGCACGACGCGCGAGGTCGGCGACGTCGCCGCGTTCCTCTGCTCGGATCGCGCGTCGTACGTGAGCGGCACCGTGATCCTCGTCGACGGCGCCCTCACGCGCGGCCTGTGGTAGCGCGACGATGAAGCGCTTCGCCGGCGCCGCTGTCGTGCTCGGCGTGCTCGGGCTCGTCACCGCCTTCGTGCTGTGGTGGCTCCCGGCTGACGACTACCTGTTCGTCCCGGATCGCGCGAAGCCGCTCGCCGACAAGGTCGAAGTCGAGGGCGAGCGCGCGAGCGCGAAGGGTGACGTCTACTACGTCGACCTCTTCGTGCGGCGAATCCGGCTGCTGGAGCAGCTCCTGCCGTTCACCCGCCCAGAGGGCTCGACGTTCGTCTCCGAGGAGGTTCTCGCACCGTCCGGCGAAACCGACGCGGAGCGAGACCGGCAGAACCTTGCCGACATGGAGCGCTCGGAGGAGACGGCCGCGGTCGTGGCTCTCCGCGAGCTCGGCTACGAGGTCGTCGCGACGCCCCGTGGCGTCCTCGTGACCTCCGTGGCGCCCGATGTTCCAGCTGCGGACGTGCTCGAGCCCGGAGACGTCCTGGTCGCGGTCGACGGCGTCCCGGTGCAGACGCCCGAGGAGCTGCGTGCCCGGATCGGCACGCGAAAGCCGGGCGACACGCTCACCTTCTCCGTGCGGCGGCAAGGGAAGAAGCCCGTCCAGGTGAAGGTGCGAACGATCGGGCGCCCGGACGACCCGTCACGCGCGATCGTCGGGATCCTCATCGAGCAGGAGGCGGACGTGAAGCTGCCGTTCGAGGTCGACATCGACCTCGGGCGCGTGGGAGGGCCGTCGGCGGGGCTTCCCTTCGCGCTCGAGATCGCACGCCAGCTCGGCCGCGACGTCACGAACGGCTGCCGGATCGCAGCGACCGGGGCGCTCGCCCTCGACGGGACCGTGATCCCGATCGGCGGGGTCAAGCAGAAGACGGTCGGGGCGCGCCGTGCAGATGTGGATTACTTCCTCGTCCCGGCGGGCGAGAACGCCGAGGACGCGCAGGAGAATGCCGACGGCCTCGAGATCATCCCTGTTGAGAGTTTTCAACAGGCGTTGCGGAAGCTGGCAACGGACGTCGAGAAATGCTGATTTTGCAGGCACTTCGTCTGCTCTGACAACCAGCGCAAATTGCGGCGAATTCGTCCGCCGGGGGGTTGTCCGATCCGGACCTGCTCGCCAGAATGCGGGCTTGGTCGTGAGGGGCGACCCGATGAGAGATGACGAAACGAACACAGCCAACCTGCGACGACTGCTACTTCCGGCGCAAGGGCCTGTGCGCGCTCACCGGCAACGTCCTCTGCCCGACGTTTCGCGCCGCGACCGTCGGGACGCTCGCGCCACCTCGGCAGCCACGCCTCGTGCCACGAACGCTCGAGCCCGTGACCGTCGGCCACGCGGCCTGACGTAGGATCCGCCCATGAGCACGCAGGGCACGACGCCCGCCGGGCCCGAGAAGGCCTCGACCTGGAAGCTCGTCGTCTTCGGTGTTCTCGCGGTTTACGCCGTCCTGATCGTCCTGCTCAACCGCGACGAAGTCGAGGTCAGCTTCGTGTTCTTCTCGGCGCGAATCTCGCTGCTCGTCCTGATCATCCTGTGCGTCGGTCTCGGGTTCGCGGCCGGCTACCTCTTCGACCAGCTTCGCGGGCGCCGCCGCTCAGCGTAGGGACGCGAGCAGCTCGATTCCCTCGGCGATCCTCGACGGCGTCTCGTAACTGTACGCAAGCCGCACCGAGCTCCGGCCGAGCTCCGAGCCGCGCGGGAAGAACCCTGGCCCCGGGACGATCGCGACGCCGGCCTCCTCCCCACGGGCCGCGAGCTCTGCGGCATCGGTGCCGTCGAGGTCGAGCCAGACGAAGTAGCCGCCCTCGGGCACGCTCCAGCTCGATCCCCCGAAGTACTCGCCGAGCGCTCCCAGCATCGCGTCGCGGCGCGCGCGGAGCTCGCCGCGCACATGCTCGAGGTTCGGCTCGAACCGGCCGCGGCGGACGTACTCCCAGACGATCGCCTCGGGCAGGAACGGGGGCGAGATGTACGTCGAGACCGCTCGTTCCTCGAAGGCGGCTGCCTCGGCGTCCGGGAGGACGAAGTAGCCCGTCCGGACGCCTGGCGCCACGGTCTTCGAGAACGACGACGTATACGTGACGAGCGTGCCGCCCTCGAGCTCGAGCAGGCTGGGCGGCGCATCCCCTTCGAACCGCACGAGCCCGTAGGGGTCGTCCTCGAGCACCGCGAGCGCGTGCTCGCGGACGATCTCGACGAGCCGCGTGCGTCGCGCGGCCGAGAGCGTCCTCCCGCTGGGGTTCTGGAAGGTCGGGATCGTGTACAGGAACGAGGGCGCGTCCGAGCGGCCGGCGAGCTCGGCGGCCAGCGCGTCGGGGTCGAGCCCTTCGTCGTCCATCGGCAGCGCGACGACCTCGGCGCCGTCTCGGGCGAGCACCTTCAGCGGCCGGTCGTAGCTCGGCGCTTCGACGAGCACGCGCCCCGGCCTGCGAGCGAGCTGCTCAGCCGCGTAGAAGACGAACCCCTGCAGGCCGCCGACCGTGAGGACGACGCGCTCGAAGGGCACGCCGTGACGCTCGGCGATCCACTCCCGTAGCGGCTGGTAGCCGCCTCCCGGGCCGTACGCGAAAACCTTCGCGCCATCGCGCCTCGCCACCTCGAGCGCGCAGTCCGCGAGCTCGTCGGCGGGGATCAGCTCCGGCGCAGGGGCGCCACGGGCGAACGAAATAGGCGGCTCCGGCACGCCGGCGAGGTTACGCGAAGGAGGTGTCGGCGTCGGAGTACGGCGGGACGCAGCCGCAGCTACGCGCGCTACCCGCGGGCGATCTCGGCGACGAGCTCGGCGGTCTCGGTCGGCGTGGTGCCGACACGAACGCCACGCGCTTCGAGTGCGTCCTTCTTCGCCTGCGCGGTGCCTGCGGACCCGGAGATGATCGCGCCCGCGTGGCCCA
>DASUCI010000241.1:0-4628 GCA_035762825.1 Gaiellaceae bacterium | reverse complement strand
AGCTTCGGCATGCCCTCGATCGCGTCCGACGGGATCCAGGAGATCGCTGTGACCGATGACTCGATGCGCATCTCGCATCCCCCTCTGTCGACGTCTGCACGCTAGAGCATCTGGAGGGGCTTGGCCAGCGGGCACCGCAGGTGGCGGAATGACCCCTGCCGTACTACGCTCGCGGCACATCGAGGGGAAAGGAGAGTCGATGCGACCCGTGGCGTTCACCGCCAACGGCACACGGCACGACCTCGAGATCGAGCCGCGCGAGCTTCTCGTGTACGTGCTCCGCGACCGACTCGGTCTCACGGGCACGAACGTCGGCTGCGACACGTCCTCGTGCGGCGCCTGCACCGTGCTCGTGAACGGCGAGTCCGTGAAGTCCTGCACGATGCTCGGCGTTCAGGCCGACGGGCTTGAGATCACGACGATCGAAGGGCTCGCGCGAAACGGAGAGCTGCATCCCGTCCAGCAGGCGTTCCACGAGCACCACGCGCTCCAGTGCGGCTACTGCACGCCGGGAATGGTGCTGGCTGCCGTCAGTCTGATCGACAGCGGAGCCGCGACCGACGAGGCCGCGATCCGCGAGGGGCTCGAAGGCAACCTCTGCCGCTGCACCGGGTACCACAACATCGTCCACGCGGTCGCGTCGGCAGCGGGGGCGGCGTCATGACCGCCGTCGAGACCGCACCGGCATTCGTCGGGACGTCGGTCAAGCGCAGGGAGGACGCGTCGCTGCTGCGCGGGCGCGGGACCTTCGTCGACAACTTGACCCTCCCGGGCACGGTGTACATGGTCGTCGTCCGGAGCCCGTATCCGCGCGCGCGCATTGCAGGCGTAAGCCTCGATGCGGCGCGCGCAGCGGAAGGCGTCGTCGCCGCGTTCAGCGGCGCCGATCTCGCCGACGAGTGGGCGGGCGGGCTCCCGTGCGCCTGGCCCGTCACAGAGGACATCAAGATGCCGCCGCACTTCCCGCTCGCCACCGAAGAGGCGCGCTACCAGGGCGACCCCGTCGCGGTCGTCGTCGCAGAGAGCCGTGCGCTCGCGAAGGACGCGGCGGAACTCGTCGAGGTCGACTACGAGCCGCTCTCCTCCGTCGCCGAGGTCGAGAAGGCGCTCGCGGACGGCGCGCCGCTCGTGCACGAGGACCTGGGGACGAACGAGTGCTACGTGTGGAAGCTCGAGACCGACGCCGTGCAGGACGCCATCGACGCCGCGGACGTCGTCGTCACGCGACGCTACTTCCAGCCTCGCCTCATCCCCAACGCGATGGAGACGCGGGGCGTGCTCGCGCAGGTCGGGCCGACCGGCGAGGTGACGCTCTGGTCCGCCACGCAGACCCCGCACATCCAGCGGTTCGCGCTCCAGCTCGTGCTCGGCATCCCCGAGTCGAAGATCCGGGTGATCGCTCCCGACGTCGGCGGAGGCTTCGGCTCGAAGATCCAGGTCTACGGCGAGGGGCCGATCGCGATCGTGCTCTCGCGTCGACTGGGCCGGCCCGTCAAGTGGACGGAGGAGCGGGCGGAGAACTACGTCGGCACGATCCACGGCCGGGACGTCGTCCACGAGCTCACGTTCGCGGCGACGAACGACGGGGACATCACAGCCGTGAAGTCCGTCGCCTGGTGCGCGATGGGCGCCTACCTCGAGCTCGTCACGCCGGGCATCCCCTTGCTCGGTGCGTGGATCTACTCGGGGCCGTACGAGATTCCGAACTACAGCGTGACGTTCACGGGGGTCTTCACGAACACCACGCCGACCGACGCGTACCGCGGTGCGGGACGCCCGGAGGCGACGTACGTGCTCGAGCGCACGATGGACGCGCTCGCCCGCGAGTTGAGGATGGATCCCGTGGAGCTCCGCCGCAAGAACTTCGTCACGGAGTTTCCCCACACGATGGCGTCGGGGCTCACCATCGACTCCGGCGACTACGAGGCGACGCTCGACGCGCTGCTCGAGCGCCTCGACCTCGAGTCGATCCGGGCCGACCAGTCGGCGCGCCGCGCGAGCGGCGACGCGAGGCAGATCGGCGTCGGCTTTTCGACCTACAACGAGATGTGCGGCCTCGCGCCGTCGCGCATCCTCGGGGCGATCCGCTACGCGGTCGGGGGCTGGGACGCGACCACGATCCGCTTCCAGCCGCTCGGCTCCGTGCAGGTCGTCGTCGGGACGTCGCCGCACGGCCAGGGGCACGACACGACGTTCGCCCAGATCGTCGCCGACCAGCTCGGCGTCGACGTAGACGACGTCGAGGTGATCCACGGCGACACGGCGTCGTCGCAGCTCGGGATGGACACGTACGGGAGTCGGTCGCTGACGGTCGGCGGCATCTCCGCCTACCACGCGAGCCAGAAGGTGGTCGCCAAGGCCCGCAAGATCGTGGCGCATCAGCTCGAGGTGTCCGAGGACGACCTCGAGTTCGAGGGCGGCGTGTTCTCGGTGAAGGGGTCGCCCGATCGCTCGATGGACATCAAGGCCGTGGCGTTCGCGGCCCACGCGGCGCACGACCTGCCCGACGGCATGGAGCCCGGGCTCGAGGAGACGGCGGTCTTCGACCCGCCCAACTTCTCCTGGCCCGCGGGTGCTCACGCCGCCGTCGTCGAGGTCGACACGGAGACGGGTGATACGAGGCTCGTCCGCTACGTCGCGGTCGACGACGTGGGCAACCCGGTCAACCCGCAGATCATCGACGGGCAGGTGCACGGCGGGATCACGCAGGGCATCGCCGCTGCGCTGTACGAGGAGGGCGCCTACGACGAGGAGGGCAACCTTCTCACGACGACCCTGGCCTCGTACCTCGTGCCGTCCGCGGCCGAGCTGCCGTCGTACGAGACGGCCAGGACGGAGACCGCCGCCGACAACCCCCTCGGCGTGAAGGGCGTGGGGGAGACGGGCACGATCGCGGCGGCCCCGGCCGTCGTCAACGCCGTCGTCGACGCGCTCTCGCACCTCGGCGTCACAGACGTCGGGCTCCCGGCCACGCCGGAGCGAGTCTGGAAGGCGATCGAGGAGGTGAGGACGTGATTCCCGCCGGATTCGAGTACGAGGTCGCAAGGAGCGTCGACCACGCGATCGAGCTGCTCGGACAGAGCGACGACGCGAAGCTCCTGGCCGGCGGCCACTCGCTGCTCCCGGCGATGAAGCTCCGGATCGCCCGGCCTGCGCTCCTGGTCGACCTCGGACGACTGGACGAGCTCTCTTACGTCGAGGAGGAGGGCGACACCATCGCGATCGGAGCGCTGACGAGGCACAAGGACGTCGCGGCCTCGCCGGTGCTTCGGGAGCACTGCGCGCTCGTCTCTCACACAGCCGGTCAGGTCGGCGACCCGCAGGTCCGCCACCGCGGGACGATCGGCGGCTCGCTCGCGCATGGCGACCCGGCGTCCGATCTCCCGAGCGTGATCCTCGCGCTGGACGGCGAGCTCGTGGCGCGAGGACCGGGCGGCGACCGGGCCCTCCCGGTGCGGGAGTTCTTCACCGGGGTCTGGCAGACGGCGCTGCAGCCGAACGAGGTGCTCGTGGAGGTCCGGGTCCCGAAGCTCGCAGCTGCTGGCTGGTCGTACACGAAGATGGCGCGCCGTGCCCAGGACTGGGCGACGGTCGCCGTCGCTGCGGTCGTGCACGGCAACGGCTCGGTCGAGCGTGCGTCGGTCGCGCTCACGAACATGGGCGCGACCTCGCTGCGGGCGACGGCGGTGGAGGAGGCGCTGGTCGGCGGAGCGTCGATCGAGGACGCTGCGGCGCTCGCGGCCGAGGGGACGGAGCCGCCCACCGATCACGCGGCGAGCTCCGACTTCCGCAGGCACCTGGCGCGCGTGCTTACACGGCGCGCCCTCGAGGAGGCACGAAACCGGTAGGGGAACGCGTAGGGGCCGGGTTGGACCCGGCCCCTACCGGCAATCAGCCGGCTACCGCAGTGAGTAGGAGCGCTGAGGCGCGGGAACCTGCTCGAGCACCGTGCGTAGTACGTCGTCCGGGCTCAGGCCCTCGCTGACGATGAGCCGGTGGCGGAGCACGTACGGGGCGATCTCGCGGACGTCCTCGAGCGTCACCTCTTCGCGACCGGAGAGACGCGCGTTCGCCTTCGCCGCGCTCGCCATGTGCATGATCCCGCGCGAGCTCACTCCGAGCTCGACGCCGGCGATGTCCCGCGTCCTGCGCGCGATCTCGACCATGTACCGCCCGATCTCCTCCGGCATCTCCGTCGTGTCGAGCTCGTCGCGCGCCTTGTCGAGCCCCACGACGCCGAGGAGCGGCCGGACCTCGCCGAGCATGTCCGGAGCGACACCCTTGTGCGGAAGGTCGAGCATCTCGTACTCGCTCTGGGCGTCCGCGTAGTCGAGCACGATCTTGAAGAGGAAGCGGTCGAGCTGCGACTCGGGAAGCTCGAAGACGTCGCGGTGCTCGTAGGGGTTCTGCGTCGCGATGACGAGGAACGGATCCGGAAGCTTGTGCGCCTTGCCCTCGACGGTGACCTGACGCTCCTGCATCGCCTCGAGCAGCGCCGCCTGCGTTCGCGGCGGCGTGCGGTTGATCTCGTCCGCGAGGAGCACGTTCGTGAAGACCGAGCCCGGGAAGAAGATCTGCTCGCCCATGCGGATGGCGTTGACGCCGGTCAGCTCGGCGGGCGTCGTGTC
>DASUCI010000240.1:0-4490 GCA_035762825.1 Gaiellaceae bacterium | reverse complement strand
GGCCCCGTCTGAACCGAGCCTTTGCGGGCGTTCAGCCCGCCCGGAGCTAGAATCCAGCCTCTTGCGGGTTCGGAGAGAGAAGGGATCGCCGCGTCCGCGGCGCCGGGTTCGCAAGCGTCGTCTTGCGGCGTTGGTGGCCGTCCTCTTCGTCGCGGCGAGCCTCTCCTTCACGTTCGGGCTCGTGCGGGCCGTCGCCAGCGAGGTCCCGGCGCTCGACCCTGCCGCGCAGCGCTCCGAGGTCGACACGGTGCTCTACGCGGAGAACGGGCGGAGCGTCCTCGCGGTCCTCCGGGGCGACGAGAGCCGCGTCCTCGTCTCCACCGAGGAGATCGCGCCGATCATGCGCCAGGCGATCGTGTCGGTCGAGGATCAGCGCTTCTACGAGCACGACGGCGTCGACGTCCGGGGCATCGCGCGCGCGCTCTGGCAGGACGTCCGTCAGCAGAGCATCGTCGAGGGCGGCTCGACGATCACACAGCAGTTCGTCAAGAACGCCTACATCCGAAACGAGAAGTCGATCGCGAGAAAGGTGCGCGAAGCGGCGCTCGCATGGCAGCTCGAGCAGGACTGGACGAAGGACCGCATCCTCACCGCGTACCTCAACACCATCTATTTCGGCCACGGCGCGTACGGGATCCAGCAGGCGGCGCGCGCGTACTTCAAGAAAGGCGCGAGCGAGCTGACCCTGACGGAATCGGCCTTGCTCGCCGGGATTCCCGCCGACCCGTCGCTGTACGACCCGGCGGTGAACCCGCTCAGCGCGAAGCTTCGCCGCAGCCACGTCCTCGGGATGATGTTCGAGCAGGGGAAGATCACCCGGCGCCAGTTCCTGCGCGCCGACCAGGCGCCCTTGCCCGACCCCGAGGACATCCGCCTGCCCGGGACGCGCGGCGCGGCGCCCTACTTCACGAACTACGTGACCGACCAGCTCGTCGCGAAGTACGGGGCGGGGAAGGTGTTCGGCGGCGGCCTCAGGGTCACGACGACCATCGACCTCGAGTTGCAGCTCAAGGCGCGCGCAGCGGTCGAGAAGGTGCTGCGCAACCCGGACGGTCCGGCCGCGGCACTCGTTGCGATCGACCCACGCTCGGGCGAGGTGAAGGCGATGTTCGGCGGGAGGAACTTCCGCCAGAGCCAGTTCAACCTCGCCGCCCAGGCGAAGCGGCAACCCGGCTCCGCGTTCAAGCCGATCGTGCTCGCGGCGGCAATGAGCGAGGGGATATCACCCGTGACCGAGCTCGAGTCGAAACCCGTGTCGATCGACGCCGGTGACCGCATCTGGAAGGTCACGAACTACGACAAGACGTACCTGGGCCGGGTGAGCCTCTCGCGCGCGCTGGTGTCCTCCGACAACTCGGTCTACGCGCAGCTGACCGACCTCGTGGGGCCGAAGGCGATCGTGAAGACGGCGCACGACCTCGGGATCCGCAGCCGGCTCGCGCCGTACTTCTCCATCGGCCTCGGGTCGGTGGCGGTGAGCCCGCTCGAGATGGCACGCGCCTACGCCACCCTGGCGAACGAGGGCAAGCGCGTCGACGGCGACGTCTTCGGCAACCGTCCCCGCGTGGTCGAGACCGTCGAGCGCTTCCGCTCGAGCCGCGTGGAGGCGAACGCGCCGATCCCGAAGCCGGTGATGGAGGAGGGCCACGCGGAGCTCATCACCGACATCCTCGAGGACGTCGTCCAGTCCGGAACCGGCACCCGCGCCGCGATCCCCGGCCGCGAGGTCGCCGGCAAGACGGGCACGACGGACAACTACGGCGACGCGTGGTTCGTCGGCTATACGCCTGAGCTCGTCGTTGCGGTTTGGGTCGGCTACCCGGACGCCCTGCGGCCGATGCTCACCGAGTTCAACGGCGAGGAGGTCGCGGGCGGAACGCTTCCCGCGCTGATCTGGAAGGAGTTCGTCGAGAAGGTCCCCGAGGACGAGGATCGCTTCTTCGACGCTCCGCCCTACCTCGGCGGCGTCTCCCAGTGGGTCGTCCGCCGCGAGGGCGAGTGGCAGCTCGACAACGGCTACTGCCGCGGAGCGAGGCTCGTCGCGTACTTCTCCGGCGAGGGGCCCGAGTCGGAGGCCGACTGCAAGCCGAACGAGGTGAGCGTGCCGCTCGTGGTCGGCATGACGGAGGCGGGCGCCGAGGCGGAGCTCGCCTCGCAGCCGCTCGAGGCGAAGGTCGTCTACCGGCCCGCGAAGGCGGGCGCGCTCCCCGGGCTCGTGGTCGACCAGGATCCGCGGCGCGGCGGGCTCTCGGCACACGACGAGGTGATCGTGACCGTCGCGAAGGCGCAGCACGGGCTGCTCCCGAACTTCGTGGGCTCGAGCCTGGCGGACGCCCAGCGCGAGGCGAAGCGGCTGAAGATTCGACTGGTCGCGCACACGAGCCCGGGTCGCGAGGGGACGGTGCTGCGGCAGCTCCCCCAACCGGGAGTGGCAGTTGCGCCGAAGATGCGCGTCAGGCTCGTGGTCGGGGACGGCTCACGAAGCTAGAGCCCGCAAGCGAGTAGCGCCACGGCAGGTCGGTCGCGCGCGTGATGCCGACGCGCGGGGACGCCACGACCTCGACGGCCGCCGGTGGCGGAGCGAGCGCGAAGGGCGGCTTGCCGAGCTCGTGGCCATCGTGCTCTGCAGTGATGCCGAGTGCCTGTGTGAGCCGACCCGGACCCGACGCGAGCAGGCGGAGGTCCTGGACGCCGCGGCGCGCACGCATGACGTCGATGCCGATCGTCGGCTCGAGTGCGCGAAGCAGCACCGCGGCGCCGACGCCTTCCTCTGCACACACGGCGTTCGCGCACCAATGGACGCCATACGAGCGGTAGACGTAGAGCCTTCCCGCCGGCCCGAACATCGTCGTGTTGCGGGGCGTCGGGCCGCCGAAGGAGTGGCTCGCGGGGTCGTCCGGCTCGTAGGCCTCCGTCTCGACGACGATGCCGCCCACGCCTTCCACGAGCAGTGTCCAGCCGATCAGCTCGCGCGCGACCTCGCGCGCGCCGCGCTGGAAGAACTCCTGGGGCGGAATCAGAAGAGCGGCTCGGTCTCGCTCGGCCGCGACGTCGCAGCCAGCACCTTGCGGGCACGCCTGCCCAGGTCCGCGAGGTCGACCCTGCCTTCGTCGGCCGCCGCCGCAAGCCGCTCCGCGAGGTCGAGCGCGCCGTCCAGGAGCAGCGTGTCCCCGGCCTCGTGGCCCATGTCGTGGAGGATGGTTCGCTCGGTGCGTGAGGCGACGAGCGGCTCCGAGACGCCCTCGATCCAGACGCGAGTCCGCCGGCCGCCGCCGCGGTCGTCCCCCGTGATCGGCTCGAGCGCGTAGATCTTGTCCGCTCTCGCGTACTTCCCGAAGCCGAGGAAGACCATGCGCTGGGTCATCGGGCGGAGTATGACTTCTCTGCTCTTGTTGGCTGCGCAAGACCAGGATCTGCCGGTGCAGATCCTGGTCGCGCCAAGATCCCTAAAGCGCAGCCGCTTTCGCGGCTGCGGTCGCTGCGTATGACTTTTCTTCGCGAAGCAGCACCAGCGTCGCCGCGACCGCGAGGAGGATCACGACGCCCCAGATCGGTCGTACGCCCGGCAGGAGCGCCGACGGGATGCCGGCGTCCGTCCAGCCGCGCTTGACGACCTGCTCGTTCCACGCGTCCTGCACGAAGTTGACGCCGCCGTACGCGAACATCGTCCCGAGGTAGGCGAACGTCGCGATCCGGAGCCCGCGGCGCTCGACGGCGACCCGTGAGAGCAGGAGAGCGGTGAGGACGAGGACCGCTCCGTCCGTCCCGTGATGGTGGCCGAGGTGAACCGCCGCAATCGTCGAGCCGTCGTTTTCCGTGCCGAGCTCCTCGCCCATGAACAGGTCGCCGGGAAAGTGAAAGCCGAGCTCCGCCGCGATCCAGGGCAGCGAGACCAGCACGACGGCTGCAGTGAGGATCAGGCGCCAGCGATCCCACGGCCGACGTGGTGCGAGTCTCGCGCCCGCTCGCCGCGTCGCCGCTGCGGTGAGTCCGATCGCGATACCGACCCCGAGTGCCGGGATCGCATTGACCCAACGTGCGTCGAGATTGTCCTGGTCGACGAACCGGGGAATGGTCGCGCACAGCGCTATCGCCGGAGCTGCGACCCACCACGCCCGCGACGGCAGAACTGCCATCGCGACGAGCGCGAGCGCGATGCCGACGAGCGCGATCGGGAAGTTGACGAGCGTCAGTGCCCGGCTGAATCCACCCGCGAGCCCCTCGTGCGAGACGTGATACGTCTTCGCCGGGTCGACCCAGCTGTAGGTGAGGAGAACCGCGGCGGTCAGCGCCGCCCAGAGGCCCCACGACCACCACGCTTCGCCTTGGGAAGTCGTGGGCGCTACTCGAGCGCGGTTCGTAGCGCCTCCGCCACGTACGCCTGGTCGTCCTCGTCGAGGCGGGCGTGGAACGGCAGCGCGAGCGTGCGCGAGGCGACGTCCTCGGCGACCGGGCAGAGCCCGACGCGGTAGCCGAAACGCTCCTGCATG
>DASUCI010000239.1:0-3104 GCA_035762825.1 Gaiellaceae bacterium | reverse complement strand
CTGCTCGTCCCGGACACGTCCCTCTCGATCGAGGAGGGCGCTCTCGTGCCGTGGACGATCGGCAGCCAGAGCTTCTACGACTCCGTCATCGAGGCGATCGCGGAGCGCTACGAGATCCCGCTCGACGTGCCGTGGCGCGAGCTCACGACCGAGCAGCAGGACAGGTTCCTCCACGGCACCGGCGGCGAGCGGATCTTCGTGACCTACCGCAACCGCATGGGGCGCAAGCGCCAGTACACGATGGCCTTCGAGGGGCTCCTCGACAACCTCCAGCGGCGGTACCGCGAGACGGACTCCTCGCACGCGCGCGACCGGATCGAGGAGTACATGAGCTTCCGTCCGTGCCCCGAGTGCAACGGCGCGCGGCTGAAGCCGGAGGTGCTCGCGGTGACGATCGGTGACCTCTCGATCCACGGCTTCACGCAGATGTCGGTCGCGCGGGCGCTGCGCTTCGTCGACGAGCTCGAGCTCACGAAGACGGAGGAGCTGATCGGCCGACGCATCCTCAAGGAGGTGCGCGAGCGGTTGACCTTCCTCGAGAACGTCGGCGTCGGCTACCTGCAGCTCGACCGGGCGGCGAAGACGCTCTCGGGCGGGGAGGCGCAGCGGCTCCGGCTGGCGACGCAAATCGGATCGCAGCTCGTCGGCGTCCTCTACATCCTCGACGAGCCGTCGATCGGGCTCCACCAGCGCGACAACGGCAGGCTCATCCACACGCTCGAGCGGCTCCGGGACGTCGGGAACACCGTGCTCGTGGTCGAGCACGACGAGCAGATGATGCGCGCGGCCGACTGGGTCGTCGACCTCGGCCCGGGAGCGGGCGAGCACGGGGGAGAGGTCGTCGCGGAGGGCACGGCGGACGACATCGCGACGACGCCCGGCTCCGTTACCGGCGCGTTCCTGAACGGAGAGCGCCGGATCCTCGTCCCGCCGAGGCGCGATGACGACGAGCGCGGCTGGTTCTCCGTTCGCGGCGCGGCGATGCACAACCTGAAGGGAATCGACGTCGACTTCCCCGTCGGCCGCTTCATCGCCGTGACGGGGGTGTCGGGCTCGGGCAAGTCGACGCTCGTGAACGAGATCCTCTACAAGGCGCTCGCGAACCGGCTCAGCCGGATGCGGGTGAAGCCCGGCGAGCACGAGGGCGTCGACGGGATCGACTGCTTCGACAAGGTGATCGAGATCGACCAGAGCCCGATCGGACGCACACCTCGGTCGAACCCGGCGACCTACACCGATCTCTTCACGCACGTGCGCGAGCTGTACTCGCTCACGCCCGAGGCGAAGATCCGCGGCTACAAGCCGGGCCGCTTCTCCTTCAACGTGCGCGGCGGTCGCTGCGAGGCGTGCAAAGGCGACGGGACGATCAAGATCGAGATGCACTTCCTGCCCGACGTGTACGTCCCCTGCGAGACCTGCCACGGGCACCGGTACAACCGCGAGACCCTCGAGGTGCGGTTCAAGGGGAAGTCGATCTCGGACGTGCTCGAGATGTCCGTCGAGGAGGCGCTCGAGTTCTTCGCGAAGATCCCGAAGATCCGGCGACGCCTCCAGACGCTGCACGACGTCGGGCTCGACTACATCAAGCTCGGCCAGCCGGCGACGACGCTCTCCGGGGGCGAGGCGCAGCGCGTGAAGCTCGCGGCCGAGCTGTCGAAGGTCGCGACCGGGAAGACGCTCTACATCCTCGACGAGCCGACGACCGGGCTCCACTTCGCGGACATCGAGAAGCTGCTCGAGGTGCTGCAGCGACTCGTCGACTCTCAGAACACGGTGCTCGTGATCGAGCACAACCTCGACGTCATCAAGCAGGCGGACTGGATCGTGGACCTCGGCCCCGAGGGTGGAGACGAGGGCGGAGAGGTGATCGCGACCGGAACGCCCGAGGACGTCGCCGAGGTCGAGGAGTCGGCGACCGGGCAGTTCCTGCGCGGCGTGCTCGCCGAGCGCGCGGCTGCGGCGGCCTAGATGGCCTGGTGGTGCGAGGAGGAGCGCGGAGCGTTCCTGAGCGCGTAGATCCGCCCCTTGCCGACGAGGTAGCCGCGTGAGCCGGCGATGACGAGCGGCGAGTAGTGTCCGTCGTCGAAGCGCCACTCGATCTCGCCCGTCCGGGCGTTCAAGGCGAAGGTCTCGCGCCGGTTCGTCGCGATGTAGACGCGGCCGTTCGTCACCGTCGGCGAACCGAGGATCTTCCCGCCGAGGTCGTGTTGCCAGAGCACGTCGCCGCCGCGCGCCGAGAGGGCGTAGAAGGTGCCCGAAGTCGTTCCCACGTAGACCTTCTCCTTCCAGACCGCTGCGGAGCCGTAGATCGCTCCCGTGAGCCTGCGACTCCAGCGGTGGACCCCGGTGCGCGCGTCGAAGGCTGAGAAGACGCCGTCGATGACGCCCGCGTACACGCGGTCGTACGCGATTGCGGGCGTCGCGTAGTACCCACCTTCGGTCCACGACTTGCGACGCACGAGGCTGCGCAGGCCGAGCAAGACGCGCACCTCGGCGTCGTCCGAGAACGCCGTCGTCTGCCAGCGGAGTCGGCCGCTCCAGCCGTCGAAGCTGTAGATGCGCCGGTCGTACGCCGAGACGTAGAGCCTGCGGCCGAAGAGTGACGGGCTCGAGGCCACCTTGCTCGGGAGCCGATGGCTCCAGAGCACGCGCCGGTCCTCGCCGAGCTTCATGGCGTACACCCAGGACTCGGCGCGACTCCTAAACGCGGAGAAGAAGAGCCGGTCCGCCACGATGGCCGGGCTCGCCTCGACGTTGCCAGCGTTGAACCGCCACAGGACCCGTCCGGTCGAGAGCCCCAGCGCGACGACTCCGCCGCTGGCGTCCTTTCCGGCACGGCACGGAGCAGGCCCGGACCACCCGATGTAGACGATCCCCGCGCGAACCGCCGGCGACGAGGCGATGCAGCCGCCGATGTCGGCCGTCCACGCGCGCGTCCCGTCGTCCGCCCGCGCCGCGATGACGAGGCCGTCGTGGGTGCCGAAGACGACGCGTCCCTGCGAGACGGCGGGCGGCATCTCGATGAGGCTCTCGCCGGGAATCCGGTGGACGACGTGGAACGGCGGCCGGAGGCCGGAGACCACGAAGCGCGCACGGGCCGGCGA
>DASUCI010000238.1:0-3334 GCA_035762825.1 Gaiellaceae bacterium | reverse complement strand
GACAGCACGTCGACGACCTGCCAGATGCGCACCTCGCGGACGCTGACGAGCACTTGCGCATCCTCCGGCTTCGTGAGCGCGAAGTCGAGCTTGCCCTCGCGCACATCCTCGATCAGGCGCGTCATGTTCGGCTGGATGGAGGTCTTGATCAACCCGCCCATGAGGATCTGCACGCCGAGCAGGCACAGGAGCTCCGACTGCGACCAGCCGTTCAGCTCGTCCGTCTGGGAGTAGACGAGGGCGAGGACTGCGAGACCGACGGCGAGTGCGAGCGCGGACTGCAGCAGCGCGACGAAGAAGTTCACGCGGTACTGCAGCTCGTTCAGCACGCCGAGCTTGAAGAAGAGCCAGCTGACGCGGACCGCGTTCACGACGTCAGCCTCCCACCGCCGAGTAGCGGCGGATCGCGAATCTCCAGGCGACGCGGAAGATCGCGAGCCCGATGAGGATCCAGAGCAGCTGCACGAAGAGGCCACGTACGAGCTCGGTGTTCGACAGGTCGCCGACGAGGCTCTCGATCGGGAAGAAGAACGCCCACTGGAACGGGAGAAAGCGGGCGATGTCCTGTACCCAGTCCGGCATGAGCGGCAACGGGACGAGGCGTCCGGAGAGGAGGAGCTCGGTCATCATGTAGAGGTCGAAGATCGCGGCGCCGCGCGTCGTCCAGAAGCAGAGCATCCCGAGGCTCTCCTGCAGCATCGTGCGGATGAGGTAGGCGCCCCAGATCGCCACCGCGAACACGGCGATCTCCGCGGGTCGGGGGTCGAGTGCGGGATCGAACGCGAGGGTGAGCCCGATCGCGATCGGGATCCACAGCACGATCATCACGACCTTCCACCCGGCGAACCAGGCGATGTCGTAGTGCAGCGGCAGCACCGGCCGCAGGAGATCGCGGTTCAGGTCGCCCTCGCGAATGCGGTACTCCCAGTACGGCGCGCCGAACACGATGTTCATGTTCCGGACGAGGGTCCAGACGATGTAATAGGCGGCGAAGTACCCGGCGGTGAGCCCGTTGACGGAACCGCCCTGCTGCTCCGCGATCGTCGTCCAGACGACCAGGTAGATCACAGGCTCGGCGACCATCCCGAGCATGAAGAAGTAGTGGCCCGTGCGGTACTGGAACTCGGCCTGGATCGCGGTGCGCGCTGTCGTGAGATACAGATCGACCATCGACCGCAGGCGACCGGCCTCGCGGCGCGGTGCGACCTCGGGAACGACGGTCACTACTCAGGCTTTTCCTGCGCGAAGACGAGCTCGATCACGTCCTCGATGGGTGGGTCCTCGACGTTCAGGTCGAGCACCTCCTCGTCGGCGAGCAGCCGCGCGGTGACGGCAGAGGTCTCCGACTTCGGCACGCGGAGCGTGACCCAGTCGCCGTCGCGGTGGATGACCTCCCCGTAGCGCGAGAGGTCGCGGCCGTTCTCGACGGCGACGCCGATCGTCTTGTACGCGGCGAACGTCTCCGCGAGGCCCGTCAACGCGCCGTCGTAGAGGATGCGCCCGTGGTGGATGACGACGACGCGCTTGCACAGCGCCTCGACGTCGGCCATGTAGTGACTCGTCAGTAGGACGGTGGCGCCGTACCGGGCGTTGTAGTCCGCGACGAACGTCCGGATCCGCTTCTGCATCGTCACGTCGAGGCCGATCGTCGGCTCGTCGAGGAAGAGCACCTGCGGCCGGTGCAGGAGCGCGCCGACGATCTCCGCCTTCATGCGCTCTCCGAGCGACAGCTGCCGAATCGGCTTGCGCACGAGGTCGCCGATCTCGAGGAGCTCGATCAGCTCGTCGCGCATCGGCACGAAGTCCTCGCGTGGAATCCGGTAGATCGCACGGTTGAGCTCGAAGGAGTCGAGCGCCGGGAGGTCCCACTGGAGCTGGTTGCGGTTCCCCATCACGAGGGTGATGCGGCTCAGGAACTCGCGCTGCCGCTTGGACGGTACGTAGCCCAGGACGAGCCCCGTGCCACCGGTCGGATACAGCAGCCCGGAGAGCATCTTGAGCGTTGTCGTCTTCCCGGCGCCGTTCGGGCCGAGGAAGCCGACGACCTCGCCGGGTGTGACTTCGAACGAGATGGCGTCGACGGCGCGCACCTCGCGCGTCTTGCGACGAACGAGGCTCTTCGCCGCGGCGACCAGGCCAGGCTCCCGCTCCGGGACGTCGAAGATCTTCAGCAGGCCCTCGACGTGCACGGCAGCGTCGCTCATCCCGACCTCTGCGCGTCGACCACCTCAACCACTCCTCTTCAGCTTCCCGTGCTTCTTTGCGTACTGCTCGCCGCGCGAGAAGACCCAGAGGCCCAGGGGGATCGAGACCACGCCGATGATCATCAGCGGCCACAGCTCGTCCCACATCGCGGTGAGGCCCTGTCCCTCGAGGATCGCCTCGCGGATGCCGTCGAGCGCGTACGTCGCAGGCGAGATCGTCGCAATCGCCTGCATCCAGCCGGGCAGCACCTCGACCGGGTAGTAGACGCCGGAAACGACGAGCAGCGTCCCCTGCGCGACGAACCCGAGTTGCGTGCCCTTCTCCGGGGAGATGAGGGGCAGCACCGACATCATCATCCCGATCCCGATGAACGAGACCGACGCGACCATGAGCACGGCGAGCGCCGCGACGTAGTTCGCGTCCGGGATCACCAGGTCGAAGAAGAGGAACGCGCAGATGACGAACAGGAACGTCGCGCGCAGGAGCCCGTACATGATCGCGAACACGCCCTGGCCCGCCAGGTGCATCGCCCGCGAGAGCGGAGCCATGAACGTGTACTCGATCGTGCCCTCCCAGCGCTCCCAGGCGACGGTCTCCATGAGGAACTCGAACAGGATCCCGAGATAGGCCCAGACGACCGCGCCGATGAGGAGCGTGGTCATCGTCTCGTTGACGTCCAGCGAGCCGCCGGTCGCCTCGATGCCCTTCGCGATGAAGACGATGGTCAGCGTGTTCGCGACGGTCCAGACGAACCAGGCGACGTCCCACCAGATGTAGCGCTTGGTGAGGTACGCGTTCCGCTCGACGACGCCGCCGGCGCCGACGAGCTCGGCCCGCATGGTTCCCATCAGGGCTCTCATGCCATCACCTCCCGGTCGTCGTCCTCGTCTTCCTCGGCTTCGAACTCGCGGCCCGTCGCCTTGAAGAACGCCTCCTCGAGCGTGCCGCAGCCGTACCGCTGCTTGAGCTCCTCCGCAGGCTCGAGTGCGAGCAGACGACCGCGATCGAGGATGCCGACCCGCTCGGCGAGGATCTCGGCCTCTCCCAGGTCGTGCGTGCAGAGCAGGATCGTCGAGTCGTGCGAGGTCCGGATCTCGCGGATGAAGTCCTGCACCTCGAGCTTCGAGCG
>DASUCI010000237.1:0-2002 GCA_035762825.1 Gaiellaceae bacterium | reverse complement strand
GCGGATGCGCCGCGGCGCCGCCCTCTCCGACGAGGTCTTCGCGGCGCTCGCGCAGGAGCGGTTCTCCGGGCGCAGCGAGCGCGAGCTCGCCTGGTGGATCGAGCGCAGCTTCCGTGAGGGTGGCGCGGAGGGAGTCTCCTTCGAGGCCGTCGTCGGGGCAGGCGCGACGGCCGCGTCGCCGCACGCAGTGCCCGGAGACGCGCCGATCGAGCCTGGAGTCCTCGTCGTCGTCGACGCCGGCTGTCTCCTCGACGGCTACTGCTCGGACTGCACGCGCACGTTCGCGGTCGGCGAGATCCCCGAGCGCCTGCAGGAGCTGTACGCGCTCTGCCTCGAAGCCCAGCTCGCGGGCCTCGACGCCGTGGCGTCGGGTGTCCACGGTCGTGACGCGGACGCTGCGTCGCGCGCGCTCATCGAGGGGCGCGACCTCGGCTGGGCGTACGGGCACGGCATGGGGCACGGCGTCGGCCTCCAGATCCACGAGGCGCCGACGCTACGGCCCGACTCGACGGACGTGCTCGAGGCGGGGAACGTCGTCTCGGTCGAGCCGGGGATCTACGTCCCCGACGAGAGCGTCGGCGTCCGGATCGAAGACCTCGTGCTCGTCACCGAGGACGGCCGCGAGCGGCTCACGCAGTTCACCAAGGACCTGATCACCGTCTCGTAGGGGCGAGATATATCTCGCACCTACAATGCGCGCGGCGATGGCCGAGACCGTCACCACGAACCAGTTCCGCAACGGGATGCACATCGAGATCGACGGCGCCGTCTGGCGCATCGTCGAGTTCCAGCACGTCAAGCCCGGCAAGGGCGGCGCGTTCGTGCGGACGAAGCTGAAGGCACTCGAGGCAGGCTCGGTCGTCGACCGGACGTTCCGGGCGGGGGAGAAGTTCGCGCGCGTGCACACCGAGGTGAAGAACGTCCAGTACCTCTACGACGACGGCTCCGAGGCGCACTTCATGGACGAGGAGACCTACGAGCAGTTCGGGCTCCCGCACGCCGAGGTCGCGGACGAGCTCGCATATCTCCCGCCGTCGAGCTCGGTGCAGATGCTCCAGGTCGACGGCAAGCCGTCCGGCATCCAGCTCCCTGCCTCGGTCGAGCTGACCGTGGCGCAGACCGAGCCGGCGGTTCGCGGCGACACGGTGACGAACGTGACGAAACCGGCGACGCTGGAAACCGGTGCCGTCGTGCAGGTGCCGCTGTTCGTCGACCGAGGCGAGAAGATCAAGGTCGACCCGCGCGAGGGTCGCTACATCAGCCGCGCCTGAGCCCTCACGGCTCGGCGACCGTCACGTCGTAGAGCGTCGCCTCCCGCTCGACCACGGACTCGCGGATCAGCGCCAGCGCGGCCTCGACCTCGGGGAGCTCCTCCTGGCGATCGAGCACGGCCTTCGAGTCGTACACCTCGGTCGCGACGAACGCGTCCGGGTCGGAGAGGTCACGCGCGATGTCGAAGTGGATGACGCCCTCGAGCGCCCGGCTGGGCTCGATCACGGCCTCGAGCGCGGCCCGCACGTCCTCCGCCCGCTCGGGCCGAACCTTCACCTTGAACCGCATGATGACCATCGCTCCTCCCGTGGTCGCGGACCGGCAGGCCGGGATCCTGACAGGGCGTCCCGGTTTCCGGTGGCTCGCTAAGGTCCGGAGCTGTGCCGAAGCTGGTCGACACGACGATACGCCTGCTCTCGCAGGAGCCGCTCGCCGGGAAGCTGCCGACCGCCGAGGTGCTGCGCGTCGCGGAGATCCTCGACGGTGCGGGGTTCGCGTGCCTCGAGGTCTCGGGAGGCGGCGTGTTCGACGCCACCGTCCGCCGGCGCGTCGAGAGCCCCTGGGAGCGGATCCGCGCGATCAAGGCACGGGTCTCGACGCCGCTCGGGATCGCGCTCCGCGGACGGTTCCTGGTCGGCTCGCGTCCGGTCAGCGGCGACATCGTCAGTCGCTTCGTCTCGTGCGCTGCGGAGAACGGGATCGACGTCTTCAGGCTGCACGACCCGCTCAA
>DASUCI010000236.1:0-3888 GCA_035762825.1 Gaiellaceae bacterium | reverse complement strand
CCGGGTTGCGATAGGCGTGCTCGAACGGGAAGTTGCGCACCCAGCCGCCGTCCGTCGCGACCCTGCCGTCGAGCCTGATCGGAAGGACGAGGCCGCTGATCGCCGCCGACGCCAGGATCGCGGCGCCCATCACGTCCGGCGGGCTCGTGTGCGACGAGTACTCGAGCTCGAAGTCGCGCGCCTCGTCGCCCTCCGGGTAGTCGCTGACGTCGGTTGCGTAAACGACGAGCTCGACGTCCGCGTCCGCAAGCGCGGCGCCGAGCTCTTCCGGCGACCCGATGCGCTCGGCGACCGTCGTCGGCAGCGTGTAGTCGTGGAGCCCACCGGGGAACTGCCAGACGGCACGCGGTCGGAACGCGTCCTGCGGCGAGAGCCCGAGCAGGAACTCCTCGAGGTCGTCGAGGCGTCCGAGGGCGGCCATGGTTCCTGCGAGTGCGCCTGCCGACGTGCCGTAGATCCAGCCGACTCGCGCCCACAGCGGCGTCTCCGAGAGGCGCCGGAGGAAGCCGAGCTCGAGCAGGATCCCGTTGATTCCGCCGCCCGACAGGACGAGGGCGACGTCGCGTCGGTCGGCGTCGGGCACGTGGCTATTGTGCCCCCGTGGAGTCGGAGCTTCGGCCGGGGGCCGCCGTTCTCTCGGATCTCGACCTCGAGTCGGACGAGGAGTTGTGGGAGGGCGAGGACGACGGAGACCATGGCGGCTGGTTCTGCGTGCGCACCGATCCGTTCCCGTGTCCCGCCGAGGGGTGCACGTTCGTCGCGGACTTCATGACCGCGGCGCATCTCGTTCTCGTGTGGGAGGAGCGCGACGATCCGAATCTCCTCTGGCACGCGCAGCGCGCGAAGGAAGTTGGTCGCAACCCCCGGATCGTCGGGTACGAGTCCGGGTTCGGGCCGAGCGCGTCGTACTACGCGTGGGAGGCGGCCGGGAGGCCCGTGCACGGCGTGAAGCGCTGACACCTGCGTTTCACCTTTGGCGGTGTTGTAGGCACCGTCGATAAGCTTTCGCCGGTGAAGGTCGTCCCGCCCGGGTTCCAACCCGCCGGCCGTGCGCCGGCGCCACCGCCGCTCGATCTCGTACAGGACTTCGTGAACACCGAGATCGCGGTGTGGGCCGTCGACGACATCGCGACCCCGGAGCTGCTCGCCGAGTGGCTGCGCGCCCGTGACCTCGTCTCGAGCGACGCGAGCGTGGATGCGAGCTCGTTCGTCCGGGCTCGCGCGCTCCGGAACGTCCTGCGGGAGCTTGCGAAACGGAACACGCGCGGCGCGAATCCGGACGACGCGCTGCGGGCGGAGTTCGCGGCGATCGCTGCCGAGACACCACTGCGCTTCGGCCTCGGCGGACGAGGCGCGGTGAAGCTCGAGTCCGCCGACGACGGCGTGAACGGCGCGTTCGTCCAGATCCTGTCGCGCGTGCTCGAGGCGCAGGCGACCGGCGTCTGGAAGCGGCTCAAGTCGTGCCCAGGCCCGCATTGCGGCTGGCTGTTCTACGACGCGTCGCGAAACGCATCGTCGACGTGGTGCTCCATGTCGATCTGCGGGAACCGGACGAAGACGGCGGCGTACCGTGAGCGCAGGAGGTCCGCACGATGAGAGCTGCGACCGTCGTCGCCGGGCTCGCCTGGAAGCGCCTTCGGCGGCGGGACAGCGGCGCCGTCGTCGCGATGCTCGGCCTCGTCGTCGCCACGGTCGTTCTCGCGGGGGTGCTCGCCGGCGTGACGATCGCGACCGACCGCTCGACAGCGCTGGCGATCGAGCGCATTCCTGCGTCCGAGAGATCGGTGCGCGCTGCGTGGTTCGGGATTCCCGGCGACGCGAGCGAGCGGCTCGCGTCCCTCGACGAGGCCGTCGACGAGGCATTCGCCGGGTTCGGCCTCGACGGCCCGACGTCGCTGGTCCTGTTCCGCGAGAGCACGGTGGCGGGGCGGTTCGTCGGCATCACGGCGATCGAGGGCGTTGGCGACCACGTGCTCCTCCGGACGGGCCGGCTCCCGCGTACCTGTGAGCCGGAGCGCTGCGAGGTGCTGAGGCTGCGCGGTCGCGGAGCCCTCCCCGACGCTCCGGGCCTGCGGCTCGTCGAGGTCGGCACGGCGACGCTGCGGTCCCGTCAGCTGTACGGCGACTTCCTCCTGTCCAACGACGCGGCGGTCGCGGATGCGACGGTTCCGCCCGAGCTCGGCGACACGAGCGAGTACCACCGCCCGCCGCCTCCACCGCTCGTGGTCGCCGAGGGTCGCGCCTGGTTCGAGGCCTCTCCGGCGCTCGCGCGCACGTATCGGACGTACGCGTGGGTGTGGCCGGTCGCTCCGGGAGCGCCTCGACTGTGGGAGGTCGACGATCTCGTCGCGCGAAGCGAGCGAGCGCGGGTCGAGCTCACCGAGCGCTCGTCGTCGTTCGGCGTCGACGCTCCGGTCGAGGAGCTCCGGGACGCCGAGCGCTCGGCGAACGTCGCGGGTACGCGACTCCTGCTCGTGGGGGGTGAGGGGGCCGCGCTTCTGCTGGCGTTCACGATCCTCGCCGCGCGCGGCATGCGGCGCGACCTCGTGGCCGCGCGCCGTCGGCTCACGTGGTCGGGAGCACAACGCTGGCAGCTCTGGCTGCTGAGCGGGCTCGAGTCGAGTGCAGTCGCGCTGGTCGGGGTCGCGCTCGGGTGGCTGGCAGGGATCGCCGTCGCCGCGATCGTCGCCTCGGCTGCCGGCGCGCCGGTCGGGGACGTGCTGCGCGAGAGCGTCCTCTCGCCGGGCGGAATCGTGCTCGCCGTGGCGGCGGCCGTCGTGGCGGCCGTGCTCGTGTGGATCACCGTCTCGCTGCCCTCGCGCGACGGAGCCCGGATCGGGGCGCTGGACCTCGTCGCCGTTGCCGCGATCGTGGCGGTCGCGGTGGCGCTCGTCGCCGGCGCAACCGATGAGGACCGGCTCGCGCGGGGTGAAGGGAGTGCGCTGGTGCTCCTGCTCCTCCCGGGTCTCATCGCCGTTGCGGCAGCGCTCGCCGTCGCAAGGATCTTCCCGGCGCTCGCCCGGCTCAGGGCGGACCGCGGGTCGCGAGGGCTCGCATCGCGGCTCGCCGCGATCGGGTTAGCACGCGGGCCCGGGGCCGCGGTCGCCACCGTCGCATTCCTGACGATCGCCTTCGCCGTGGCGCTGCTCGCCGAGGGCTACCGCGCCACGCTCGTGCGCGGGGACCGTGAGCAGGCGGCGTTCCGCGTTCCGCACGACGTCGTCGTCCGGGAGGACCTCCGGAACCTCGTGCGCGTGTTCGAGGCGGCGCCGCTCGAGCGGTTCGACGACCTCGCCGGTGACGGCGCGGCCCGGCCCGTGCTGCGCGTTCGGGGCGGTGCCGGACGAGCCGAGCGCGTGAGCGGCGTCACCGTGCTCGGCCTCGACGGGGCGGCGATCGAGGACGCCGGCGTCTGGCGGAGCGAATGGGCCTCGGGAAGAGGACGCGGGGAGCTCGCCGCGCTCGTGGAGCCCGAGAGGCCGGCCGAGATGAGAGGCGTTCCGCTGACCAATGGCCGGATCGCGCTTCGGGTCGGCCCCGGCCTGGTGTCGCTCGCGGCCATCGTCCGCTCGGACGACGGGTCGTTTCGTCGGGTCGACCTCGGCGAGGCGAGGCCGCACACGCCGACGACGCTCACCGCTCGCGTTCCCGCCGGTGCCCTTCTGACCGCCCTCGAGCTCGTCCCGCCGCCACGCCTCATCGAGCGCGGCGCAGATGCGGGCGTTGCGTTCTTCGCGACCGTGCCGCTCTCCGGGCAGCTCGCGCTGGGCCTTCGCGACTGGATCGGAGTGGGCGGATCCGTCGTGCGACCGACGCCCAGCGGCGTTCGTGTCCGGGTTCCGCTCACGCTCCAGCGCACCTCCGGCCTGCGGGCGTCGCAGCCGACGG
>DASUCI010000235.1:0-3223 GCA_035762825.1 Gaiellaceae bacterium | reverse complement strand
GCGCTCGAGGTCGAGCGCGCAGGAGTTGATGCAGTAGCGGAGACCCGTCGGCTCGGGCCCGTCCTCGAAGACGTGGCCGAGATGGCCGCCACAGCTGGCGCACGTCACCTCCGTGCGCACCATCCCGAAGCTCGAGTCCGTCTCGGTGACGACGCTGTCGAGCGACGTCGGCTCGTAGAAGCTCGGCCAGCCGCTGCCCGACTCGAACTTCGTGTCGGAGCGGAAGAGCTCCGCACCGCAGCCGGCACAGCGGTAGACGCCGTCCGAGTGCTCGTCCCAGTACGCGCCCGTGAACGCGCGCTCCGTCCCCTTGTTGCGAAGGATCTCGTACTGCGCCGGGGTCAGACGCTCGCGCCACTCCCCTTCGGTGAGCTCGACTCGCTCGGCCATTGCCTTCAGGCTAGCGGGTCGGTCACGCGAGCCCTTCGGCCTCGTACTCGCGCAGGAATCCCTCGAACAGCCGTCGGTGACTCTCCTCGTCGTGGAGGATGTCGATGACCAGGTCCTGGGTGACCCAGTCGACCCCGTCGGTCGCCTCGATGATGCGGTTGTAGTGCTCGATGGCACCGGTCTCGGCCTCGATGACTCCGCGGATCAGGTGCACGATGTCGGTCTGCTCTGCGGGCGGCTGCAGGAACGACTGCTCTGCCGTGAACTCGAGCGAGCCCGGCACGACGCCGTAGAGCTCCTTGATCCGGCTCGCGAACTGCCTCGCGTGCCCGAGCTCCTCCTCGATGTCTTCCTCGAGGGACTCCTTGATCTCCTGGGCGCGAACGCCGTCGGGGTTCACCGAGCCGGCGAGGTAGCTCATCACCGTCTCGATCTCCATCCAGTACGCCTTCTGGAGGAGCTCGACGATCTGCTCCCGCGTCTCGGTGTTCTCCTCGGCCAGCACGCCCAGCCGGTCCGTGCGAACTGCCATCTGCGAACCTCCTCGTGCCGTTTCCTGGAGGTTTCCCGGATCGAGGCCGAGCTAACCCCTACTCAGAGGACGACGAGCGACAGCGCGACGAACTGGGTCACCGCAGCCGCGATCACGAGCACGTGGAAGATCTCGTGGAAGCCGAACGTCGCCGGGAACGGGTTGGGCCAGGCGCTCGCGTAGGTCAGGGCACCGACGCTGTACAGGGCGCCGCCGACGATGACCAGTACCGCCGCCGCGACTCCGAGGGCGGGAAAGAGCTGTGGGATGAGGATGAGACCGACCCACCCGACTCCGAGGTACGCCACTGCCGTGAGCCAGCGCGGCGCGTCGATCCAGATGAGGTTGAGGAAGATGCCGAACGCGGCGCCCGCCCAGACCGTGGCCAGGCCCACGATCCGCGCGGCCCCGGTGAACGCCACGAGCGCGAACGCCGTGTACGAGCCGGCGATGAAGACGAAGATCATCGCGTGGTCGAGCCGGCGCGCGCGCAAGCGTGCCGTCGAGCTGCGCCAGGGGAAGCGGTGATAGAGGGCGCTGGCGCCGAACATCGCCGCGAGAGCGACGGCGTACACCCAGACCGCGAAGCGCTCGAGGTACCCGTCGGCGAAAGCGACGAGCAGCGTCCCCGCGAGGACGGACGCGACGAACGCGTACTGGTGAAAGACGCCGCGCAAGCGTGGCACGTCGGGGTGCGACATCGGCCGATGATGCCCGATCGTCGCTACGCCTGCGGGATGCGTGCTTCGAGCGCCGCGGCGAGTGCCTCGCGCACCGGCTCGAGCTCGACCCGGTCGAGCACGTCCTGGAAGAAACCGCGCACGATCAGCCGCTCCGCCTCGGCGCGCGAAAGGCCGCGCGTCATCAGGTAGAAGAGCTGGTCGCGGTCGACCTGGCCGAGAGTGGCTCCGTGCGTGCAGCGGACGTCGTTGGCCATGATCTCGAGGCCCGGGATGGAGTCCGCATGCGCCGACTTCGAGAGGAGGAGGTTCCGGTTCTCCTGGTACGCGTTTGTCTTCTGCGCCCCCTCCTCGACGCGGATCATCCCGCGCCAGACGGCGCGCGCAGTGTCGCGGAGAGCGCCCTTGAACGCGAAGTCCGACGTCGTCGACGGCGCCATGTGCTCCTGGAAGGTGTCGTAGTCGAGGTGCTGCGTCCCGTCCGCGAAGTACGCGCCGGTGACGCGGGACGTCGCGCCCGGCCCCGCGAGGTCGTTCTGGATCCAGACCTTCCCTTTCGCCGAGCCGAAGCCGCCCGTCACCCAGTCGAGCTCGGCGTCGCGCTCCACACGGGCATGGTGCGAGGCGAAGTGCCACGTACGCCGCGAGAGGTTCTGCACCGAGACGTACTCGACCTTAGCGGCCTGCTGAACGACGATCTCGACCGCGGCGTTGGTGTATGCGCCCAGGTCGGGGCTCGCGGACACGTACTCCTCGATCAGCGTGAATCGACTCTGCGGCTCGGCGACGACGAGCAGGCGCCAGAACAACGACCCGCCCTCGACCGCGTTCGCGATGCGCACGTACAGCGGCGTGTCGAGGACGACGCCGCGCGGAACCCGCACGAGCAGGCCGTTCGTCCACATCGCCGCGTTGTGCGCGGCGAACTTCTCGTCGTGGCCGACGAGCGAGTAGAGGAGCTCGTGATCTTCGCGCAGCGGCTCGAACGTGACTCCGTCGGGCGCAGACACGATCTCCAGGCCGGCCTCGCCGACATACGCCGTCCCGGAGGCGTCGAGCTCGAGCATGGTGGCCGGAGACGCGATCTCCGTCGCGCCGTTCGCCGTCCACGAGTCCGGGTCGAAGCCCTTGAGGTCGGTGAAGCGCCAGTGCTCGTCCTTCGTCGTCGGCAACGGGATCGCCTGATACCGCTCGAGGAGCTCCGACCTGCTCATACGTCGAACCGCCGATGGAGCATCAACGCGTTGCCGTCGGGGTCCTTGAACCACGCCTGGCGGCAGACGCTCGTCTCGATCGTCTCGCCGTCGAACTGGACGCCTTTTGCCTCGAGCTCGGCGCGCGTCGCATCGACATCGGGGACGCGCAGCGCAAGCCCTGCGGGGCTCGGAGCGAACGGCTGGCCGATGCTGGACGGATCGAAGATGTCGAGCGTCACCTGCCCGCAGCGCAGCTCCAGGTCCGACTCCCCCTCGGTCTCGACCTCGAGCCCGAGCACGTCGGTGTAGAACCGCTTCGCCCGCTGGATGTCCTGGGTGAGAAAGGAGACGAAGTCGACGCGCTCGACGTTCACGGCATCGTCCCGTCCGCGAACGGCGCGTAGCGCCGGTGGAGGAGGATCCGG
>DASUCI010000234.1:0-4921 GCA_035762825.1 Gaiellaceae bacterium | reverse complement strand
CCCAGCGGCGGCAGCCGAGGTGACGACGAGAGCAAGCAACGACACGAGCGCGAGCAGGCGTCGCTTGGTAACGGACAAACGCATGTGTAGAAACCCCCTAGACCGCAGCTTCGGGTGCGCAGAGCACCCCTTCGCGCCGAGATGAACGCGAGCCGGCCGCCGCGCACACCACCGAAAGGTCCAGTTCGGGCTGGCTGTGCGGATCGATCAGCCGCACATCTCCCGTGCCGCGAGATCAACGACGATGAAGGCGCGGCCGTGGGCGGATCGCGAGAACCACGGGCTCCTCGGCCGCGCGCTGGAGGTCGATCGGGACGACGGGGGTCATGTGGCCCCCTGGAGTCGTTTGGCGCTGCGGTATTGCCAGAGGACGTTCGCGAGGGCGATGGCGAGCGCGATCATGAAGATGGCGCTCGCGACCACGTTCACCTGCGGCGGCACCGAGACGCGAGCGATGCCCCACACGAACACCGGGAACGTCTGCTCCGGGCCGGCGACGAAGTACGTGATCACGAAGTCGTCGATCGAGAGGGCGAAGCCGAGCAGCGCCGCGGACACGATCGCGGGCATCAACAGTGGAAAGGTGACCTTGCGAAACGTCGTGAGCTCGTTCGCGCCGAGGTCCATCGCCGCCTCCTCCAGGTGGCGGTCGAAGCCGATCAGCCGTGCCTTCACGGTGACGACGATGTAGCTCACGATGAACATCACGTGGGCGATGAAGATCGTCCAGAAGCCGAGCTGGAACACGGTCGTCGAGTTGAGGAACAGCGTCAGCAGCGACGCGCCGAGGACGATCTCCGGCGTCGACATCGGGAGGAACACGAGGAGGTTCGTCCCGCCCCGGCCCCGGAAGGAGTGCCGGACGATCCCCATCGCCGCCATCGTGCCGAGCACGGTCGCGAGGAGGGTCGCGATTAGGCCGACGACGATGGAGGTCTCGACCGCGTCCTGGATGCCGAGCACGGAGTTCCAGTCGATCCAGTTGTCGACCGTGAACTCGTTCCAGACGTAGTTGAAACGCCCCTCGGGGGCGTTGAACGAGAAGAGGATCACGACCGCGATCGGGAGCAGCAGGTACGCGCAGACGAGGAACGCGTAGACGGTCAGCGAGTGGTGCTTCACGAACCGCCAGATGCGCGCGGCGGCGGTCATCCGGTGAGCTTCTCCGTCCCGACGACCTTCGCGTACACGAGGAGCGCGACGAGGATCGTCGCCATGAGGATGAACGAGAGCGACGCCGCGGTCGGGTAGTCGAGCGACGTGAGGAACTTCTCCTGGATGACGTTGCCGATCATCGTCTGCTTCGGCGTGCCGAGGAGCTCGGCGTTGATGAAGTCGCCCGCGGCAGGGATGAAGGTGAGGAGCGTGCCGGCCACGATCCCCGGCGCGGACAGCGGCAGGGTCACGCGGAGGAACGCCTGCGTCGGCGTCGCGTACAGGTCCTTCGCCGCCTCGAGTAGGCGCGGCTCGATCTGCTCGAGCGAGACGTAGATCGGCAGTGCCATGAAGGGAAGAAAGTTGTAGGTGATGCCTGCGACCACCGCGAAGGTCGTCGCGAGCAGCCGTCCGTCCTCCCCGAGCACCTGGATCGTCTGGAGAAAGCCGACGACGGGTCCTTCGTCGGCGAGGATGTTCAGCCAGGCAAGCGTGCGGATGAGGTACGAGACGAAGAACGGCGCGACGATGAGGAGCAGGAAGAAATTCCGCCACTTGCCGGCGCGGAACGCGATCCAGTAGACGAGCGGATATGCCAGGAGGAGCGCAGCGGTCGTCGCGAGCCCGGCGTACAGGAACGAGCGCCCGAGCTGCGTGCGGTAGTCGGAGAACGCCTCGGTGAAGTTCGAGAACTCCCAGGTGAACTCGAAGTTGGGGTAGATCCCCGACTGCAGCGACTGGTACCCGAGGAACCCGAGCGGCACCAGGAAGAAGATCCCCAGCCACAGCAAGGCCGGCGACAGCAGCAGGTAGGGCGTCAGCCCCGGGTGACGGTGGAAGAACGTGCCCACGTGACGACCCTCGCCTGGGACGAGGGCGAGGCAAGCCTCGCCCCTACTGCCCTAGGACCCCTTGCCAGAGGGTGATGTACTCCTCGTTGTCGAGCGCTTCCGAGTCGAACTGCTTCACCTGCTCGAGCGTGTCGTCGTCGGGGAAGATCAGCGGGTTGCCGGCCGTCTCGGGGTCGCTCTTCGCGAGCTCCTCCCTCGCGCCTTTCACGGGCGTGACGTAGTTGACGTAGGCCGCGATCTGCGCCGCGACGACCGGGTCGTAGACGAAGTTCATGTACGTCGACGCCGTCGGCGCGCTCCCGCCCGTAGGGATGAGCATGTTGTCCGTCCAGATCATCCCGCCCGACTCCGGGATCGCCCACCTGAGCTTCGGGTTGTCGGCGAGCAGCTGGACGACGTCCCCCGACCACGCCACCGCCGCCGCGAGGTCGCCGTTCGTGAGCTGCTGCGTGTAGTCGTTCCCGGTGAAGCGGCGGATCTGGCCCGAGTCGACGGCGGCCTGAACCGTGTCGATCGCACTGTTGAAGGTGTCGTCGGTGACGGCTCCGGGGTCGTCACCGTTCTGGAGCATCACGAGCCCAACCGAGTCGGCCATCTCCTGGAGCATCGTGACCTTGCCCTTGAGCTTCGGATCCTCGAGGAGCTGCTGCACCGACGTCACCGGACCGGTGACGTCCTCGTTCCACGCGATGCCCGTCATGCCCGACTGCCATGGCAACGAGTACGTGCGGTCGGGGTCGAACGGTGGGCTCGCCTGCGCGTCCACGAGGTTCGTGATGTTCGGGATGAGGTCCTTGTCGAGCTCCTCGACCCAGCCCTGGCTGACGAGCAGGCCGGGGAAGCGGGAGTTGTCCGTGAAGACGAAGATGTCGCGGTCGATGCTGTTGCCCTGAGACAGCGGGCCCTGCACCTTGGCGAAGTACTCCGCGTTGTCGTTGATGTCCTCGAAGTAGTTCACCTTGATGTTCGTCTGCTGCGTGAACTTCTGGAGCGTCGTCGGCTTGTCGACGTCGATGTAGAGCGGCCAGTTCGAGAAGTTGAGGACCGTCTTCAGCTCGCCGTCCTCGGCGGATCCCCCGCCGTCTCCGCCGCCGCATGCAGCCAGGATGGACGGAAAGGCCAGCAGCGCTCCGCCCGCGGCGCCCCGCCGCAGGAGCTCGTTCCGGGTCAGCCGTGGGTTCATTCGTTCCCCTCCTCGCTCGTGGTGTCGTCCCTGTCGACGACGAACGTCGACTCGGGCGCCCAGCTCAGTACGACGGTCGTGCCCGCGGCGGGCACGCGTCCACCTGCATCGATGTTCTGGGAGAACACCTGCACCGTTCCCGCCGCCGTCCGCACGACGACCTGCGTCGCGACGCCGATGTACGCGGTCTCGGCGACAGTGCCGGGCAGCTCGTTCGCGCCCCCGCCCGCCCCGATCGTGATCTTCTCCGGCCGAACCCCCGCCGCAACCGGCCCCACGCGTCCGTTGGCCCGCGCGCGCACGACTGTCCCGTCGACGAGCCGGATCGTTCCGGCATCCTCGATTGTCCCGGGAAGGAGGTTCGAGGCGCCGAGGAAGCCGGCGACGAAGGCGGTCGCGGGGCGCTCGTAGAGCTCCTCGGGACGCCCGAGCTGCTCGACCCTGCCTTGGTTCATCACGGCGATCGTGTCGGCCATCGTCATCGCCTCCTCCTGGTCGTGCGTGACGTGCACGAACGTGATGCCGACCTCGTGCTGGATCCGTTTCAGCTCGAGCTGCATCTGCTTGCGCAGCTTCAGGTCGAGCGCGCCGAGCGGCTCGTCGAGCAGCAGCACGCGCGGGTGGTTCACGAGCGCACGCCCGAGGGCGACGCGCTGCTGCTGTCCGCCGGAGAGCTGCCTCGGCTTGCGCTTCGCGAAGCCGGCGAGCCCGACGAGCTCGAGCATCTCGGCGACGCGTCCCTTGAGCTCGCCCTTCGCGACGCCCTTGCGCTCGAGCCCGAAGCCGATGTTGTCCTCGATCGACATGTGCGGGAAGAGCGCATAGCTCTGGAAAACGGTGTTCACGTCCCGCTTGTAGGGCGGCAGTCCGACGACGTCGTGGTCGCCGAGGTAGATGTGGCCCTCGGTCGGCTCCTCGAAGCCGCCGATCATGCGGAGCGTCGTGGTCTTGCCGCAGCCCGACGGGCCGAGCAGAGCGAAGAACGCGCCGCGCGGGATCTCGACCGAGATCCCGTCGACCGCGACCATGTCGTCGAACCTCTTGACGACCTTCTCCAGCCGGACGTCCGCGGTCCCCGCTGCCGTGGCTGTCACCGGGCGAGCGTACCGCGGTGGTTACGGGGCTGCAAAGGAGTCGCGTCGACGCGGTGTCAGGAGTCCGGCTGCACCACGGGCAGCGCTCACTCGGCGAGCTTCACGACGACGTGCTTGACGCGGGTGTACTCCTCCATCGAGTAGAGCGACATGTCCTTGCCGTAGCCGGACTCCTTGAAACCGCCGTGCGGCATCTCGGACGCGAGCGGGAAGAGGTGCTCGTTCACCCACACCGTCCCGAACTCCAGCTTGCGCGCAGCGGCCATCGCGCGGCCGACGTCCTGGGAGAAGACGGAGGCCGCCAGCCCGTAGCGGACGTCGTTCGCCATCGCGATCGCCTCGTCGTCGGAGCCGAAGCGCTGTACTGTCACGACCGGCCCGAAGACCTCGTCCTGAACGATCTCCGAGGCCTGCTCGACGTCGGTGACGACGGTGGGCTTGACGAAGAAGCCGCGCTCGCCGACGGCCTCGCCGCCGGTGACGATCGTCGCCTTCGCGTCGACGGCCCGGCCGAGGAAGCCGAGCACGCGCTCGCGCTGCTCCTCGGAGATGACGGGGCCCATCTCGACGTCGTCGCCCTCTGCGGGATCGGCCACCTTCATCGCCTCGAGCGTCTTCACCGTCTCGGAGAGGACATC
>DASUCI010000233.1:0-3432 GCA_035762825.1 Gaiellaceae bacterium | reverse complement strand
CGCGACCACCTCGCGCACCTCGGCGCTTTCGAACGTGACGCCTTCAGGAACGTTCGGGCCGATTTGCTCAGCCGCTGTTCGAGCGGCCTCCTCCGACTCGAACACGATCATCGATCGACCGTTGCTTCCGTCGTCGGATCGAGTCCAGTAGCCGGCCACGAACCCCGGCAACTGCGAAATGCGCGGCACAACCATCTCGCGCAACGCTTTCTGCGAACCCTCGACGTCGCTTATCGAGACTTTCACGAGGACTGCGTGCATCGGGCTCCTCCAATCAGGAGACAGGGAACCGCGAGCCTAGGTCGTGCTGCGTTCTTGCACAAGCCCATGCCGCCTGATCTGGCTCGTGCTTAGAGCGGACGACGGGGCTCGAACCCGCGACCTACGGCTTGGGAAGCCGACGCTCTACCAGCTGAGCTACGTCCGCGAAGCTGGGATTCTAGCCGCGTTGCCGCGCTCGGCCCTTCGCTGCCGCCGCCAACTCGGCGCCGACTCGGCGGTCGCCGAGGGCAGCATCGATGCCCGCTCGCAGGTCGCGGGCCAGAGCCTCGAAGTCCTCGTCGCCCGGGAGCCTCGTCGCTTCGCTGCGCGTGGTGTCCAGCCGCGCGCGCACCTCTCGCAGCCACGCTCGAAGCCGCTCGATCTCTTCCTCGAGCTCCTCGTAGGTGTTCACGCGGTGCAGCAGCAAGGGCGCGTCCTGCGGATTGGGTGCATACGGGTCGACGACGACCGTCGAGCGGGGCAGCGGCCCGGCGAGCCTCGATCGGGCGCCGTGTCCCTCCTCGTGCCATGGTCGGGCCGTCGCATGCGCACGCAGTTCTCGGTCCCGCGCAAGAGCTCTGTCCACGCTCACTGGAGCCTCCCGGAGTCGATCACCTCGGCGAGCTTGCCATACGAATCCATACGGAGTCGCGATGGAAGGACCGGGCCGTGCTGCATATGCTCCCTCAGGTAAACGGGCGAAAGGGGCGAGCAATGTTGGGAGGCAAGGACGCCGCGGCCACTCTGGCCGTCAGCGACCTGGAACGAGCGCGGGACTTCTACGAGAACACGCTCGGACTGGCACCGATGCAGGACGTTCCCGGGGCAATGCTGTACAAGAGCGGAAACTCGGTCGTGCTCGTGTATCCGTCCGAGTATGCGGGCACGAATCAGGCGACCGCGGCGTCGTGGGCAGTCGGCGACGATTTCGACGCAATCGTCCAGGACCTCAATGCGAAGGGCGTCACATTCGAGCGCTACGACGACTTGCCGGAGACGAGGCGTGAGGGCGATGTTCACATCGCGGGCGAGTTCAAGGCCGTTTGGCTGAAGGATCCGGACGGCAACATTCTCAACCTCACCAACATGTAGCTCCCTCGTCCGCCTGCGAGCTCCGCGGGCGCTGACATCGTCTTCACACACCGGCCCTACAGTCCTGCGCGTGCGCACGCTCCTGGTCGCCTTCGTCTGCACCTCGCTCCTCGCGACGGCGAGCGCCGCGTCCGCGCCGGCGGCGAAGCGCGCGGATGCGGCGGTCTTCGGCGGGCTCGGAACCTGGGTGGACATCTACGACGCCGGCGTCTACGCGGCGCCCGAGCGTACGGCACAGCGCATCGCCCTACGGAAGGTCAGGACGGTGTGGGTCGAGACGGCGAACTACGGCGCCTCGGTCGACGTCGTCGACCCGGTGCGCCTCGGTCGCTTCGTCGACGCCCTGCACGCGAGGGGGATCCAGGCGGTTGCGTGGTACCTCCCGGGGCACGTGAAGCCGGCTCTCGACACCCGGCGCGCCCTCGCGATGCTCGCGTTTCGAACGCCCGGCGGAGGGCAGTTCGACGGTGTCGCGCTGAACATCGAGTCGACGCGCCTTCGCAACGCGGCTCTTCGCTCGCGTCGCGCTGTGGCGTTGACGCGTGAGCTTCGCGAAGCAGCGGGCGACATGCCGCTCGCGATCGTCCCCTTCAACCCACGCGGTCTCGAGCGGCGGCCGTCGACGTGGCCGGACTTCCCGTGGGCCGAGCTCGCACAGAGCGCCGACGCATTCGCGCCGATGGCCTACACGGGCGGCGCGTACAAGGGGTTCGACGCGACGTACGGCTACGTGACGCGCGCACTGCGGCTCCTGCGAGCCCAGGCCGGCCCGGACGTGCAGATCCACGTCGCGGGCGGGGTTGCGAACCGTCTCGGATCCGACGAGCTCGACGGCTTCGTCGCGGCGGTCGCCGATGACGGCGGCACCATCGGCGTGAGCCTGTACGACTGGGCGACGACGCCGTCTGCGGCGTGGCGTGAGCTCGACCGGCTCAGTCGCTCGTAGGCCGCCAGGCGTCTCGCAGGCGGTCGCGCGTCTCGAGCAGGTGCTCGGGAATCACCTTTACGTCCGCGAGCACCGGCATGAAGTTCGTGTCGCCCGCCCATCGCGGAACCACGTGCAGGTGGACATGGTCGGCGATGCCCGCGCCCGCGACGCGGCCGAGGTTCCAGCCGAGGTTGTATCCGCCCGGCCCGTAGACCCGGTCGAGCGCGTCGAGGGCGACGACGGCCAGGCGATGGATGTCGAGAGCTTCGTCGTCGGTCAGCTCCGCGAGCGCGCCCACGTGGCGGCGTGGCGCGACCATGAGATGCCCGGAGGAATACGGGTACTTGTTCAGGAGCGCGAGGGCGGACGTGCCCGCCTGCAGGCGCAGCGACTCTCCGTCCGGCAGCTCACCTGCGGCCTCGATGCAGAAGACACAGCCCTCCTGCTCGTCAGCCTGCGCGATGTACTCGAGCCGCCACGGCGCCCACAGAGGCTTCGTCATGGCGCGGTTCTACCAGTGCTTGCACGCGGACCAAAGTGCTCGTACACTCGACCGATGGCCGTCGCGATGTGGGCCAAGTACGCAGGTGCGGCGATTGCCGTCCTGCTCCTCGGTGTGCTCGGGATCATCATCTTCGACCGGATCTGGTACCAGGTCGGCCTCGGCGCCGCGATCGTCGTCGTCTGCGGTGGTCTCCTGTTCTTCGCGTGGTGGACGGACCGCAAGGACCAGGCCGCGCGCGCCGGCCTCGAAGACATCTAGATCCCCTGCGCCTGCTCGTCCTTGTCGCGCTCGCGGTGGCGCTCGGCGGGTGCGCCCGGGAGTCGGAAGAGAGCGCGCGGGCGAACGCGACCGTCGCGCGCATCGGCGACGGCGACACGCTCGACCTTCGCGGTGGTGCCCGCGTGCGGCTCGTCCAGGTCGACGCTCCCGAGTTGGGGGAGAACGAGTGCTACGCACGCGAAGCGCGCCGCGACCTCGAGCGGCTCGCGCCGCCCGGCGCACGGATCGCGATCGAAGCCGATCCCGGGCTCGACGACAGGGATCGCTACGGCCGTCTCCTGCGCTACGTCCACCGGGGCGCGCTGAACGTCACCGTCGAGCTCGTGCGCCGTGGCGCGGCGGCACCGTACTTCCGCGGCGGCGACGA
>DASUCI010000232.1:0-7982 GCA_035762825.1 Gaiellaceae bacterium | reverse complement strand
GTACGGCCGTCGGGCTGAGCTTCGACCTACTCGCGCTCCGTGCTCGGTGCGTTGAGGAACCTATGGGCGGGAGGCGACTCGGTCAAGTCCGCCGACGATCGGATTCACGCACTTTGCGTGCTTCTTCGATCAGAGAGCTGGCACGGCTCCCCGCGCACGGAGGGTCGACATCCCCAAGGCCGCTGTGACACAGTCACGGCCACGTAGCCGTGTCCCGAATCGCTGACCGAGAGAACCGCCTTCGGCACCTCGTCGATGCGAACGTCGCCGTCGGCTCCGAGGCTTCGCTCGACGATGTCCTCCAGAGGACCGTGGAGGTGGCGGCACGGCTCGTCGCTGCGCGCTACGCGGCGCTCGGGGTCCTCGACCGCACCGGATCACACCTGGAGCGTCTCGTCACGACGGGGATGGACGATACGACGAGAGCTCGGATCGGCGACCTGCCCAGCGACCACGGCGTTCTCCGCATCCTTCTTCGCGAGGCACGCCCGGTCCGCGTTGCCGACGTTACGAAGGAGCCGCACTTCTTCGGCTTTCCGCATGGGCACCCACCGATGCGGAGCTTCCTCGGTGTCCCGATCTTCGTGCGGGGAGTCGTGTACGGGGACCTCTACCTGGCCGAAAAGGAGGACGGGGAGTTCACGGAGACGGACGAGGAGATCGTGACGCTGCTCGCCGCCCAGACCGGGCTCACCATCGAAAAGGTGCAGATCCACGAGGGGGCCGTCCACTGGCTCCGTCAACTCGAGGCGCTCGACGAGCTCACACATGGCGTCCTCGAGAAGCGAGAGGACGTCTCACGCCTCCTCGCACTCGTCGCCCGTCGACTGCGCGAGCTGATCCGCGCCCGGGCCGTGCTCATCTCCGTCCCCGCCCCCTCGGGCGGTCTTCGCGTTGCCGCCGCCGATGGCGAGGGTGCAGCCGACCTCCTCGGCTATGACGTTCCCTCCGAATCGAAGCACGCCAGGATCCTCGCGCGCGGGAAGAGCGAGCGCATCGACTCGGTCCTGGAAGATCCCGAGTTCGATCAGGCCGTTGCCCACCGAGTCGGCGGCGTGGCGGCGCTGCTCATCCCGCTGGTGTTTCAGGAGAGGGCCATCGGCGTGGCATCGGCCTTCAACAGGAACGGCCCGGATCCGCGCTTCACCGACGACGACCTTCGTCTCGCCGAAGCGTTCGCCACGCGCGCCTCCCTCGCCGTTCATCTCTCGGAACGCGTGGCGCGTGAGACGGTCGACGCGATCCTCGAGGCCCAGGAGGCCGAGCGCAGCCGGATCGCGCGGGAGCTTCACGACGAGACGGGCTCGGCGCTCACGGCCGTCCTCCTTGGTCTCGCAGCGATCGACGCAGCGGCGACGCTCCCGGAGGCGCGCGGCGCAGCGACGGCCCTGCGCGAGACAGCCAGGAGCACGCTCGAGAACGTCGGCCGCCTGGCGTTCGCACTTCGACCTTCCGCGCTCGACGAGTTCGGTCTCGTTCCGGCTCTCAGGGACTTGAGCGGTCGTCTCGAGGAGCAGGGCGGACCGACGGTAGAGCTCGAGGTCGATCTTCCGGACGCTACGCGACTGCCTGCCAAGCTCGAGACCGCCGTCTTCCGGATCACACAGGAGGCCCTGACGAACGTCGTCAAGCACGCCGACGCGAAGGCCGTGCACGTCACCTTGGCGCGCCGCGAGCGATCCGTGGTTCTCGCGGTCGAAGACGATGGACGCGGCTTCTCCCCAGCGCAGCAACGGGATGGCGGGCTCGGGCTCGTCGGGATGCGCGAGCGAGTCGCATCGGTCAACGGAGCGCTCGAGATCGAATCGAGACGCGGCGCCGGGACGCGGCTCACGGTCGAGATACCCCTCGCCTGAGCCGACCGCAGTCGCCCGAGGGAGCTTGTACTGGAGTTCGGCCTAGTTGGGCTTGCCGGTCATCGCCCAGACAGCGACGGCGTAGGCGACGATGAGGATGAGGTCGATGACCATCGTCGCGCGGAGCAGACCGGCACCTCCCCGGCCGTTGCGCAACCGGTAGACGCCGACCCCGCCCAGCGCGAGCGCGACGAGGAGGAGCAGGCCGCCCCAGTCGGCGACGATGAACCCGATCTGGAGCCAGGCGGGCTCGTCGATCTGCTCGGGCAGGTCGTCCCAGTTCTGCAGCCGGTAGAGCCACTCTCCGGCGACCCGCAGCAGGATCAGGCCAGGTAGACCGACGAAGAGGAGTGAGAAGTAGCCGAGCCGAAGGAGCCTGGTCTCGCCGCGCGCCAGTGCGAGTGAGGTTGCGCTCGCCAGCAATGCCCCGAAGGCTACGGTCGCGCCGACGAGGTGCAGGAGGAGCGCGAAGCTCTGTTCGTCGGGCCGGATAGCTGCGAGCAGGTCAGGCACCGGGTTTCCAGATCATGTCGATGACGATCAGCACGACCGCTGCCGACGCGACGGCGCGGAGCAACAGCCCGGTCGAGGTCCGGTTCAACGCCGCGACCTCGGCACTCGGGCCGGTCTGGCCGGACGCGACGAGCGCTCTGGCCTTCTCGACGGGTTTCGCATACTCGACGAAGGAGCGTAGAAGCGCCACCGTCGCGATGCCCCAGAGGACGATCGCCGCGATCACCCAGCCGTCCCACACCTGGAAGTCGTCGCGCAGGATCGCGAGCCAGATCCCGAAGGCGATCACGCCTATGAGGCCGACGACGGTCAGGGCGGTCCCGACCAGGGCGACCCGGTTGAGGCTGAGCGTCGCGTCCGCGGCATCGACTCGGTAGAGAGCGACCACGACGATCCAGGACATCACGAGCGACCCCACGAGCGTCGCCGCCATCAACAGGTGAAGCGCGAAGATCCAGTCCTCGAAGCTCACGCCGGACCGAGCCTAGGAAAGATCATGATCAACGGCAAGCGGTTCATTGCTTGGGCGCGATCTGCTCGACGACATAGGCCGCCACCACGTCGATCTCCTGGTCCGACAGGACGTCGGAGAAGGGCGGCATCCCGCCACCACCCGTGCTGACCTGCGCCTTGACCTGAGCCAGATTCTCGGCGACTGGCGACGTTTGCAGATTGGGCCCGACGTGCCCGCCCGCGCCCTCGACCCCGTGGCAGGATTCGCAGTTGTCACTGAACAGCTGAGCGCCACTCGCCGCTTCACCGTCGCCGGGCGCCGTCTCGGTGGTCGTCGTGGGCGGCGGCTCGGAGGTGGCTTCGTCCTCGCCACCACCGCAGCCGCTCGCGACACCACCGGCGAGGGCAACCGCAATCAGTCCAAGCACGATCGCCCGTAGTGGCGCTTGCGCTCGAGGGTTGCCTAGCCCCATCTCAACCCCTTCAGTTCGTCCCGGCCGCTGTGGCCGGCCCGAGGTCGCCGTCCAAGCCGAACAGCCAGACGTTGTCACCGTGAGTCGTTCCGCCCAGCGCGCTGCCGGCCGCGACGAGCATAACGTACTGCTTGCCGTCGCGCTCGAAGACGGTCGCGGTCGCGTTCGCACCGGCGCCCGTTTGGAACTCCCACAGCTGCTTGCCGTCGCGGGCGTCGTAGGCCAGCAGCCGTCCGTCGTTGTGTCCCACGAACACGAGCCCGCCGGCTGTGGTGACCGAGCCGCTGTAGCAGCTGTGGTCCCAGTTCTTCTGCCAGGCGATGCGGTTCGTCCGCATGTCCATCGCGGTGAAGGTGCCCTTCACGACGTTTCCGTCGGGTGCGTTGAACGCGCTTCCGAGAAAGTCGTTCCCCTTCCTGATATCGGCCGGGTCGTACTCGACCTCGCTGCTGGTGAAGATCGAAATGGCGTCGGCCGCGCACACGTAGAGGTATCCGGTGTCGGGGCTGTAGCTCGAGGGCGGCCAGTTGGTTCCGCCGATGGTGCTCGGCTTGGCGATAACGCCGGTCTGCCCCCAAAATGGCGTGAAGATCCGGCCCTCGTTGACGTAGTTCCACTTCGGCGTGCCGAGCTTGGCCTCGCCACCGGCCTTCTGTGCTGCAGCAGCACGTGCCTTCTGCAGCCGCGCGACTTCCTCCGCCGAGATCGATTGCGGAATGAACGAGTCGCCCACCGGGTAGGGCTGTGTCGCTGCGGTGTGCTGGCGTGGCTCCTGGGGGACCGCCTTCTCGTCGATCCCGATCAGTGGCTCGCCGTTCGTCCTGTCGAGGATGTAGACCCAGCCCGTCTTGCTCGCCTCCGCCAATGCGTGCCTCGTCTCACCGTCGATCTCGAGATCGAAGAGCACGACCGGAGACGGTGCGTCGAGGTCCCAGATGTCGTGGTGGATCTGCTGGAAGTGCCAGCGATACTCGCCTGTCTCGACATCGATCGCGACGATCGAGCTCGCAAACAGGTTGTCACCCTTGCGGCTGCTGCCGTCGAAGTCGGGCGCCGTGTTGCCCGTCGAGAAGTAGAGGAGCCCGAGCTCGGGATCGACCGCCGGGGTCTGCCAGACCGGGGCGCCCCCGTGCTTCCAGGCCTCGTTGTCCTGCGGCCAGGTCTCGTGTCCCGTCTCGCCCGGACCGGGAATCGTGTAGAAGCGCCACGCCTCCTCGCCCGTCTCGGCGTCGTACGCGGTGACGCTGCCCCGGATTCCGAACTCGCCTCCGGAGACGCCCGTGACGACGAGGCCGTCGTAGTAGAGGGGTGCGCTCGTGATCGTCTCGCCCTTCGTCCACTGCCCGTGCGCGGTCGACCAGACCTCTTCGCCCGTCCCTGCATCCAGCGCGACGAGGGTCCCGTCGAGCCTGCCGAGATAGACACGACCGTCACCGATCGCGACGCCGCGACTCGTCCAGCCACAGCACACGGTGTTGATCCTCTCGTCCAGATTGCCCTCGTACTTCCAGAGCGTCTCGCCGGTGTCCACGTCCAGCGCGAACACGTCGCTGGCGCCCGTCGAGATGTAGGCGATCCCGTCGAAGACGATGGGTTGAGCCTCGCCGGAGTACTTGAACTCGGTCGCCGAGTCGAGATGCGCCCGCCACTTGCCCTTGAGACCGGCGACGTTCGCCGGAGTCAGTTCGTCGAGGGGCGAGTAGCGCTGGTTGAAGACCGTGCCCCCGTTCGTAATCCAATTCTGCTCCGGAGGAGTCGTAAGCTCTTCCGGGGTGAAGGCGGACATGCCGTCGTCGTCGCCAACAGGACCGCATGCGGCAAGCATCAGCGAAGCCGCGACGGCAATCAGTAGGAAGCGAATGGCAGGTCGCAGACGGCGACGATCCCGTAGCGAGGGATGCAATCTCGTGGGGCGCATTTTGGAACTCCTTCGTAGACGGAGACGCACGATGGGTGCTGATCACGAGCGTCGACTCGAAACGACGCTTCCGCTATCGGGCCGCGCCCCCATCTCGAGTCCGCCGCGGCGCCATGTGGCCGACCGGGCTCTGGTCGTCGGCCGCACGGAGAAAATCTCGAAAACCGAAGAGTCGCGACCCGTCGGGCCCTCGCCGCGCAGAGTCTCGAGCGAACGAAGCCCCCTCTTCCGGCTGCGTCTGATGGGGCCGTTGCACCCCCGTGAGACTTGGCCCCGAGCAAATGGGGTCTCCGCCGGATAGGCGGGCACGTCCCGCCGAGGCAACGTCAGGCATAGGGAGTCCTTCGAAGACCGTGACGAACGTCTGGCGGTCGCTCCATCGACGACCTGAGATGCGACGCGAGCTCCTGGCCGAGCCAGGCACCCGTACCCACTGAACTCGAGCTGAGAAAGCGAGGAGACCGATGCGCCGGACCCACTATCTGATCGTCGGCGGCGGCATGACTGCCGACGCGGCGTGCAAGGGAATTCGCGACTTCGACCCCGGCAGGGCGATCACGATCGTTGCGGAAGAGTCCCATGCGCCCTACGCCCGCCCACCGCTGTCCAAGGCGCTCTGGAAGGGAGGCGAGGAGAGCACGATCTGGCGGGACACCGCCGACCTCGACGTCGACCTCCGGCTCGGACGCACAATCGTCGAGCTCGACCTCGAGGCACACCACGCGAGAGATGACCGGGGCGAGACCTACGCGTACGAGCGCCTGTTGCTTGCGACTGGCGGCCGTCCCCGTCGCCTCTCCTTCGGCGGCGACGAGGTCATCTACTTCCGAACGCTCGACGACTACCGACGCCTGCGTGCGCTCGCCGACGCCGACGCGCGCTTCGTCGTACTCGGCGGCGGCTTCATCGGTTCCGAGATCGCGGCGGCACTGGCCATGAACGCGCGCTCGGTCACGATGGTCTTTCCAGAGCCTGGGATCGGTGCGCGCATCTTCCCGGCGACGCTCTCTGCCTTCGTGACGAACTACTACCGCGATCGCGGCGTCGAGGTGCTCGCGGGCACGTCAGTGACGGCGCTCGAGCGGAATGGCGACAAGCTGCAGCTGGCAACGAACGACGGTCGTACGCTCGAGGCGGACGCGGTCGTCGCCGGCCTCGGCATCGAGCCGAGAGTGGAGCTCGCTGACGACGCCGGCCTGCCGGTCGCCGACGGCATCGTGGTGGACGACCGCGGCCGTGTCGACGGGCACCACCGCGTCTTCGCCGCCGGCGATGTCGCACGCTTCCCCGAAGCCGCGCTCGGTGACACCCGGCGCGTCGAGCACGAGGATCACGCCATGAAGCACGGCTGGCTGGTCGGGGCGAACATGGCCGGCGCCAACAGACCGTACGACCGTCTGCCCTTCTTCTACTCCGACCTCTTCGATCTCGGCTACGAGGCCGTCGGCGAGCTCGACAGTCGTCTGCAGACGATCTCCGGCTTGAGCGAGCCGGGCGGGGAGGGCACCGTCTACTACCTCGACGGCGAGGGGCGGCCGCGAGGAGTCCTGCTCTGGAACCTCTTCGGCCGCGTCGGCGCCGCGCGTGACCTGATCCGCGCAGGCGAGCCGGTCGAGTCGGGAGCGCTCCTGGAGCGGGTCGGTTGAGCGACAGTCACCACCCGCCCCAGGCTCGCTCTGCCGCCGCTCGACGAGATCGGAGACACCCTGCTAGGTTCACCTTCCTGAATGCGCATGTGCCGATGATCGGCCCTCGTTTCGGGTGTCCGCGGGGAGGGCCGATCGGGATGCCGGAGGGTGCGGAGGTCGGACGGCGGTGAAGATCTGGGGACTATCGAAGAGCGGAGCGCACTACCGGCCCGCCCCGACGCCCGAGGTCCGGTGCGACCACTGCAAGTACATGTTTCCCCGGCTCGCCCTGGGCGGGTGCAGGTTGGTTCGGGGGCCGATCCGAAGCTCCGCGACCTGCGAAGAGTTCACTCCTCGTGGCACCACTGAAGCCCGACCGGCGGACTGACTGACGTCAGAGCGCCGCCTCGGCGATGACGTGCGTCTGCGGCGTCAGATCTCGACCTGAAGGGCCTGATTCTCGACGCGCGCGGCGTAGCTTCGCACAGGCTCGTGAGCAGGCCCTCGCAGGACTTCACCGGTCGTGACATCGAACTGGCTCCCGTGGCAGGGGCAGGTCACGACCGTGCCCTCGAGCTGGCCCGACGAAAGTGAGCACTGGCGGTGAGTGCACGTGTTGTCGAAAGCATGGAACGTGCCTCCCACGTTCGCGACGCCGACGCGCTCACCGTCGACGAGGAATCCAGCAAGCCCGCTCTCATCGATGTCAGCTGCGTTTGCAACCGTCTTGAACTCACTCATCTTCCTCACTCCTCTCTGCGCTGATCTCCGGGACTCACGCGCAGTCTCGTTGGAACGAATCGCGATCCTGCCGCAGCGTGCCCCTTGGGCTCATGCGCGTCTCTGCGGGCAACCCTTCATTTCGTGATCAGGTCGACCCCATCCGACCACCGGTGGCCGGGAGCATGAGCCGAGTCGCTGCCTAGGCCTGGATGAGGCCGCGGCGGATGGCGTAGCGCGTGAGCTCGACCCGATCGCGCATGCCGAGCTTCTCGAGGATGTTCTGACGGTGACGCTCGACGGTCTTGATGCTGATGAACAGCGTCGCCGCGATCTCCTTGGAGGTGTGGGCCTCCGCGATCAGCTTCAACACCTCGAGCTCGCGCGGCGTCAGCACGTCGAACCGTTCCTCGCCCTGTCC
>DASUCI010000231.1:0-2325 GCA_035762825.1 Gaiellaceae bacterium | reverse complement strand
CCGCCGGTGACTCCGAGCAGGATGCGCGCCACGCGCCCTCGCTCAGCCGGACGGGGAGAGGTGCCTGATCTTCCCGCTCGCGATCTCTTCCATCGCCATCGTCAGGTAGTTCTTCGAGCGGGACTCGATGAGCGGCGGCGGCGCTTCCTCGAAGCCGATGCCCTCACCGAGCTGGTGGTGGTAGTTGTTGATCTGCCTGGCCCGCTTCGCCGCGACGAGCACGAGTGCGTAGCGGGAGCCGTCGACCTGGTCGAGCAGATCATCGAGTCGTGGATGGATCATGGACGCGACATGGTAGCTGCATGCACCAGCTCGCATTCGACGATCGCAGCGAGAGCCGCTGTGGCGCGCTCGATGTCGTCGTTTCGCACCATGTAGCGAAACTCGTGTGCGCGCTCGAGCTGCTCGCGCGCAAGCTCGATCCGCTCGCCGATCTCTCCGGTGCTCTCGGTGGCCCGGTCGCGCAGACGCCGTTCCAGCTCGTCGACGTCGGCGGCGATGAAGATCGTCACGCTCCCCCGAACCTCTTCCTGCACTCTCAGGGCCCCTTCCAGCTCGAGCTCGAGCACGCAGACCTGGTCGTCGGCCGCAATGCGGTCGATCTCGGAGCGGAGCGTCCCATACCGCCGCCCGGAGACGTACGGCACCCACTCGAGGAACTCGTCGGCCTCCACGCGGCGCGTGAACTCGTCGTCGGACAGGAACCAGTAGTCGTGCCCGTCGGTCTCGCCTGGCCGCTGCGGGCGCGTGGTGGCGGACACCGCGACCTCCAGCCCGGCTACGCGCTCGATGAGACCCTTGATGAGAGTCCCCTTCCCCGCTCCCGACGGGCCCGTGACGACGAAGACGGGCCGCAGAGGCACCGCTGGTCTCAGCCGCGGTGGTTGAACAGCTCGACGAGCTCGGTGCGCTGGCGCTCGGAAAGGCCGCCGACGGTCTTCGACTGGCTGATCCGGCACTGATTCAGGAGCCGTGCTGCCTTGACGCGGCCGAACTTCGGCACCGCCATGAGCATGTCGAAGACCTTCGCGGTCTCGACCCACTCGGGCGGATCGAGGAGGATCGTCTCGATGCTCTCGCGTCCCGCCTTCAGGTCGCGCTTGAGCTGTGCGCGACGGACGCGGACGTCGTTCGCCCGCTGGAGCGCCTCCATCCTCTGGTCGAGGGAGCGCGCAGGCGCCTGAGCGTGCGACTTCGTCGTGACCATGAGCCGGACGAGTCTACCAATCGTGCCCTCGCGGTCAAGCGGAACCGTTTTAGCCTATTTGCAGGGGTTTTGCTGTTTGCTGATTGGAATACGGTTTTGAGGTGGGACGGATTCGGCCGCCTCGGCACGCACGCGCTCCGGTGCCCACGGGTCCGAGAAGAGGATCGTCCCGAGAGCCACCGCGCTCGCCCCCGCCGCGACGAAGTCGTGGACGTCGCGGCCCCTCCCGATGCCTCCCATGCCGACGATCGGGAGGTCGACGGCTTCGCTGCACGCGTGCACGCACGCGAGCGCGATCGGCCGAAGCGCAGGACCCGAATAGCCTCCCGCGCCCAGGGCGAGCTTCGATCGCCCGCTCGCAGGATCGATCGCCAGGCCGCGGATCGTGTTGATCAGGGAGAGCCCGTCGGCGCCGGCCGCGGCAACCGCGCGGGCCGATTCCGCGACGTCCCAGGTCGCCGGCGAGAGCTTCGCGTACAGCCTCTTTCGGGTCGTCGCCCGGGCGGCGCTGACGAGCTCGGCTGCGGTCTCGGGCGCCTCCTCGACGTTCGGGCACGACAGGTTCAGCTCGATCGTGTCGATCTCCTCCCGCTCGTCGAGCCGCTCGCAGACGACGGCGTAGTCGGGGGCCGAGAAGCCACCCACCGAGACCCAGATCGGGACCCCGAGTTCCCGCAGACGGGGGACATTCTCGGCCAGGAACGCCTCCATTCCGGGGTTCTGCAGCCCGATCGAGTTCAGCATCCCGCTGTCGGTCTCGGCGATGCGCGGCGGTGGGTTGCCCTCGCGTGGAAGCGGCGTCACCGTCTTCGTCACGAAGGCGTCGAGCATCCGGGCGATCTCGGGCGCAGCGAGCGCGTCGAGGCAGCCCGAAGCGTTGAGAATCGGAGTCATGCGGCGTTCCTGAGCACGGGACCCTCGACGCAGAGGCGCACGAAGTGGCCGTCGCGCTCCACGGCGCAGCCGTAGCAGGCGCCGTATCCGCACGCCATCGGCGCCTCCCAGGCGAGCTGGGCATCGGGAACCAAATCGCGAACCGCTTCGAGCATCGGCTCGGGGCCGCACGCGAGGACGTCGCCTGGGTCGTCCGGCAGGAGCTCCGTGACGAGGCGCGGCTC
>DASUCI010000230.1:0-15396 GCA_035762825.1 Gaiellaceae bacterium | reverse complement strand
CGGTATTGTGATACCAAGGGTATCCGAAGTCAAGTCAAGCGCGCGGGAGGAAGATCTCCTTCGCGATCACGAGGCGCTGGATCTGCGACGTCCCCTCGTAGATCTGGAACAGCTTCGCGTCGCGCATCAGCTTCTCGACCGGATACTCCTTGATGTACCCGTAGCCGCCGAAGACCTGCACGGCGTCGGTCGTGACCTTCATCGCCGTGTCGGCCGCAAAGCGCTTCGCGAACGAGGACTGCAGCGTCGCGCGCTCGCCCTGGTCGTGGAGCCAGGCCGACTGCCAGACGAGTAGGCGAGCCGCCTCGATCTCCGTCGCCATGTCCGCGATCAGGAAGTTGACGCCCTGGTGCATCGCGATCGGGACGTCGAAGGTGACGCGCTGCTTCGCATATTCGACCGCGAGCTCGAACGCGGCCTGCGCGACTCCGACGGCGCCCGCAGCAGTCCCGGGACGCGTGAAGTCGAGCGTCTTCATCGCGATCTTGAAGCCCTCGCCCTCCTCGCCGATGCGGTTCGCAGCCGGGACGACGACGTCGGTGAGCGCGAACGCAGACGTATCCGTCGAACGCTGTCCCATCTTGTCGAGGTGCTTCTCGATCTGGACGCCCGGCGTGTCCATCGGAACGATGAACGCCGAGATGCCGCGATGGCCCTTGCTCGGATCGGTCTTCGCGAAGACGACCGTCCACGTCGCGTGGCCCGCATTCGTGATGAACGTCTTCGACCCGTTCAGGACGTACTCGTCGCCGCGCCGCTCGGCCGTGGTCTTCATCCGCGCGACGTCGGAGCCGGCGTCGGGCTCGCTCAGCCCGAACGAGCAGAGGATCGGCTCCTCGAGAAGCGGCGGGAGCCAGGTCTCGCGCTGCTCGTCCGAACCCGAGAGGAGGACCGGCCCGGCGCCGAGCCCGTTCGCGAGGATCGACGTGCCGATCCCGGAGCAACCCCGGTAGAGCTCCTCGCCAACGAGCATCCCGTCGAACGCCGGAAGGCCGAGACCGCCGAGCGGCTCGGGGACGTGCAGGTTCATCAGGCCGAGCTCGTGCGCCTTCGCGATCACGTCGACCGGATGCGTCGAGTGTTCGTCGTACTCGGCCGCCTTGGGGCGGATCTCCTTGTCGGCGAACTCGCGCGCGAGCGCGCGCAACTCCTTCTGCTCCGGCGTCAGGGCGAACGAGATCCCGCCCGCCACGCCGGTCTCCAGCTGCGTCATGGCGCGTCGTCTCCTACGTCGATTGACTAGTCAGTCAACCGGAGTCTACGCCGCTCGACGAGATCGGGTCAAGCGTGCGGACGGCTTCCGTAGGATGTCGTCCGCATGGCGACGACCACAGAGCGCCCCGCGATCGATCCACTCGACTATCTCGCGATCGACGCACTCCTCGACGACGAGGAGAAGGCGATTCGCGACACGGTTCGTGGGTTCGTGCGCGCGAACGTTCTCGACGAGGTCGGCGACTGGTTCGAAAAGGGCATCTTCCCCCGGGAGCTGATCACCGAGCTCGGCAAGCTCGGGCTCCTCGGAATGCACCTCGACGGATACGGCCTCCCGGGCGCGAGCTCCGTCGCCTACGGGCTGACGTGCCTTGAGCTCGAGGCCGGTGACGCAGGAGTCCGGAGCGCGGTGTCGGTGCAGGGGTCGCTCGCGATGTTCCCGATCTGGAAGTGGGGATCCGAGGAGCAGAAGGAGCACTGGCTGCCGCCGATGCACACGGGCGAGATCGTCGGCTGCTTCGGCCTGACCGAGCCCGACGCGGGGTCAGATCCCGCCTCGATGCGAACTCACGCGCGCCGCGACGGATCCGACTGGATCCTGAACGGGGCGAAGATGTGGATCACGAATGGCACGATCGCGGACCTCGCCATCGTCTGGGCCCGCACCGACGACGACGCGATCCGCGGCTTCATCGTCGAGAAGGGGATGCCGGGCTTCTCCGCTCCCGAGATCCACAAGAAGCTGTCGCTACGCGCCTCCGTCACGTCCGAGCTCGTCCTCCAGGACGTACGCGTGCCCGACGAGAACGCGCTCCCCGGCGCAACCACGCTGCGCGGGCCTCTCTCGTGCCTCAACGAGGCGCGGTTCGGCATCGTCTTCGGCTCCGTCGGCTCCGCGCGCGCCTGCTTCGAGTGCGCGCTCGACTACGCGCGCGAGCGCATCGTCTTCGGCAAGCCGATCGCCGGCTACCAGCTCACCCAGGAGAAGCTGGCCGAGATGGCGCTCGAGATCAACCGCGCGACCCTCGTCGCGCTCCACCTCGGCCGGATGAAGGACGACGGCACCCTCCGCCCTGAGCACGTCAGCCTCGGGAAGATGGGGAACGTGCGCGGCGCGATCGAGGTTGCGCGCTCGGCACGGACCATCCTCGGAGCGAACGGCGTCACGCTCGAGTACCCGGTCATCCGCCACGTGAACAACCTCGAGTCGGTACTGACCTACGAGGGCACGCACGAGATCCACACCCTCGTAGTCGGCCAGGCGCTGACCGGCGAGAACGCGTTCCGCTGATTGACTGGCGCAGTACGGAATCCGCGAGCGCGGATTCCGTACGCGCAAATCCCTGAAGGCGTCCGCTTCGCGGCCGCGCCGCCGCGACTGCCCGGCGCCTTCCGCTAGGAGAGAACCACGTGGAGCTCGCCGTCGTCGTCGCGGATGGCGAACACCGGAATCCCGCGAACCGCAGGCCCGCGTAGTCTCTCGCCCGTCGTGACATCGAACTGGCTGCCGTGACATGGGCATGTGACCACGGCGCCCACGAGCGTGCCGTCGGCGAGCGAGCACTGACGATGAGGGCACAGGTCACCAAAGGCATAGACGGTGCCGTCGACGTTCGCGATGGCGACGGGCTCCCCACTGACCTCGAACGCCGTCATCGTTCCCGGGTCGCGGACCGCCTCGGATCTCACGTCACGATCCCACCGACGCGACGCGATCCCAGAGGACGTTCGCGATCTTCCAGCCGTCTGGCGTGCGTACCAGTTGCAGATAGTCGACGTACACCGCACTCGTCACCGTCACGGTCGCGATGTCTCCGTGCACATGATCGACGTTGATCTCGATCTCGCGACGGTCGACGCCTGGGTCGCGCGCGCGACCGATCCCGTCCGCGGTCGCCTTGACCATCTCGCGTGCGGAGATCGTGTCGACGCTCCGGCCATCCGAAGCGAGCGAGCGCTTGACGAGATCGGGGTGGAGGGCCCGCTCCATCCGCTCGGGCTGACCGTCGAACCAACCCTCGTAGTAGTCGAGCGCAGCGGCAACGATCGCCTGCGTCTCACGCGTCTTCACGGTCATCGTCTCCTCCGTCACAGGAGCTCGGCGATCAGCGCGGCAGCGCAGGCTGCGCCGTCCGTCTCGACCGGGCGGTAGTCGACCTCGCGGCCGATCTCCTCCGCGATCGCAGTTGCGATGACGGAAGGCGTCGCAGTCGCGAAGTCCATACGGCGACCCGACCCGTAGCGGTCGAGCCGATGCCGGACATGGAAGTTCTGCTCGAAGTGATGCCTGAGCGGGAAGTAGAGGAACGGCCGGCGGTTCGCAGTCAGCTCCATCGAAGTCGTGAGCCCGCCCTGGACGACGGCAAGGTCACAGGCCGCCAGGTGTCGGTACAGCTCGTGGATGTACGTGCGGACCTCGAGCCCTTCGTGCGTCGGCAGGGTCGCCGGATCGATTCGCGGACCGGCCACCACGACCATCCGGAGCGCCGGCACGAGCGCCTTGGCCTCCGGGAACGAGGCGATCACGCGCCGGAGGAGGTCACCGCCGACGCCCGACCCACCCACCGTCACGATGCACACCTGCTCGCCGACGCGGTAGCCAAGCTCGGCCCTCAGCCGCTCCCGGTCTCCGAGCTCCTTCGGGTCGAAGCCGGTCACATAGCCCGCGAACGCGAAGTGCTCCTCGGTCCAGTCGCGGATCAGGGGGAGGTCGGGGCCGAACGAGTCGGAGACGACGTCGTCCGGGTTGCCGACGAAGATCGCGCGGTCGCGGACCCGCGGAAAACGGGCGATGTGCTCGATCATCTCGGCGTTGTAGTCGGCCGTGAGGAACGCCTCGTGCTCGCCGCCGTCGCCCATCGGCAGCCAGCCGACGAAGTCCGTGAGCCAGGCGTATGCTGCGCGCTTCTGCTCGGGGTTCTCGTGCAGGTAGTAGTCGAGCTCCCACGCCTCGTCCCCGATCCACAGGTCGTACTGGTCGTCGCGAACGACATCGTGGAACACCATGAAATTCGAGAGCAGGATCTCGTCCATCCGGCGGATCGCCTGGAAGCAATGGAGGTCGTGCTCGGCCGATTCGGATTCGATATGCCCCGACTCGTTGGCGAGGTAGCGGCTCGCGGGATGGATCCGCTCCCCCCGCTTCTCGAGCACCGCCGTCACGGGATGCTGCGCGAGCCAGTCGATCTCCAGATCGGGATGCAGCCTGCGTAGCTCGTCGGCGATCGCCGCGTCTCGCTGTGCGTGACCGAGCCCGATCGGCGAGGAGACGTACAGAGCACGCTTCCGCCGGGACTTCCCACGCACCCAGCTCCTCGGCGCAGGCGGGACGACGAAGTCACGCAGGAGCAGATTCACCTTGACGGGGTCGCGCGCCTGGGGGCAGTGGCCGGAGCCCTCCAACGACACGAGCGTTCCGCCGGTCAGGTCCGCAAACGCGGCACCGGAGTCGTGTGGGCGAACTGCGTCGTCGCGGCCGTGGATCACGAGCACCGGGCAGTCGATTCCGTCCGTGAGCTCTCGGACGCTGTCCTCGTCGGGTAGCCGCGCTGCGAGCTGCGTGTCGACCAGCGTCTCCGGATCGGTGTCGAGTCCCCAGCCGACGCAGTCCTCGCGTTGCTTCGTCGAGTGCGGCTCCGTGAAGACCTGCGCGAAGAAGAACTCGAGGAAGTCTCGGTAGTGCTCGAGCCAGTAGTAGCGGTTCCACTTGTCCCAGCCTTCGTACGCCTCGCGCCGTTCGTTGAACTCCACGGCGGCTCGAGACCGTGGGACGACCGGCGGCAGCGGCAGCGCCGGGGCGATGAACACGATCCCGTCGACGCGCTCCGGGTGTCCCGCCGCGAGGAGGAGTGACCGCTCCGCGCCGCGAGAGAGCGCCACGAGCACGGCACGCTCCGTCGACGTCGCATCCAGCACCGCGAGCGCGTCGTCGGCGAACTCCTGCTCGACGTACGCCTCAGGCCCGGTCGGACGGTCCGAGTGGCCGTTGCCCCGCCCGTCGAAGGTGACGACGCGGCTGTGTCGCGCCAGATACGGGATCTGCATCTTCCAGCAGCGGGAATGGATGATCGACCAGGTGGGCATGAGGAGCACGGTGGGCTCCCCTTCGCCGTAGACCTCGTAGAACACGCGGACGCCGTCACGCTCGACGTACCCATCCGCGTCCGGGTAGAGAGCCCGCGTCTGCTCCTTCCCGACCCGGGCGGCCCGCTCGAGGGAGATCGTCATCGCTCCCTCTCCTCGAGCCAGGCGTCGATCCAGGCGAGGAGCTCCCGGTGGCCGGAGTCGATCCCCGACAACCGCTCGAGGATCAGGCCCTGGTTGAACGCGGCAACGAGGGTGGCGAGGGGCTCGATCGGCATCTCGATCGCGTGCTCACGGCGCCCCTGCTCGAATGCCCCGGCGAGGACCTCGCGCCACTCCACCGTCACGTGCGCGATGCGCTCGCGCAACTCGGGCTTGTTCCAGGCCATCGCCTGCAACTCGTACCAGACCTTCTGATAGCCGCTGGCGAAGTCCTCGTCGAGGTAGCGCATTGCCTGTCGCCACTTCTCCAGGAACGGCAGGTCCGCCGCGTACATCGCGCGCTGCCGCACGATCAGGCGCTCGGTGAACCGCTCGAGCACACGCACGAGCAGGTTCTCCATCGAGCCGAAGTAGTAGTGCACGAGCCCCTGGTTCGCCCCCGCCTCACGGGCCAGCCGGCGAGTGGTGATCGCCGCGTATCCGATCTCGACGAGCAGGCGCTCGGCCGCATCGAGAAATGCCTCCTCCGCGTTCTGTCGAGCTGTCGCCGGCGCCTCGGTCACAGCGCTCCACCGACAGCGCCGGCCAGCGCGAGAACGAGACCGCCGGCGATCAGAAGCACTCCCAGCGGACTGCTCACCCGGCGTCCCCAAGACGCATTCTTCTCGGTCGCGATCACGGCGCTCAGCGCGAGCATCCAGGCAATGCTCCCCACTCCCACTGCGAACATCAACAGCATCAGCGCCCAGCAACAGCCTGCGCACACGAGACCGTGGTGCAGGCCGAGACGGAACGCGTCCCGCCGCGCCGAGCCCCGCCAGCTCTGCATGACGAAAGCGACCGGCGACCTGCACACGGTCAGGCAGGAGTACTTCAGCGAGCTGAACTGGTAGAGGCCGGCCACGACGAACGTCGCCGCGGGGATCAGCCAGACGTTCTCCTCGAGCAGTCCGGAGCGCTCGACGGCAGCGTGAATGCCCTGATCGCCAGCGTGCACGACCATCGCAAAGGCGATCCAGACGCTCAGATAGCCGGTCACGAGCAGTGCGACGAGCGACAAGCGATCGCGCCGAACTCGTACGAGCGACTGAAAGAACGCCAGGAGAGGAAGGCTCGTCGGGAGCATCATGGCCACGGTCATCAGCGTCCAGCCGGCGACGAAGACGACGAACAGCGCGGCGTAGTCGCCACTGAACGCCGCGACCTCGCCGACCCCTTCGTGGCTCAGGAAGCGGGAGTACGGCGACCAGCTCCAGAGCACGAGCGCGATCCACGAAAGGACGACGAGCGTCCCTACGACCCCGATGAAGAGCCTGGGGGCGCGAACCCTCGGCCAGAGCCCGGCCGACACAGGGCCCTGGCTCGCCAGGCCCGCTGCGGTCGCACTCGATGCGCTCATCCTTCGAAGCGGAACGTGCCCGACACCGCGTTGTGCCCGGTGAGGTCGATCTCGAACCCGTGCTCCGGAGCAGCGACCTTGTACGTCGAGGCCTTTCCGACGTACGCCGCGGACCCGGGAATCGTCGTGAAGATGCTGTCGTGGAGAGCGCTCGGCTCACCCGTGGCGCCGGTGAACGGCTCGAGCTCCGCCTCGATCGCCCTGCCGATCGCAAACCGGCCGGCCACTCCCTTGCCCTCGACCTGGAACTGGACTGGGGCACGCTCGACGGCCATGACCTCACCGACGAGCTGTGCGAGATCGGCGATCGGGCCGCCGAGCTTCCCGGTCCAGACGTCCAGGAGCCCCTGCTGCTGCTCGTCGGTCGCCCTGTCGTCCACGTAGACGACGACGCGCCAGTTCCCCTCGAGGATGTTGCCCGGGATGTGGGTGAGGATCGTGAACGTCCTCCCCGAGACGTCGGTGCCGTTGACGCTGCCCTTGTCGATGTGCCAGCTGAGCACGCCGTCACAGGTCCCTCCGTCCGGGTCCTCGCCGACCCAGCACGGGCAGAGGATGTTGCACGTGCAGACCTCGAGCAGCTGCCCTTCGAGTGTGTACGCCATCTGCGCCACCCTCCTTAGTCGTATGACTAAGGCATTTGACCAAATATGGTTGGTCGATGTCAAGCGATCGACAGCGAGGCTGACAGATCAGCCACTACCAGCGGCAGCGAAGCTGCCGTGCTCCAGGTTCCCCAGCCGGAATCCGCGCTGGCGGATTCCGGCCTAACGCGACAGTCAGTCCTCGCCCTCCCAGTACTCCGCGTCGGCGCCGCGGAACGCTCGAAAGAGCCGCTCGCCGCGCCCGTCGAGGGCCGAGAGCTTGCCGGAGTCGGCGTACTCCACGATGTCGGGTGCCAGGAGCGTCGAGAGCATCAGGACACGGATCGGCTCGTCCGTCGCGTTTCGCAGCTGGTGGAGCCCGTCCTTCCCGCGCACGAAGCAGACGACGTTACCCTCGGTCAGCTCCTGCTCCCCCTCGGGCGTGCGCAGTGACGGCCTGCCACGGAGCACGATCAGCCACTCCTCGTTGCCGTGGTGCGTGTGGTACGGCCAGAGCCGATCGCCGGGCTCGAGCTCGTACATGCTGCCGCCGATCAGCTCGGCACCGATGCGCGCTCCGACCCACGCGTCCTTGCTGCGCCAGCCTGGCCGGTCCTCGGTGCGGTCCCACTCGTTCCCGTTCAGGTTGAACACCTTCACGAGCTCGAGCCTAGACGGCCAGCCCGCGCGAGACCATCTCGACCGCGACGCGCTCGGCGCGCCCGACGTCCTCCTCGCTGTCGGGGAGCTGGCCCAGCACCCAGCCCGTCAGCACCTCTTCGAGGCCGCCGTAGAAGATCCAGCTTGCGAGGCGCGAGTCGACGTCTCTTCGGAAGTGGCCCGACGCCTGACCCTCCTCGATCACGCGCTCGACGATCGCGAACGCCTCGCGCACCTCGTCCACCCGATCCTGCAGCTGCTGGCTTCGAGCGACCTCCCGGACCATGACCGTCACGAGCGCGGGATCGTTGCGCCACGTGCGGAGGAGGATCTTCGCGATGCCCTCGAGCTTGTCCGGGGCGGGCTCGTCCGACGCCTCCACCGCCCGAAACCGTGCAATCAGCGCACCCCAGTTCTCGAGGAAGATCGTGCGCAGCACGTCGTCCTTCGACGCGAAGTAGTGGTAGAGCAGACCGTGTGCGACACCGGCGTCCTCCGCGATGTCGCCGACGCGCGCTCCGTGGTACCCGTGCTCGGCGAAGACGCGAATGGCGGCGTCGAGGATGAGCTTGCGCTTGTCCGCCGGTGCGATTGAACGGTCAGTCAACGAGGGCGAGGATAGAGATACGCTCCGCCGGCGTGCAACCGCTGGCAGGAACGCTGGTCGTCGACTTCACGCGCTACCTCCCGGGCGCGTACGCGAGTCGCGAGCTGACGCGGCTCGGCGCACGCGTCGTCCGGATGGAGCCGCCGGGAGGGGACCCCATGCGGCCGACGGCGACCGCGTGGGACACGGCCCTTCGCGGCGGCAGCGAGTCCGTCGTCTGCGACCTCCCCGCCGATGCCGCCTTCGCGCAGGCGCTCTGCGCGCGCGCCGACGTCGTGCTCGAAGGGTTCCGGCCCGGCGTCGCCGATCGGCTGGGCGTGGGACCGAGCGACGTCCCCGACACCGCCGTCTACTGCTCGATCACTGGGTTCGGGCTGGGCGGACGCCACGAACGGCGCGCCGGGCACGACGTCAACTACCTCGGTTGGGCCGGCGTGCTCGAGGACACGGCACCCGCGTTGCCGCCCATCCAGGTCGCCGATCTCGCGGCCGGAGCACTCGGCGCGGTCACGCAGGTGCTCGCCGCGCTCCTCGAGCGGGCGCGTACGGGACGCGGCCCGCGGCTCGTCGTCTCGATGACGCACCGCTCACACGACCTCGTGGGGCACCGGCTGGCAGGCGAGCCGGTCCCGCGCATGCTCACGGGCGGGCTCGCGTGCTACCGGCTCTACTCCACCGCGGACGGCCGCCACCTGACCGTCGGTGCCCTCGAGCCGAAGTTCTTCCGGCGGCTGTGCGAGCTCGTCGGGCGACCGGACCTCGGCGAGCGACAGTTCGAGGACGATCAGGACGCGCTCGCGGCCGAGCTCGGCGGCGCGCTTGCAGCGCGGACGCTCGCTGACTGGATCGCGCACTTCGGCGACGAGGACGTGTGCGTCGGCCCGGTCTGGACGCGCGCGGAGGCGGCCGTTGAGTTCGGCTCGCCGGAGGAAGCGGCCGAGGTGCCGCTCGGAGCGCATACGGAGGCGTGGCGCGACGAGCTAGCCATGAGTTAGCCCGAGCGCAGCAGGCAACGCGAGCAGCGTGTCGATTCGCTCGGGCTCGTCGAGGTGGAGCCCGTCGCGATCGAGGAGGATGGCCCGAATACCGAGCGCGCGCGCTCCTCCGATGTCGTCCTCGTACGAGTCGCCGACCATCACCGTCTCTGCGGGTGCGGCGTCCAGCTGCTCGAGTGCCGCCTCGAAGATCGACGGATCCGGCTTGATCCTCCCGTGGGCTTTCGACCCCACCATCGCATCGACGTCGAGCCGATGATGGGCGACGAACTCATCGAGGTCGCGCTGGCCGTTCGTCACGAGCCCGATCTTGAGCCGGTGCCGGCGCAGCTCGTCGAGCACGGGCAGCGCATCCTCGTAGAGCGCGAAGTTCTCGTGCCGCTCCCACTCGTGCACCATGTCCGTCGCACAACCACGGGACCCGACCGGATCACCGCCCATGCCGAGCACGATCTGCTCCGTGAACGCGATCCAGACTTCCTCGTCGTGCACGAGCTCGCGCTCCCCGGACAGCGCGTGAATCGCATCGATGCGTGCCTGGTCATACCGGTCCGGGTCGAGAGCGAGCCCGTGCCGCTCCCCCACCCGCCGGTACCCCTCGGGCCCGAGCTCGGGCCCGGGCCGAAACAGGGTGAAATCGACGTCGAACAAGACGGCCTTGAGCACAGCAATCGAGGATAGAGAGAGCGCTGACGAGTCGCTCCGCTCACGTGGCCGGAGGTCGGCTCTGCCGACCGGGAGGCCGGGCACGGCTCTTGTGCGCTGCGAAGAGGAAGGGGGGCGCGTGGGGGGAAACATCGTTTCCCCCCACGACTAGTCGGGGTGCCCAGATTTGAACTGGGGGCCTCTCCGACCCGAACGGAGCGCGCTACCAGGCTGCGCCACACCCCGAGCGCGGAAAGGGTACCGGCGTTGCGCAGCGCCGGCGGCCCGGAGTATGCTCAGGCGGATGACTGTTGCTCTCGAGAGGCGGGCTGCTTGACCCGCCCCGGCAGCGAACGACCCGCAGCCCGACGTGCGCGAACCGCGCCGGCGGGCTTTTTCTTTGCCGTTTTCTTGACCCCCTGAGGAGGCAGCATGGCCAACCACCTGACGCCCGAAGAGCTCGCCAAGGAGATGGGGATGGAGCGCGACGAGGTCATCCGCATCTGCATCGAGGAAGGCGTGCCGATCTATCACGGCAAGATCGACAAGACGCTCTTCCAGGCGTCGCTCGAGGCAGTCGGGTCGGGAGCCGGGGCCTCCGCCCAGGCCTGACAGGCCCTAGCTCGCCTTGGCGCGGGCGCGCGACTTGCGCGCCGGCTTCTCCGACGGCTCGGCGTCCGGCTTCTTGGCCGCCGCGACGCTCGCCTTGAGCGCCTCCATCAGGTCGATCACCGGAGCGACCTCGGTCGGCTCCGGCGCCACGATCTCCTCGCCGCGCATCTTCGCCTCGAGGAGTGCCTTCAGATCACGCCGGTACTCGCTGGCGAGCTCCGTCGGCTCGAAGTCGCCCGCGAGGCTGTCGATGACCTGGCGCGCCAGATCGAGCTCGCTCTTCTTCACCTTCGTCTCCTCGACCGCCTCCGAGATCTCGGCCGACGAGTAGACGTCCTCGGCGAGGAAGAGCGTCTCGAGCGCGAGCGCGTCCCCCCGTGCGCGGACGAGGCACAGACTCTCGCGACCCGCGCGAACGAAACGCCCGAGCGCGGCGGTCTCCGTCTGCTGCATCGCTTCGAGCAGGAGGACGTACGGGCGACGCTGCGCGGGCTGTGCCGCCGGAACGAGGTAGTACGTCCGGTCGAAGAAGATCGGGTCGACGTCGTCCGCCTTGACGAACCGGGTGATGTCGATGGAGCGCGAGTCGTCGGCGCGCTCGATCGCCTCGAGGTCCGCGTCCTCGACGATGACGAACTGGCCCTTGGTGACCTCGAAACCACGGACGATCTCGTCCTGCGTGACCTCGCGGTCGTGCGTCGGGCACCAGCGCTTCTGCTTGATCGGCGTCGCGCACTCGCGATGGAGGAGCCTGAACGAGACGTCCGACTGGCGAGCAGCGGGCTTGGTCGCCGGCGCGAGGCCGACGGGGATCGAGACGAGGCCGAAGCTGAGTGATCCGTTCCAGGTAGTCCGCATATGCAGGAGAAAACTCTAGTAGGACCGGCGAGTTTCGTGCTGGACGGACGAATCCCTTTCGAATCTCTAAGCTCAGGACCGTGACCGACACGGCTCAAGTCGCCGTCGAGAGTCGTCGCGGCGCGCCGCGCCGCACGATTGCGCAGCTGTGGCGCAGCGCCGTCGCGGCCGACCGGCCGGGGCCGGCGTACCTCGCCGAGACGGACGACGGCGGGTGGAGCGAGGTCTCGTGGTCGGAGGCCGACGAACGCGTGCGCGCCTACGCGAACGGCTTTCTCGCGCGTGGCGTGCGGAAGGGCGACAACGTCGCGCTCCTTGCTCGCAACAGCCTCGACTGGGCACTCGTCGACTTCGCGCTCGCGCAGATCGGGGCCGTCGGCATCCCGGTGTACGCGTCGAGCTCGGCGCGCGACGTGGGCTACCTCCTCTCGCACTCGGAGGCCGTTGCGATCGTCTGCGAGGACGCGACCCAGCTCGCGAAGGTCGAGGAGGTCTCGGCGGAGCTGCCGTCGCTGCAGCACGTGCTCACGTACCACGACCTCGACGGCCTCGCGACGCACGGGCGCGACTACGCGGCCACGAATCCGAGCGCGCTCGACGACGCCAGTGCAGCGATCGGCGAGGAGGACCTGTTCACGATCATCTACACCTCGGGCACGACCGGCCCACCCAAGGGCTGCATGCTCTCGAATCGGAACTACCACGAGATGGCGACCGTCGTCGACCGGATGGACGAGACGTACTACCGCCCGGACGACGTCATGCTCCTCTACCTCCCCCTCGCCCACAACTACGGGCGGCTGATGCTGCTGCTCGGGGCGCACGTCGGGTTCACGATCGCGTTCCTCGCCGACCCGCTGCGGGTGGCCGAGGCGCTGCCGCAGGTTCGCCCGACGCTTCTGCCGAGCGTTCCGCGCGTGTACGAGAAGGTGCACACCGCGGTGCTCGCGAAGTTCGACGCCGCGACCGGCGTCAAGCGCCGCTTGATCGACTGGGCGCTCCCGATCGGGCGCGAGGTGAGCCGGCTGGAGAGCGCGGGCGAGCCCGTGCCGGGCGGACTGCGCCGCAAGCACGGGATCGCCGACCGCCTCGTCTTCAGCAAGGTGCGCGAGCCCTTCGGCGGCCGCCTGCGCATGCCGGGATCGGGCGGTGCGCCACTGTCGAAGGAGATCGTCGAGTTCTTCGACGCCGTCGGGATCCGCATCACGGAGGGGTATGGGCTGACGGAGTGCACCACGGCAGCGAGCACGAACCGGCCGGACGTCTACCGCTTCGGCTCGGTCGGTCAGCCACTGCCCGGCTTCGAGGTGCGCATTGCCGACGACGGCGAGATCGAGGTGCGCTCGGACACGGTCTTCCAGGGCTACTACAAAGACCCGGAAGCGACGGCCGCCGTGCTCGGCGAGGACGGCTGGCTCAAGACCGGAGACATCGGCCATCTCGACGAGGACGGCTTCCTCCACATCACCGACCGCAAGAAGGACATCCTGGTGACCGCGGGCGGCAAGAACGTCGCGCCACAGAACGTCGAGAACGACCTCAAGACGTCGAAGTACGTGTCACAGGCGCTCGTCGTCGGCGACGCGAAGCCGTACGTCGCCGCGCTCGTCACACTCGATCCCGTGGAGCTCGGGCGCTGGGCCGAAGCGCAGGGCATCGACGGAGACGCGGCAACGCTCTCGCGCGACGACCGTGTGCGGGCACTGATCCAAGAAGTCGTCGACGACGCGAACCGCGAGCGCTCACGGTTCGAGCAGGTGAAGCGCTTCGCGATCCTCCCTCGCGACTTCACGATGGAGGCGGGCGAGGTCACGCCGACGCTCAAGGTGCGGCGCCGCGCGGTGCAGGAGCACTTCGCGGCAGAGATCGACGCGCTCTACGCCGAGCCGCACGCTCGACCGGACGAGGGCGCGGACTAACTAGAGCCTGCGGGCGCCGACGTACGAGCCGGCGCGCTCGCCGAGGCTGGAGATCCTCACCACGTCGCCCGTGTGCGGCGCGTGCACGAACTGGCCGCCGCCGATGTAGAGCCCGACGTGGCCGAGACCGCTGAAGAAGACGAGATCGCCGGGCGCGAGCTGCTCGTAGGCGACCGGCGTTCCCATGTTGTACTGCGACGCCGCGTGGTGCGGGAGGTAGACGCCGACCTGCGCGTAGACGTAGCTCGTGAAGCCCGAGCAGTCGAATCCCGTCGACGGGCTCGAGCCGCCCCACACGTACGGGATGCCGAGGTACTGCAGCGCGATCCCGACGACGTGCCCGTACCGCGCCGCGGGAGCGTCCGCGTCGTAGGTCGGAACGACGGCCGCGGTGTCGTACGACTCCTGGGACGTCGCCTGGGCGGCCAGCTGGGCGGCTTGCGCCGCGGCCCGCGCCTGCTCGGCGAGAGCGGCCTGCCGGCGCTGCTCCTCGGCCCGGATCTCCGCGATCTCGTCCTTGACCGACGCGAGGAGCTGGTTCTGCTCGCCGATCTGAGACTCGATCGACTGCTTCTGCGCTGCCTGCTCGGCGACGATCCGCGCCTGGTCGGTCCGCGCCTCCTGGAGGTTCTCGCGACGTGTCTCGACCTCTTTCCGGTACTGCCTGACCGTGTGAAGGATCCTCGTGTCCTGGCTCGAGACGCGCTCGATCGCGTCGAGCCGGGCGATGATGTCGTCGAGGCTCTGCGAGCCGAGGATCACCTCGAGCGTCGAGTCGCCCTCACCGTTGATGTACAGGTCGCGAAGCCGCTCCTGGATCCGCATCTGCGCGACGCCGAGGCTCTTCTTGGCAGCCGCGAGGTGCTTGGCGTTCGACCGGAGGTCGGTGTCGATGCGGTCGAGCTCGACGTTGGCGTAGTTCCACGCCTCGATCGTGGCCTCCAGCTCGTGGTTCATGCTCTCGACCTCGGCGATGATCGCTTCGGCCTGGGCACGCTTCGACTCGATGGTCTGACCCGAGGCCGGCCCGACGGCAAGCAGGAGCGCAGCGGCGCTGGCCGCAGCGAGAACTCCTATCGGCGTCCATCCGGTGCGCGAGCCTTTGAAGGTGGCTCTCCGTCGTCTCCAGACAGACCCGCCGGTGGCGGTCTGGCCCGTCACAAGTCGGAGACCCTAGCAGCCTCGCCGGACGCCTGCAACCAGGAACAGAGCCAAAATATCTGCAAAGAGACGTATTGTCGGCGAGTCCTGCGGAGAAGCTGTGTTAGGGTCTCGCGGTCGTGGTCAGGGGAACACGCAGGTGGGCCGCTGCGGTCGTCGCGGTCCTCGCAGGAACGCTGGTCGTCGCGGGAGGCTCGGCACTCGGTCAGCCGCAGGCACCGCAGGCGTACCGGCTCAAGGTTGACGCCGTCGCGTATCACCTTCCGGGCAAGACCGCGCTGGGCGTCCGGGTGCGCAGGGGCGTCGTCGCAGTCGACCCGAGACTGATCCCCCTTGGCACAAAAATGCACGTGCCGGGGTACGGCGCGGCGCTCGCGGCCGACGTCGGATATGCGATCAAGGGGCGCATCATCGACCTCTGGTTCCCCAATACGGACATGGCGCGCGCCTGGGGCCGGCGTACCGTCACGATCACCGTCTACCGCTAGATCGCACC
>DASUCI010000229.1:0-7013 GCA_035762825.1 Gaiellaceae bacterium | reverse complement strand
GTGCGCTCGACGGCCTCGTCGTGAAGGAACGTGACGACAGGCTTCCCGAGCGCCATGCACTCGATCGCGAAGAGCCCGTACCAGCCGGCGTTGAGCTGGTCGACGACGATGTCGGCCTCGCGGTAGCGCTCGAACGCCTCGACGTGGTGCAGCCCTTCGACGAGCACGAGGTCGGCGTCGAGCCCCTGACACGCGGCGATCACCTCCTCCGTGCCCTTGCGACGCCGCGAGGACGGCGCGTGCAGGATCACGGGCCGTGCGCGGTCTGACGGCGGTGACGGCTCGATCGCCTGCACGTCGATCCCGGGCGGGATCATCTCGGCCTCCGGCACCCAGCGGACGGCGTCGTACGAGCCGACCACCTCGGCGCCGGCCTTCTTCCCGAAGGCGAGCTGCTCACGCGTCTTCCCGCGGATGTCGGAGCCGAGGTAGTGCATCACGGACTTCTTCCGGAGCGCGGCGAGGATCGGGAACTGCACGGACTGCGGGACGAGCGTCAGGCCGAAGTAGAAGTGGAAGACGTCAGCGCTCGGGAGCAGCTGCGCGAGCGCCGACCACTGCGTGAGCTGCTTCCGAACGAAGCCGCCGCGTCGATCGAGCGACCAGTCGGCCTCGGAGTGGAGCGTGTAGCGGTTGAAGACGACGAGCCGTGCGTCCACGCCGCGGCGCCGCAGCGCCTGGACGTTCGCCCAGGGCACCCCGGCGGTGTTGACCGGGCAGTGGACGACGCGCAGCGGTCGCGTCACTCGAGGTCGATGCCGTCGGCGGCGAGCTGCTCGAGTCGGCGCGCCTTCTCCGCGTTCAGCATCGCGCGCATCGTCAGCCCCATCGTCGCGCCCTCGTAGACCCAGATCTCCGGGTGGACGAGGATCTGGAGCCAGGGGAAGCCTCCGCCGCGGAGCTCCTCGTGAGGGCAGCCGGAGCGCCAGTTCTGGTTGGAGTCCGAGCGGTACGTGGCGCGGTCGAAGTACGGCTCTGCGTACACGTTGATCGCGCTCGGGATCGTCGCCGACATGTACTCGGCCTGCGGATTGTGCCAGGACACCACCGGGTCGAAGCGCTCGTCGAGCACGACGTTCGGATGGACGGCATGGAGCCCCACCGCGTGCCCGAGCCTGCGGAGCCGCTCGATGGCCTCGGCGCCCTCGTGGGAGGCGAGGTTGTAGAAGACCGACTCGGTCATGAGGAGGTAGGTCGTGACGACGCCGTGCTCGGCCTCGAGCTCGGCCATCCGCAGGGCGGCGTCGAGTGAGAGGTCGATGTCGTGGCGCAGGAAGAGATCGCCGCGAGAGGGAGGCTCGCCGAAGGTCGTGAAGCGGTAGCCGCCCGACTTGGCCGCTTCGAGAATCTCGGCGTAGTGCCCCAGGTCGAACGAGCAGCTCATATCGCCACTTCGACCTCGAGCTTGGACGCCGCGAGCTCCGCGCGGCCCAGCGCCTCCTCGGGCGTGTCTGCCGTCGCGATCACGTAGCCGCGGCGGTCGCCGTCTCGACGCACCGGACGGATGGTCTCACCGAGCTGGAGATACGTGTCCGCCTGGACGACGCCGTCGGAGGCGAGCACTGCGTCGAGCGAGCCGATGCGGGTCACGAGCCCGGTAGGGAGCGGGCCTGGCTGTGCCGTGAAGAAGCGAATCGCGAGCGGCTGCGTGAAGCGCGGAAGCGCGATCTCGTCCGGAACCTCGTCGCCGAGCGCCTGTCGGAGTGCGACTTCGACGAGGTCGACGCCGACCGCGTGGCGGACGAGATCCGCCATCTGCCCACCGGGGATGCGCGCGGCGACCTCGACGACGGCGACGCCTCCGTCGGGCGAGGCGATGAGCTGCGGGAAGGCGATCGCGTCACGAAGACCGAGCGCGCGCACCGCGTCGACAGCGACCTGCTCGGCGATACGCAGCTGCTCGGGTGGGATCGAGGACGGGTAGACGTGGATCCAGCCCACGCCGAAGCCGATGCCCGGTGGCCGCAGCCGGTCCGAGAGCGTGATCAGCTCCGGCTCGCCGTCGCGCGAGATGACGATTCCGTTCAGCTCGATTCCGTCCACGAATCCCTCGAGGAGCGCCTCGTTCGTCGGCGACTCCTCGACTGCTTCGGGCAGGTCGCGTTCGAGCTCGGGGCGGCGCTCGATGCGAAAGACGGCGCGCTGGCCGCCCGAGTCGACCGGCTTGAGCACCGCCGGGAAAGGCACTGCCGCCAGCGCTGCAGCGACGTCGTCGGCGGAGAGGAGACTCGCGTACGGGGGCTGCGGAAGCCCTGCCGCTGCAAGCGTGTCGCGCATCGCCCGCTTGTGCGTCAGGAGGTGCGCGGTGTGCGTCCCGATGCCGGGCAGCCCTAGCGCCTCCGCGACTGCGGCGACGACCGGCACCGCGCGATCGGCCGACACCGTGAGCACGCCGTCGACGCCGACGCGCCCTGCAACCGCGACGACCTCGGGAACGGCCGTGAAGTCGACGACCTCGGCGACGTCGGCCACGGCGAGGCCCGGCGCCTCCGCATTGCGATCGACTGCCGCGACGCGGAGGCCACGCGCGCGTGCCTGCTCGATGGCACGCCGCTGATGGCGTCCCGCGCCCACGAAGAGAACCGTTGTCACGGTGGACTAGGTTATGCCGCCCGGCGGCAGGAGCCAGGGAGAGACACGTTGCCAGCGGTCGATGTTGCACCCGTTCGTCCGTGAGAACGTCGCCCAGATGCGCTTGCCGCCCACGGTGCCGACGACACGGGCTCGCTGCGGGCCGCCGTAGATCTCGGTGCAGACGATGTTCTTCGGGAGCGGCGCGAACAGCTTCGCGCCCCCTGCCTCGAGTCGCGCGCATGCCCGAGCGGGCCGAGCGAGCGACCCGCCTGCCGGTTCGCACCGAAGCGTCCACGCTGCATCGGGCTTCGTTCCCATCCCGTCTTCCCAGTACGCGATGCGAAGCGACGTGCCGCTCGAGGGTCCACCGGCAGCGGCGGTGCAGGCGACGAGACCGACGCACACCGCGAGGAGAGCCAGGACAGCACGCATCCCTTCGAGGATATCCCTGCCCCGTAAGGGCGGGGTGAAAACGCGCAGGTCACTACACTCGCCCGCGTGGCTCTGACGGGGAAGCGCGTGGTCGTCACGGGCGGCGCGGGATTCATCGGGACGACACTCGCGCGGCGCCTCGTCGACGAGAACCAGATCGTCGCCGTCGACAACCTCCACCGAGACACGCTCGGCGGCACCGCGCTCGCGGAGCACCCGAACTTCACGTTCGTGCAGGGAGACGTGCTCGATGCGCCGTTCCTCACCGACGTCGTGCGCGGAGCGACCCACGTCGTCCACGCGGCTGCGATCGCGGGCGTCGACACGGTCATCGAGAGCCCGGTACGGACGATGCGGGTCAATCTCATCGGGACGTACAACGCGCTCGAGGCCGCGCTCGCGACGAAGGACACGATCGAGCGCTTCATCGAGTTCTCGACCAGCGAGGTGTTCGGGACGTACGCGTTCAAGGTCGACGAGCTGCACGTGACGACGCAGGGCTCGGTCGGCGAGGCGCGCTGGACGTACGCGGTGTCGAAGCTCGCCGGCGAGCACATGGCGCACGCGTACCACGACGAGCTCGGCCTACCGACGGTCTCCGTGCGGCCGTTCAACGTCTACGGGCCCGGCCAGATCGGCGGCGGTGCCATCCGCGCCTTCATCGAGACGGCGCTCGCCGGGAAGGACCTCGTCATCCACGGCGACGGCTCGCAGATCCGCGCGTGGTGCTACGTCGACGACATGGTCGAGGCGCTGCTGCTCGCGCTCGAGCATCCGAACGCGGTCGGCGAGAGCTTCAACGTCGGAAATGCGCGCTCGGCCGTGACCATCTACGACCTCGCGCTGCGCATCAAGCGCCTCACCGGCCTCGACGGAGAGCTCCAGTTCCAGCCCCTGCACTACTCGGACGTCGAGTTGCGCATCCCGAACGTCGACAAGGCGCGCGAGCTCCTCGGCTTCGAGGCGAGGGTCGAGCTCGACCAGGGTCTCGAGCGCACGATCGCGTGGTACCGGGAGCACCAGCCCGTATGAGCGAGCCGATCCGGCTGGCGCGGCCGGACGTCGGGCAGGCGGAGCTCGAAGCGATCGCCGAGGTCGTGGGCACGGGCCAGCTCACCATGGGGCCGAAGGTCCAGGAGTTCGAGCGGGCGATCGCCGAGGCGGTCGGGACCGCGCATGCGGCGGTGGTCTCGTCGGGCACTGCCGCACTCCACGTTGCCCTGCTCGCTCTCGAGGTCGGCCCTGGTGACGAGGTTATCGTCCCGGCGTACACGTTCCCGGCGACGGCGAACGTCGTCGAGCTCTGCGGCGCGAAGACGGTCCTCGTCGACGTCGACCCGGACACGTTCAACCTCGACGTCGCAGCCGTGGCGGCAGCCGTGACGCCGCGCACGCGCGCGGTCATGGCCGTACACCTCTTCGGGCGGCCCGTCGAGTGGGAGGCGTTGCAGACTGCGATTCCCCAGGAGGTAGTGCTCCTCGAGGACGCCGCCGGCGCGCTCGGCGCCACGTACCGCGGCTCACCCTGCGGTGCGCTCGGCGTCGCGGGCTGCCTCTCGTTCCACCCGCGCAAGATCGTCACGACGGGGGAGGGCGGCGCGGTCACGACCGACGAGGCGGATCTCGACGCCGCCGTCAGGCGCTTCCGCCATCACGGCTGGCGGACACTCGGCGACATGCCCGCACCGGGCTTCAACTACCGGCTGCCCGACCTCCTCTGCGCGCTCGGGGTTCCGCAGCTCGCGCGGCTCGAGGAGCTCCTCACCGCGCGCGAGCGCGTCGCGGGCTGGTACTCGGAGCGGCTCGAGCACCATGTCCTGACACCCGGCTGTGCGGAAGGAGACCGGCACGGCTGGCAGGCGTACGTCGTCCAGCTCGAGCGCCGCGACGAGGCGCTCGCGTCGCTGCGCACCGCGGGGATCGAGGCGCAGATCGGCACCTGGGCGCTGCATCGCCTCGAGCCGTACCGGGCGCAGGGTCCGTTTCCCGGCGCCGACAGGGCGTTCGAGCGCGCGCTCGCGCTCCCGTTCGCGACGACGACCACCGAGGAGGAGGTCGAACGCGTCGCGGATGTCTTGACCTCGTTGTGAGTGAGTGCTAACTTACTCCGCTGTGAGCCAGACCGTTCCGCGACAGACAGCCGAGGAGCGGCGCGAAGCCGTCCTCGAGGCCGCGAGACACGAGTTCGCCCAGCACGGGCTGCACGGCGCGTCCACGGACACGATCGCGCGCCTCGCGGGCATCTCGCAGCCGTACCTCTTCCGCCTCTTCGGGTCGAAGAAGGCGCTGTTCGTGGCCATGAACGACCTGTGCTTCCAGCGCACGCTCGACATCTTCCGGGCGGCAGCTGCGGGCACGTCCGGTGAAGAGGCGCTCGACGCGATCGGGCAGGCGTACGCAGAGCTCATCGAGAGCGATCGGACGATGCTCCAGGGTCAGCTGCAGGCGTACTCGGCGGCTGTGAACGACGAGGAGATCCGGGCATCGGTCGCGCGCGGCTACGGACGGCTCGTCGACTACGTCGAGGCCGTGTCGGGCGCCGACAGGGAGACGGTCGCGCGCTTCTTCGCGAAAGGCATGCTGCTCAACGTCCTCGCCGCCATGGACTACTCGTTCGAGCGCGAGCCTCGCGACTCCTGGGCTGCCCGCCTGGCGGAGGGATGCAAGGAATCCTGAAGTGCTGGCACTCTCTTTTTTCTCCAGATGGTGAGTAATCAGTCACTAGATAGGCACGGATCGAGCACGAGGAGGACACGATGAAGACGAGCGTTACTCAGGCAGTCGCAGGCGCCAGCGCGCGGCATCCGTGGCGGACGATCGGAGCCTGGATCGCGATCGTCGTCCTCGCGGTCTTCGCAATCGTGACGCTCCTCGGCGGCAGCCTCACGACCGATGGCGCTCCGACGAACAACCCCGAGTCGGAGCGCGCGGACGAAGCGCTCTTCAGGGCGCTCCCACCCGATCCCGACACGGCCGTCTCGGACATCGTCGTCATCCGCTCCAGCGAGCACACCGTCGACTCGCCCGAGTTCGAGGGGTACGTTCGCGACTTTCTCGCAGACGACGAGATCACGGCACTTGGCCGGGCGCGCACGTACCTCGACGATCCGAACACCGGCCTGGTCTCGGAAGACGGCCACGCGACCATCATCCCGATCGCGCTCACGAGCGACGACGAGACGGAGGCGCTCGTCGAGAAGATCGAGGCGATCGACGACGAGGGCGCGTTCGCCGTGTCGGTCACGGGTGAAGAGACGCTCGACCACGACTTCAACCTCCTCTCGCAGGAAGACCTCGAGAACGGCGAGCTGAAGTTCGGCCTCCCGGCGGCGCTCATCATCCTGCTCCTGGTCTTCGGCGCCGTCGTCGCGGGACTGGTGCCGCTCTTGATGGCGATGGTCTCGATCGTCGTCGCGCTCGGGCTGACGGCGCTCGTTGCGCAGCAGTTCGAGCTCTCGGTCTTCGTCATCAACATGCTCACGGGCATGGGCCTCGCGCTCGGGATCGACTACTCGCTGTTCGTCGTCTCGCGCTATCGCGAGGAACGTGCCAAGGGCCACGCCGAGCTCGCAGCCATCGAGATCGCCGGAGCGACCGCCAGCCGCGCGGTGCTCTTCAGCGGCACGGTGTTCGTGATCGCGATGTTCGGGATGCTCCTCGTTCCGAGCTCGATCATGCGGAGCCTCGCGGCCGGTGCGATCCTCGTCGGGATCGTCTCGGTGATCGCGGCTCTCACGCTCCTCCCGGCCGTCCTCGGGCTTCTCAGGGACCGCGTGAACGCGCTGCGCATCCCGTTCGTCGGGCGACGCTCCGACGAGGCCGGCTCCGAGGGGCGGTTCTGGGGCGCGATCGTGCGCGGTGTCCTTCGCCGCCCGGCTCTGAGCCTGACGCTCTCCGTCGCGGCCCTCGTCGCGCTCGCGCTGCCGGTGCTGACGATGAACGTCGGCACGAGCGGTGTCTCCTCGCTCCCGGACCGGTTCGTCTCCAAGCAGGGGTATCTCGCGCTC
>DASUCI010000228.1:0-4761 GCA_035762825.1 Gaiellaceae bacterium | reverse complement strand
TCCCTCGGGTCGCGACGGACGACACGGCGAGCCGCTCGCGTGGACCGACGGTCACGGTGTTCGTCGCGGCGTCGGTTCCCAGCACGTAGAGCGGCCGGTCGGAGGCGATGCGGACCCGACGCCGCTGCCCGGGCGTGAACTGCCAGTACCCGTCGTGCTCGCCGATCGTCGCGCCGTCGGCGTCGACCACCGGTCCGGTCGTGGCGCGTAGCCCCTGGCGCGCGAGGAACGCGCGGTAGTCGTCTCCGCCGAGGAAGCACGCCTCCTGACTCTCCGGACGCCCCGCAGCCGCGAGCCCGAGCGCCGCAGCCTCCGCGCGCGTTTCCTCCTTCGTCTGGTCTCCCAGCGGAAAGTGCACCCGCTCGAGGAGTGACGGATCGACTCCCGCGAGCATGTACGACTGGTCCTTGCTCTCGTCGCGTGCCCGCGCGACGAGGCTCATGCCGTCGTGCTCGACGATCCGGGCGTAGTGACCCGTCCAGAGCTCCCCGGCGCCCGCACGCTCGGCGAATCCCACGAGCGCGTCGAATCGAAACGCGCCGTTGCAGCGCATGCACGGATTCGGCGTCTCCCCTTGCTCGTAGGCCCTGGTGAACGGATCGACGATCGCGCCCTTGAACTCGCCGCGCAGGTCGAGCGTCACGTGCGGGACTCCGAGCGCATGGCAGGCCGACCTGGCCGCGGACACCGCGGCGGGCGAACAGCACGCCCGCTCCGTATCCGGGGCCGCGGGGTCCTGCCAGAGCCTGAGCGTGACGCCGACCGCGTGCTCCCCCGCGCGGTGGAGTGCGACGGCGCTGTCGACGCCACCGCTCATCGCAACCGCGACGCGGCCGGTGCCGCGCGCGGCGCGGAAGATCGGGCCGATCGCGGACGCGAGTGCATCGACGGCCAGCGGTTCCCCGCCTACCGCAGCTGCCTCGAGCAGCGTGAGCCCGTCGAGCGGGCGCTCGAGGCCGGGTGCGTCGGCAGCAACGATCGTGTCGCAGTCGACCGTCAGCCGCACCGAGGCCCACGCGTCGCCCCGCGTCGCGTCTCCGTAGACCTCGATCATCCGCTCAGGCTAGCGAGCAGTGGACGCCCCACCCTGCCGTGACTTCAGCCGTTGCGAACCTGGCAAGCCAGGTGGGTGCCACGCGGAGTGTCGGCAACGCCTTGCTCCGACGCCGGCTCCCTTCGCGTGTGTGTTGGTTCACGTTTGAGCCGAAGCCACGTACAGGGTCGAGCGGACTCGACTCTATCCGTTCGGCGCCGACTCAGCCGGAGCTCGTGGCGAAGCGCCACTCCAGCTCGACGGTGCCGTCGATCCCGAGCATCCGGCCGAGCTCCTCGGTGACCTCCAGCTGGCGGCCGGGCTCGACGAGCGCGTTGTCGATCACCTCGCTCACCACCTGCGTATCGCCCGAGCGGAGGATCAGCTTCGCGCCGCAGGGAAGGACGGGGTGCGTCACGCCGAGCGACTGCGGAGCGAGCACCTGCCCGCATGTCGTCCGCTGTGCATCGCCCGTTGCGCCGCGCGAACCGGCAAACGCGATGTTCCACCCTGCGGGCGCCGGCGCGCTCGTGAGGGCAGCCGCGCCCTCGTCCGAATCACGCTGCTCGACGATCGCCGCAGCCGCGATTGCGGCGAGGAGCGCGACCGCCGCGAGGACGACGAGACGCTGGCCGAAGACTGCAGGCACCGCCGTAGTGTGGCTGAGGCCGCGGCTACGCCGGGGTCTCGTCGACGAGCCGGATCCCGAGCTCGCGGAGCTGCTCGTTCGGCGCGGTCGCCGGAGCGCCCGTGAGCGGGTCGGAGCCGCTCGACACCTTCGGGAAGGCAACGACCTGGCGGATGTTCGGCTCGTCGGCCATGAGCGCGAGAAAGCGCTCGATCCCCATCGCGAAGCCGCCGTGCGGCGGGGCGCCCATAGCGAGCGCGTCGAGCAGGAAGGCGAACTTGTCGCGCGCCTCCTCGTCGCTCATCCCCATCGTCCGGAAGACGTCCCGCTGGACGTGCGAGCTGTGGATCCTGATGGAGCCCGAGCCGAGCTCCCATCCGTTCCAGATGAGGTCGTAGTGCTGACTCAGCGCAGTGCCCGGATCGGCCGCCACGCGATCCTCGTGCCCGTCGATCGGCGCGGTGAAGGGATGGTGGAGGAACGTCCACTGCCCGGTGTCCTCGTCGATCTGGAAGAGCGGGAAGTCGATCACCCAGTGGAAGAGATCCTCGTCGGACGCGAGCTCGAGCTCCCGGCCCAGGTGGATCCGCAACCCTCCGAGGACGCGCGCGACCGTCGCCCCGTCGCCCGCCGCGAAGAGCACCGTCGAGCCGGGCTCGCTGCGGAAGGCATCGAGCTCGGCCTCGGAGAGGAACTTCGCGATCGGAGAACGCACCTCGTCGCCGTCATGGACGAGGTACGCGAGGCCCTTCGCACCCCATTCCTTCGCGATCTCCTCGAGCCGCTGCAGCTCCGTCCGTGAGAACGCACGCGGTGCGACGAGGTAGCGCACGGTCTCCGCGCCCGCGAAGACGCCGAACTCGGAGCTGCGCGTCAGCTCCGTCGCGTCCTGGATCTCGAGCCTGAAGCGAAGGTCCGGCTTGTCCGTCCCGTAGCGCGCCAGCGCGTCCGCGTAGGTCAGGCGCGGGAACGGCCGCGCCGGCGGCTCCCGCCCCGTGGCGACGAACGCGTCGACGACGACCTGCTCGAGCACGTCGAGCACGTCCTCACGCTCGACGAACGCCAGCTCGAGGTCGAGCTGCCTGAACTCGAACTGCCGGTCGGCGCGAAGGTCCTCATCTCGCCAGCAGGTCGCGATCTGGTAGTAGCGGTCGAGGCCGCCGATCATGCAGAGCTGCTTGAAGATCTGCGGCGACTGTGCGAGCGCGAAGAACCGGCCCGGCTGCAGGCGCACGGGGACGAGAAAGTCGCGTGCGCCTTCGGGCGTCCCGCGCGTCATGCTCGGCGTCCAGACGTCGATGAACCCGAGCCCGTCCATCGTCCGCCGGATCGACGAGATCACGGTGTGCGAGAGCCTCATGTTCTGCTGCATGCGCGGCGTCCGCAGGTCGAGCCAGCGGTAGCGCAGTCGCAGGTTCTCGTCGACGCCCTCCTCGTCGAGCTGGAACGGGAGCGGCGTCGAGCGCGACACGATCTCGAGCTCGTCGACCTGCAGCTCGACCGCACCGGTCGCCATCGCCGGGTTGATCGTCTCCGCCGAGCGCGCGACGACCTCCCCGCGCGCGCGGAGCACGAACTCGTTGCGGATCTCCTTCGCGAGCTCGGCGGCCGTCGGCGACCTCTCGGGATTGATCACGAGTTGCGTCACGCCCGTGTGGTCCCGCAGGTCGACGAAGACGAGCCCGCCGTGGTCCCGGCGCGTGCCCACCCAACCGGCGAGCGTCAGCGACTCCCCGACGTGATCGGGACGCGGGTCGCCACACATGGCGTCGCGCCAGGTCATTTGGACAGTCTGTCCAGGAGCGCGTCGTGGGAGACCGCTTCGTCGGCGCTTCCTGCGAGGCGGATCGTCGCGTCGTTCGCGCCGACGACGACGACTCTCGCCGCTCCGCTCCTGCCCGCCTGCGTGAGCTGGCCCTTGAGGGAGCGACCGGCGTAGTCGGTGTCGCTCGCGACGCCTCGCGCGCGGAGCTCGGCGAGCCAACCGGCGACGCGCTCGCGCGGTGCATCCGCCTCGAGCGCGAAGAAGATGTCGATCATCGGCGCGACGACATTGGCGACGCCTTCGGCCTCGAGCGCGAGAAGCAGTCGCTCGATGCCCGCCCCGAAGCCCACGCCGGGCGTGGGCGGCCCGCCGATCTCCTCGACGAGGTAGTCGTAGCGTCCGCCCCCCGAGAGCGTCGCGTTCTCGTTCTCGAGCGGGCCGACGAACTCCCATGTGGTGCGCGAGTAGTAATCGAGCCCACGGACGAGCGTCGGCTCGAGGCGGTAGCGCACTCCCGCTGCGTCGAGGTCGCGCTGGACGACGGCGAAGCGTTCGAGGCACTCGGTGCAGAGCGACTCGCCGATCTTTGGCGCCTCGTCGAGCGCGGCCCTCACGGCTTCCGGCTTCGCCGCGTAGTTGTCGAAGACACGCAGCGGGCTCGCCGCAGCTTTCTCTCGCGTTGCCTCGTCGAGCCGCGCGAGGTTCGCGTCGAGCCACGCGCGAAGCGCCTCGAGATACGCCGGACGGCAGTCGCGGCAGCCGATCGAGTTGAGATCGAGCTGGTACTGCGCCACGCCCAACCGGCCAAGAAGCGCGTCGTAGAGCTGGATCAACTCCGCGTCGACGGACGGATCGTCGCTTCCGATCGCCTCGACCGACGCTTGCCAGTGCTCGCGGTAGCGCCCCTTTCCGGGTGCTCCGTACCGGTACATCGATGCGATGGTGAAGAGCTTGGCCGGCTGCGGCTCACGGTGGAGCCCATGCTCGACGTAGGCGCGGCAGATGGGCGCCGTCGCCTCGGGACGAAGCGTCAGCGAGCGATCCGACCGATCCGAGAAGGTGTACATCTCCTTCTGCACCACGTCCGAGCCTGCACCGGACGTCCGCTCGAACAGCGCCGTGTCCTCGAACACCGGTGTCGTGATCGGCCGATAGCCGTAGAGCGCGCAGAGGCGCTCGATCTCGGACGTGACACGGTGCCACAGCTGCTGCTCGGAGGGAAGGACGTCGTGGGTGCCGCGCGGACGCTCGATCTTCGGCGCGCGACTCACGCGCTGCTCTCCGCACGGAGCTCACCGAGGAACGGGTTCCGTGCGAGCTCGTCGCCGAGGGTCG
>DASUCI010000227.1:0-2231 GCA_035762825.1 Gaiellaceae bacterium | reverse complement strand
GAGGTGGCGCTCTTCGGCGGCGAGTATCAAGAGGGTGTCCTCACGGCCTACTGCTCGTTCGAGGACGTCCCCCACGTCGAGCTGAACGGACACATCCTCATCCCGCTCCAGAACGTCGCGTCACTGCACTGCTCGAGCCGCTGCGACGCACCCGAGCCCGACTGGCCTCCACGCGGGTTCATCGAGGACGACACAGGGGACTCGTAGGCCGTGGCGCGAGCAGTCGCGCTCAACATCCTGAAGGCACTCGTGCTCGTCGCGCTGCTCGCGACGGTGTTCGGCGGCGTCGGCTGGCTCATCGGCGGCCGGACGACTGCGCTCCTCTTCGTGTTCTGCACGCTTCTCGCTGCGACGGGTGTGTACCGCTACGGCGATCGCGCCCTCCTCGGCATGCTCGGCGCGCGCCCGTTCGCGCTCGCGGAGGATCCGGTGCTGCGTTCCGGGACGGACAAGGTCGCAGCGCAGCTCGGCGTCCGTCCGCCGCAGCTGTACCTCATCGACGACGGCTTCCCGCGTCTCTTCGCGGTCGGGCGAGGGCCGATGAGCTCCTCTGTCGCCGTCTCGCTCGGGGCGCTCAAGTCACTCCGCCGCGAGGAGCTCGAGGCCGCGATCGCCCACGAGCTCGCACACGTCCGGCGCCGCGACGTGCTCGCGCAGACCTTCGTCGTCCTGTTCGCCGCCACGCTGGTGGAGACCAGCCGCGTCGGCGGCTGGCTCTCGCGGGCGCTCCTCTACGTCTTCGCTCCGATCGGCGCCGCTTTCGTGCACGTGCTGCTCTCGCCGAAGCGCGAGCTGCAGGCCGATGCGCTCGCTGCGAGCTCCACCGGGGCGGCCCACGACCTGGCCGACGCGCTCATGCGGCTCGACCGCGCGGCCGAGCTCGTGGACTTCGCCGCGTCACCCGCAACGGAGCCGCTCTATCCCGTCGATCCATTCGAGAACGAGGGTATCGCGCGCATGTTCAAGACACACCCGCCTCTCGACGCGCGCCTGCGCCGGCTCAGAGAGCTCGGCGCCGGCTCGAACGGCCGCGTCTCCGACGTCTCACTCTCGAAGCTCGCCGGGTAGCAGCGAGAGCATCACCGAGTCCCGAATCCGCCCGTCGGGATGCCTCAGATGGGCACGGAGGACGCCTTCGCGCCGGAACCCGACCTTCTCGGCAACGCGCTGCGATGCGAGATTGTCGGGATCGGTGACGAGATCGACGCGCTGAAGCTCGAGCTCCTCGAGCGCGTGGCGCGCCAGGAGACGGAGAGCGCGAGTGCAGATGCCCTGGCCCCGCACCCCAGCCGCGACCCAGTAGCCCATCGTCGCGCGATACTCGTGCGAGTTCAGGCCCATCCCGATGCCGCCGACGACCTGCCCGGCCAGCTCGATGGCGAGCGCCTGGTGCTCGGGCCGCACCTCGCCGTGAATGAATGCGAGCGCATCCTCGCGCGTGTACGGATGCGGAATCGTCGGAATCCAGTGCGCGACGTCCGGGTCGTTGCAGCCCGCGACCATCGCGTCGACGTCGTCCTCGGTCCACGCCCGCAATACGAGGTCGCCGTCGCGTAGCTCCATGCGGCGAGTGTAAGGATGCATCGCTGGACGACATGCGGTGCGCGGCGACATGGCAGTCGCGGCGCGCCCCGCCGCGAAGCGGCGGGCTTCAGGGATCCTCGCGATCGGAAGCCCGCGAGTGCGGGCTTCCGATCTGCGGATAAGACTGGGCGGCGTCCTACTCTCCCGGGGGCTTGCGCCCCGAGTACCATCGGCGCTGGCGGGCTTAACTTCTCTGTTCGGAATGGGAAGAGGTGTATCCCCGCCGCTATGACCGCCCAAATTGTCGAAGAGCCGGCTGCGGTGAGTCACCGCGCACGCACGACCTTCAAAACTCCATAGCGGCTGTCGTCGGTGTTCAAAATCAAGACCTCGGGCAATTAGTACGGCTCCGCTGAGCGCATTGCTGCGCGTACACGTGCCGCCTATCAACGTGGTGGTCTTCCACGGCCCTTACTCCCTCGAGGGGATGGGAGGTCTCATCTCGAGGTGGGCTTCCCGCTTAGATGCTTTCAGCGGTTATCCCATCCAGGCGTGGCTAAGCAGCGGTGCCCTTGGCAGGACAACTGCTACACCAGAGGCCTGTTCATCTCGGTCCTCTCGTACTAGAGACGACTCCTCTCAAACCTCCAACGCCCATGGCGGATAGGGACCGAACTGTCTCACGACGTTCTGAACCCAGCTCGCGT
>DASUCI010000226.1:0-3271 GCA_035762825.1 Gaiellaceae bacterium | reverse complement strand
CGGTCGGCCCGTACGCCGTCGACAACGTCGAGATCGACGGCCTCGCCGTGTACACGAACAACCCTCCGTGCGGCGCGATGCGCGGGTTCGGGGCGGTGCAGACGTGCTTCGCCGCCGAGGCGCAGATGGACGCGCTCGCGGTAGCGCTCGAGATCGATCCGATCGAGCTGCGGCTGTTGAACGCGCTCGAGCCCGGCGGGACGCTCGCGACGGGCCAGGTCGTCATGGGCTCGCTGCCGACACGTGAGGTCATCCGCCGTGCGGCCGCGCTTGCGGTTCCGGAGCAGGAGGAGCTGCCACGCGACGCGATTCGCCTCCCCGGTGGCGCGGGGAACACGACGCGCGGGGAGGGCGTGCGGCGCGGCGTGGGCTTCGCGGTCGGCTTCAAGAACGTCTGCTACTCGGAGGGGTTCGACGACTTCTGCACGGCGCGCGTCGTGCTTGCCGAGGACGGCTCGGCCGTGGTGCACTGCGCCGCCGCCGAGGTCGGTCAGGGCGTGAGCGAGGTGATCCTCCAGGTGGCGAGGATGGAGCTCGGCATCGACGAGGTGACGCTGGCGTCGGGATCGACGGCGCAGGTGGGCTCGGCCGGCTCCGCCTCGGCGTCACGCATGACCTGGATGGCTGCAGGCGCCGTGCAGACGGCGTGCCGCGCCGCACTCGAGGAGCGCGAGCGCACGGAAGGCGGGGTCGACGTGGAGCGGGTCTATCGCCACCCACGGACGTTCCCGCTCGATCCCGAGACCGGACAGATCACCGAAGGCAACGCGCACGTCGCGCTCGCGCTCGCCGCGATGCGGGTGGTCGTCGAGGTCGACGTGGAGCTCGGTCTGACCCGGGTCGTCTGGATCGGTACCGCCCAGGACGTCGGCAACGCGCTGAGTCGCACCGCCGTCGAGGGTCAGATCGAGGGCGGCACGGCGCAGGGGCTCGGGCTCGCGCTCATGGAGGAGATCCAGACGCGCGACGGTGCGATCACGAACGCGAGCTTCACGGACTACCTCATCCCCACGTTCCTGGACATGCCGCCCGTCGTCTCGGAGTTGGTCGAGGAGCCGGAACCGGACGCCCCGTACGGGCTGAAGGGCGTCGGCGAGCCACCGACCGTCGTCTCCACGGCGGCAATCGTCGCCGCGCTCCGGGACGCCAGCGGACGCGAGCTGCGACGCGTCCCCGTGCGGCCGGACGACCTCGTCGGACTCTGACGCGACGAGAGGAGCCTCGCGGCTCCCCTCGGCCCTCCCCACTCGGGTGGAAGGAGCGGACTAGCGCAGCTGCGTCCGGACGAGCAACGAGAAGCGGTTGGCATGCGCGACCTGGACGAGATGTCGCTGCAGCGAGGTCGCCGCCTGCGCGCGCTGCACCTTCGCGATCTGGACGTCGACGACCTGTGCCTTGTGGTTCTGCGGCATGGACTGGGCCACGACGTTCCCCGCAGCGGCGACCGCAGGCGCTACTGCAAAGACCGTGGCGATTGCTCCGGTGATGACGATGGCTCTCATGCTCCACTCCCTCCTCGTCGTCCTCATGCAGGCAGCCTAGGAGCCGCTCGCAGCTGCGTCGTTCGCGGTCACGACGTTGCGAATGTCACCGGCGTTACACAGACTTCCCCCATGGAGTGGCCGCTACTCGCCGATCTCCCGGCCGACGACGTTCGCCGGCTGCTCGCGATCGCGCGGCGCCGGGCCTTCGGCAAGGGCGAAGTCGTCTTCCATCGCGACGACCCGGCCGACTCGCTGCACCTCGTCGTGCGAGGCCGCTTCGGCGCCCGCGTCCTGACGCCGCTCGGGGACGGCGTGCTCGTCGACGTGCTCGGGCCGGGGCAGAGCTTCGGCGAGCTGGCGCTCCTCCTCCCGGACGCACGGCGCTCCGCCACCGTCGAGGCGCTCGAGGCGGGAGAGACTCGCTCGATCTTCCGCGACGACTTCGCGGCGCTCCAGCGCGCGCACCCCGCGGTGAAGGACGTGCTGCTGCGGTTGCTCGCGGAGCAGCTTCGCCGCTCGACGGATCGGGTCGTCGAGGCGCACTACCTCGATGCCGAGACCCGCGTGCGCCGCCGTCTCGTCGAGCTCGCGTCGATGTACGAGGACTGCGTCGTGCCGCTGACCCAGGAGGACATCGCAGCCATGGCCGGCACGTCGCGTGCCACGGTGAACCGCGTGCTGCGCGAGGAGGCGCGGCTCGGCGCCGTCGCGCTCGCCCGCGGTCGGACGACCGTGCTCGACCCCGACGGGCTCGAGCACCGCTGCCGACGGTACGCCTCCTAGGAGGACAGGTCGCCCAGGAGCGCGCCGAGCAGGCGGTAGAAGCGCTGCGTGCTCGAGATCCGCACCTTCTCGCCCGGCGCGTGCGGTCCGACGATCTCGGGCCCGATCGAGATCATCTCGACACCGGGTAGGCGCTGGCCGAGGACGGCGCACTCGAGCCCGCCGTGGACGACGGTGAGCGTGGGATCCGTGCCGAACACGCGCGCGTGGGTGGCCTTCGCGGTTGTGAGGAGCGCGGAGTCCAGCTTGGGCGCCCACGGTGGGTAGGAGCGCCGCGCCTCGATCTCCGCGCCGCCGAGCCGTGCGAGCGCGTGCATGGTCGCGAGGACCGTGTCGAGCGCGGCGGCGTTCGAGCTCCGGGTCATCGAACCGAGCGTCAGCATGCCGGTCTCGGTCGCCGTGGTCGTGAGGCTCGTGCTCGTCTCGACGACCTCGACGAGCCCGGGCGTGATCGCCACGACACCCGTCGGGATCGCCGCGACGAGATCGAGCGCACGTCGCGTTGCCTCGGGGCTCGCGGCCGTCTCAGCCTCCGCAGAGGAGATGTCGAGCACGAGGCCGTCGTCCGTGCCGGCGTGCTGCCGGACGACCGCCGCGAGCTCGGCCTCGGCTGCGCGGCGGAAGGAATCGTCGAGCTCCGCCGGCACGCAGGCGAGCGCACGAGCGTCGCGCGGGATCGCGTTTCGGCTGACGCCGCCGTCGAGCGAGACGAGCCCGAACGGAGCTGCCTCGTACGCGGCGGAGAGCACGCGGCCGAGCGCCTTGACGGCGTTCACGCGGCCGGCGGCGATGTCGCCCCCCGAGTGGCCGCCCTTCGCACCGGACAGCTCGATGCGTCGGACGACGGTGCCCGCAGGCGGGGGCTCTTCGGAGAGTTCCATGCGAAGGAGCGTGTGGTCGCTTCCGGCGCAGCCGATCGTCAGCGCCCCGTCACTCGTCCCGTCGAGGTTCACGAGCAGCCGTCCGGAGACGAGCGAGTCGTCGAGCGCCTTCGCTCCGTCGAG
>DASUCI010000225.1:0-4718 GCA_035762825.1 Gaiellaceae bacterium | reverse complement strand
GGCGATCGGCGACGACGCCGACGTGCTCGGCGCCGCCGTCGACACGGGCTGGTGGGCGACCCAGTCGTACGACCCGGTCACCGCGATCGGCGACCTCTCCGACCGGCTCTTCCACGTCCACCTGAAGGACGTCGAGGAGCCGGGGACACATGTCTCGTGCATGCACGGCGAGGGGTGCGCGAACATCGCGGGCTGTGTCGAGAAGCTGCTCGCGATCGGGTACTCCGGCCCGGTGAGCATCGAGCACGAGCCCTACGACCGCGATCCCACCGACGAGTGCGCCCGCATGCTCGCGCGCATCCGGGAGCAGCTGGCCACGACGGAGGTGGGGCACCGTGTCTGAGCAGGCGCTGCGCGTCGCCGTCATCGGGTGCGGGAACATCTCGGGCGCGTACGGCGAGACGATGAGCGCGTACCCGACCGTCCGGATCGCGGGCGCGACGGACGTCGACCGAGCGCTCAGCGAAGCGTTCGTCGACCGCTTCGGCGGAGTCCACTATCCGTCGCTCGACGACGTGCTCGGGGATCCCGCGGTCGATGCGATCGTCAACCTGACCTACCCCGGGGTCCACGCCGAGGTGACGAATGCGGCGCTGGTGGCCGGCAAGCACGTGCACAGCGAGAAGCCGCTCGCGGGCGACTACCCGAGTGCTCGTTCGCTCGTCGACCTGGCCGACGACAGGGGCCTGCGGCTCTCGTGCTCGCCCATCACGTTCCTCGGCGAGGCGCAGGAGACGATGTGGCGCCTCGTCGACGAGGGCGCGATCGGCGCCGTCCGGGTCGCCTATGCCGAGGTGAACTGGAGCCGCATCGAGAGCTGGCATCCGCGGCCGGAGCCCTTCTACCGCATCGGCCCGTTCGCCGACGTCGGCGTCTATCCGCTGACGATCCTCACCGCCATGTTCGGCCCGGCGCGTCGCGTCACGGCGTTCGGGAAGGTGCTGTACCCGGATCGCACGACGACTTCCGGAGAGCCCTTCTCTCCCGGCGCACCGGATTTCGGCGTCGCGGTCATCGAGCTCGAGAGCGGGACCGTCGTACGCCTGACGGCGAACTTCTACGTCGGCCATCACAGCAAGCAAAGCGGTATCGAGCTCCATGGGGATACCGGCTCGCTCTTCCTCTCGAGCTGGCAGGAGTTCGACGCGACGGTCGAGCTCGCGCCGTTCGGCGGCTCGTACGAGCCGGTCCCGGTCGAGAACCCGTTCCGGGGGACCGACTGGGGACGGGCGCTCGGCGAGCTGAGCGACGCCATCGTGACCGGCCGGCCCCATCGCGCCACGGGTGCTCACGCCGCGCACATCGTCGAGATCCTGGACGCGACCACGACATCGGCCACCGAGGGCCGCGCCGTCGAGGTGACGTCGTCGTTCCCCCGCCCGGCGTTGCGTCCGGGGTCGCCGCTCCAGCCGTAGGATCTCCCGGGTGGAGGCGCGCGAGCTCGGCGGGAGCGGAATCGCCGTCTCGCGGGTCGTCCTCGGCTGCGGCAACTTCGGCGGCGTCGGCTCCGCGCCGGCGTTCTTCGGCCAGGGCATCCCGCGCGAGGAGGCGCCGCGGATCATGGACGCCGCCTGGGAGCTCGGGATCAGGACGTTCGACACGGCGGACGCCTACGGCGGCGGACGAAGCGAAGCGTGGATCGGCGAGTGGCTGGCGGCGAAGGGGCCAGCGGTGCGCGACGCGATCGTGATCGAGACGAAGACGTTCAACCCGATGGCCGAGGGCGCCGATCGGGGCCTGTCGCGACAACGCATCCGGCGGCAGATCGAGATGAGCCTCGAGCGGCTCGGGCTCGAGCGCATCCCGCTCTACATGGCGCATGCGCCCGACCCCGAGACGCCGATCGAGGAGACCCTCGCGGCGTTCGACGAGCTCGTGCGCGCAGGCATCGTCGGCGCGGTCGGCGCGTCCAACTTCTCGGCCGAGCAGCTCGCAGAAGCGCTCGAGGTATCGGGGCTCGAGGGGCTCACACGCTTCGAGTGGGCGCAGAACTCGTACTCGCTCCTCGACCGAGCAGACGCCGAGACGGTCTTCCCCGTCTGCCACGAGCACGGCCTCGGGTACGAGGCGTTCGGACCGCTGGCCGGAGGCTGGCTGGCGGGCCGGTACCGCCGCGGCGAGCCGTACCCGGAGGGCTCGCGCATGACGCAGCGGCCCGACGGCTACCGCACGTACGAGGACGACACGGTCTTCGACGCGCTCGAGGCGTTCGAGCGCGAAGCCTTCGGTCGGGGCGTCTCGATGGCCGGGCTCGCACTCGCCTGGCTGCTCGGCGTGTCCGACGTCACGGCTGTCGTCGTCGGCCCCACTCGCGCGGAGCAGCTCGAGCCGGTGCGGGAGGCGCTCGCGCTCGAACTCTCGGCGGACGAGCATTCGCATCTGGGAGGCTTGTTCTCGTGATCGTCCTGAACGAGCACGAGGTGCGCGAGCTCCTCGACATGGAGTCGTGCATCGAGGCGATGACCGAGGTGCTCGCCTCGCTCGCGCGCGGTGAGCTCTACAACCCGCTCCGCTCGATCGCACGCCCCGAGGGCGCAGACACGCTGCTCGGGCTCATGCCCGCGTATCGCGCAGGACCCACGCCTGCGTACGCCCTCAAGGAGATCGTGATCGTCCCGACGAACCCGTCGCGCGGCCTCGACACGCACATGGGCGGCGTGCTCCTGCACGACGGCGAGTCGGGCGAGCTGCTCGCGATCATGAACGCCGCCCCGATCACCGAGATCCGGACAGCGGCCGTGTCCGCGGTCGCGACCCGCGCGCTCGCACGACCGGATGCGCAGCGCGTCGCGATTCTCGGCGCAGGCGCCCAGGCGCGCGGGCACGTCCACGCGATGCGCGCGGTACTCGAGGAGCCGGAGATCCGCATCTGGGCGCGCCGGCTCGAAGCGGCAGAGGAGCTCGCCGGCGAGGTGGGCGCGACCGTCGCGCCGTCGGTGGACGCCGCGCTCTTCGGCGCCGAGGTCGTGTGCACGACGACCGGCTCGCGCGAGCCCATCGTCGAGAAGCGCTGGCTCGTGCGCGGAGCGCACGTGAACGCCGTCGGCTCCTGCTTCCCCACGACGCGAGAGCTCGACACCGAGACCGTCGCGGAGTCGTCGTTCTTCACCGACCGGCGCGAGTCGTGCCTCAACGAGGCAGGCGACTACATCCTCGCCGCGGCAGAGGGAGCGATCGGCCCCGACCACATCAAGGCCGAGCTCGGCGAGGTGCTGGCCGGGATGCAGCCCGGCCGCGAGCACGAGGACGAGCTCACGGTGTTCGAGTCGCTCGGGATCGCCGTCGAGGACCTCGCCTCAGCCGAGCTCGTCGTCCGCCGCGCGCGCGAGAGAGGCGTCGGCGTCGAGGTCGACTTCTGATCCCGCTCGCCGACATCGAGGCCGCCCGCGAGCGCATCGCAGGGACCGTCGTCCGCACACCCCTGGTCCGGCTCCAGATCGACGATGCCCCGGCGGAGATCTGGCTGAAGCTCGAGAACCTGCAGCCGATCGGCTCCTTCAAGCTGCGCGGGGCAGCCAACGCCGTGCTGAGCGCGCCGCCTGATGCTCTCTCCGAGGGGCTCGTGACGACGAGCACCGGGAACATGGCGCAGGGTGTCGCGTGGATGGCGCGCGAGCTCGGCGTCCCGGCCACGATCGTCGTTCCCGACAACGCCTCTGCAGGCAAGCTCGCAGCCGTCGAGCGTCTGGGTGGACGAATCGTCCGCGTGCCGTGGGAGCAGTGGTGGGCTGCCGTGGAGGCAGACGAGGAGCGCGACCTGGGCTCGGACGTTCAGGGGTTCTTCGTCCACCCGGTGCAGGACCCGCCCGTCATGGCCGGGAACGGCACGATCGGGCTCGAGCTCGTCGAGCAGCTCGAGGACATCGACGCCGTGCTCATCCCCTGGGGTGGCGGCGGGCTCTCGACGGGGATCGCGAGCGCGCTCCACGCGCTCACGCCCGAGACGAAGGTCTACATCTGCGAGCCGGAGTCGGGCGCGCCGGTCACGGCCGCGCTGGCGAACGGCGGTGTCCCGGTGCCCGTCGACTTCACGCCGTCGTTCGTCGACGGCGCCGGCTCCGGTGGCCTCCTGCCGAAGATGTGGGAGCACGCGAAGCCACTCGTGAGCGGGTCGTTCGCGATCACGCTCGAGGACACCGCCGCCGCCGTGCGCCTACTGCTCGAACGGGCGCGCATCGTGGCGGAAGGCGCTGCGGCCATGCCCGTCGCCGCGGCGCTGGCCGGCAAGGGTGGCAGCGGCCGCGTCGTGTGCATCGTGAGCGGCGGGAACATCGACGCCTCGCGCCTCGCGGCGATCCTCGACGGCCGCGTCCCGGACTAGGGCGTCCACGGCCGGAGGCGCGGCAACCAGCGCGGCACGTTCGCCGCATAGAGCGCGTAGTCCTCGCCGAAGCGGCGGCGCAGCCCGGGCTCCTCGACGAGCGGCAGGTACACGGCGTTCGTGACGACGACGGCCGCAAACCACAGCGCGAGCGGCGGGGAGCCGAGCAGGACGGCCTCGCCGGCGAGGACGAACACGACGCCGCTGATCATCGGGTTACGGACGTGCCGGTACGGGCCGAGGACCACGAGCTTCCTCGTCGGATCCCACGGCGCGATGGTGCCGTCTCCGACCGTCGCGAAGAGACGGATCGTCCAGGTGACGAGCACGAGCCCGACCGCGAGCAGCGCGAGTCCGAAGACGCTGCCCCACCAGAGACGCGCCTCTCCCGTCCACG
>DASUCI010000224.1:0-4801 GCA_035762825.1 Gaiellaceae bacterium | reverse complement strand
CGGCGGCCGAGCGGGTGCGCATGGCCCTCCGCGGGCATCTGCGTGTCGTCTCCGAGCAGCTCGACGTCGCGACCGTCTTCACGCGCGAGTGGCGGTACCTCGAGGGCGCGCACCGCGACGAGATCGTCGCCGAGCGCCGGCGCTACGAGGAGCGCTGGCGCGCGCTCTTCCGGGAGGGCGTCGAGTCGGGCGACCTGCGCACGGACCTGGATGTCGGAGCGGCGACGCTCCTCGTCCTCTCGGCCGCGAACTGGGCGTATACGTGGCTCGAGCCAGGTCGTGACACGGACGAGCTCGCCGACCGCTTCACCGCGATCCTCGTGGACGGCGTGCGCGGCTACGCGACTCCAGGATGAGACGTCTCCTCATCGTCAATCCCTTCGCGACCGGAGTGGACGCGCACCGGCTCGCGGCGGTACTGGCGGCGCTGCCCGAGGACACGGAGACACGGCTGACGACCGCCGCGGGCGAAGCCACGGAGATCGCTCGGAGCATCGAGGACGTCGAGGCCGTCTACGTCCTCGGAGGCGACGGCACGTACAACGAAGTGCTCAACGGGTTGACGGCCGACGTGCCACTGGGGTTTCTCCCCGGCGGCGGGACGAGCGTGCTGCCGCGGGCGCTCGGGCTGTCGCGAAACCCGGTGCAGGCGGCGAAGCGGGTCGCCGAGGGGAAGACGCGACGCATCGGGTTGGGCCGGGTCAACGGACGTCGCTTTGCCTTCGCCGCCGGGCTCGGCCTCGACGCCGAGCTCGTGCGCCGCGTCGACGAGCTCGGGCGCAGCCCCGACGGGAGGCGCCCGGGAGACGTCGCGTTCGTGAAGGTCGCCGCGGGGGTGCTCCGGGAGCGGCGGGGGCGGTTCGACGCGCAGCTCGAGATCGAGGACGCGGGCCGCGCTGCGTTCGTCCTCGTCGGGAACTGCACCCCGTACACGTACTCCGGATCGGTGGGGCTCGACCTCGTGCCCGGCGCGAGCTTCGACGAGGGACTTGCCTACTTCGCGCCGGTGAGCCTCCGCGCGCGCGATCTCCCGCGGCTGCTGGTCCACGGTGTGCGCGGCTCAGGCCTCCCGGACGGGAAGGCGCTCGCTGCGCGCGACCTCGACCGCATCGTCGTCCGCTGCGACCGTCCGCTCCCGCTGCAGGTCGACGGTGAGGATGCGGGCGACGTCCTCGAAGCCGTCTACGAGGCCGAGCGCGACGCGGTCACCGTTCTGGTCTGACCTAGACTGCGACCCGGATGAGCCGCGTGCTCCCCGCCGAAGGAGACCTGCGCCGCGTCATCGGGGACGGCGACGCGATTCCCGACGGTGAGGTCGACGGGCTCGGCTCCGATGAGCTCCTCCAGCTGTACCGCAACCTCGTCCTCCTGCGCACCTACGACGAGCGCTCGGTGGTCTATCACCGGCAGGGTCGCATCGGGACGTACGCGATCTTCTGGAACCACGAGGCGATGCAGGCGGGCTCCGTGTTCGCTCTCGAGGATCGCGACTGGGTCTTCCCTGCCTACCGCGAGTCCGCGATCGGCCTCCTGCGCGGAATGCCCGTCTCGACCGTGCTCTCGTGGTGGCGCGGGCATCCGGCCGGCTGGTGGAACCCGCGCGACTACAACGTCGCGTCGATCTGTGTCCCGATCGCGACGCAGATCCCGCACGCTGTCGGGCTCGCCTGGGGATCGCGGCTCAAGGGCGAGGACACGGTCGCTCTGACGCTCTTCGGGGACGGTGCGACCTCGGAGGGCGCGTTTCACGAGGGAGCGACGTTCGCAGGCGTGATGAAGGCCCCGGTGATCCTCTTCTGCAACAACAACCAGTGGGCGATCTCGACGCCGCTGGCCAAGCAGACGGCTGCGCCGACCCTGGCAGACAAGGCGATCGGCTACGGCATTCCCGGCGTGCGCGTCGACGGCGGCGACGTGCTCGCCGTGTACGAGGCGACGCGCGACGCAGTCCTGCGCGCGCGTGCCGGCGACGGCCCGACGTTCATCGAGGCCGTCTCGTATCGCGCAGCGCCGCATGCCACGGCGGACGATCCATCGCTCTACATCGACCCCGAGCGGGTTGAGGAGCAGCGCGAGAACGAATGCGTCGGCCGCTTCGAGCGGTACCTGAAGCGCCTGGGCATCCTGGACGACGGGCACGCCGAAGCCGTGAAGGCCGAGGCGCTCGAGCTCATGCGCGCGGGCATCGCGGAGGCCGAGGCGGAGCCGCCGGCGGACCCGTCGCTCGTCTTCGAGCACGCGTACGCCGAACCGCCGCCGTCCCTCCTCGCAGATCGGGAGGAGCTTCGGAGGATCCTGAGCGATGCGTAGGGGCGAGATATATCTCGCCCCTACAGGGCGGTCGCATGGCTGAGCTCCTCCTCGTCGAGGCGGTCAACGACGCGTTGCACGTCGAGATGCAGCGCGACGCGTCGGTCATGGTCATGGGCGAGGACGTCGGGACGCTCGGCGGAGTCTTCCGCGCGACCGCCGGGTTGCAGGAGCGGTTCGGCGCCGATCGCTGCGTCGACACGCCGCTCGCCGAAGCCGGAATCCTCGGCACCGCCGTCGGCCTGTGCATGGCGGGCTGGCGGCCGGTCTGCGAGATGCAGTACGACGCGTTCAGCTATCCGGCTCTCGACCAGCTGATCAACCATGTCGGCCGCTACCGCTGGCGCACGCGGGGCGGGATGGTGTTTCCGCTGACGATCCGCATGCCGTACGGCGGTGGCGTGCGCGCGCCCGAGCTGCACGACGACTCGCCGGAGACGTACTACGTCCACACACCCGGCGTGAAGGTCGCGATCCCGTCGACGCCGGCCGACGCGAAGGGCCTGCTCGCCGCGGCGATCCGCGACCCCGACCCGGTCGTCGTCCTCGAGCCGAAGCTCCACTATCGAACCGCCAAGGAGGACGTGCCCGAGGGCGAGCACGTCGTCCCGCTCGGGAAGGCGCGGATCGCGCGCGAGGGCTCGGAGCTCACGATCGTCGCCTACGGCGCGATGGTGCACGTCTCGCTCGCGGCCGCGGATGCTCTCGTGGGAGAGGCGTCGTGCGAGGTGCTCGATCTGCGCTCCCTGAAGCCCCTCGACGAGGACGCGCTGCTCGCCTCGGTGGCGAAGACCGGGCGGGTCGTCGTCGTCCAGGAAGCGCCCCGCGTCTGCGGCTTCGCGGCGGAGGTTGCCGCCGTCCTCGCGGAGAAGGCGATCTTCGACCTGCAGGGGCCGGTGATCCGTGTAACCGGCTACGACGTGCCGTACCCGTACTGGCAGATCGAGGACGCGTACATGCCGTCGGTCGAGCGCGTCGTGGACGCGGTGCGACGCGTTCTCGCCGCCTAGTCGTGCTCCACGAGATCCCGCTCGAGCGACGCACGCTCCACGGCCACTTCTCGCGCGACCTCGAGCCGATCCTCGCGGTCGAGTCCGGCGACTCGATCGCATTCGCCTGTCTCAACTCCGGTTGGCGCACGGCCGAGCACGAGCTGTACCCGGACCGCATGGAGGGCGAGGCGGATGCCGGTCACGCACTCATCGGGCCGGTCGAGGTGCGCGGTGCACGTGCCGGGCAGGTGCTCGAGGTACGGATCGACGAGGTGCGCATCGGCTCGGGCGGCGTCACGCAGGCGGGAGGTTGGCACACGCCGCTCAACGAGCAACTCGGCGTCGCCGACGGCGAGTCCCTCACGCTCCTGTGGTCTCTCGATGCGGACGCGGGCATCGGCCGCTCCGATTCGGGGCGTGAAGTCCAGCTGCGCCCGTTTCTCGGCGTCATCGGCATGCCGCCGCCCGAGCCCGGCATCCATCCCACCGCCCCGCCTCGGCCTTGCGGAGGCAACATCGACTGCAAGGAGCTGGTCACCGGCACGACGCTGTACCTGCCCATTCCGGTCGACGGCGCGCTTCTCTCCGCCGGCGACGGCCACGCGGCCCAGGGAGACGGCGAGGTGTCGCAGCTCGCGATCGAGGCACCGGTCGAGCGAGCGCAGCTGACCCTCACCGTGCGAGCCGATCTGCGGCTCCGGAACCCCAGCGCCTGGACGCCGAACGCGTGGCTCACCTTCGGCTTGGACGAGGACCTCGACGTGGCGGCGGCACAGGCGACCGACGGGATGCTCGAGTTGCTGGGGCGCGAGCACGGGCTCGAGCGACGGGAGGCGTTGGCCCTGGCGAGCGTGGTCGTCGACCTGCGCGTGACGCAGATGGTGAACGGCGTGCGCGGCGTGCATGCCCGGCTCGCGCACGACGCGCTCCGCTAGACGACAATCCGACTCGATGTCCACGTGGGTCGTCCAGGTCGCAGTCGTCGCGCTCTTCGCCCTCGCGTGCGGTGCTCTCGCCTGGGCGTGGCTGCGGGGACGGCTCGGACGGGCGGGGATCGGGCTCCTCGCGGTCGCGCTCGGCATCTGGGTCGCGACGTTCCTGGCCATCGCCGCGGAGCTCCGTGGCGCGAACGACTTCGCCACGTGCGACGCGAACTGCGCGCCGATCCATTACCTGACGGCGGTGGCGTTCATCGGGGCGCCGCTCCTGATCGCGCTCGCAGGACTCGCAATGGTCGTCGCGCGCGGTAGCCGCTGGCGCCTGAGGAAGACGCGTCAAAATCACGGCTGATGGCCAACTCGTTCAAGCTGCCCGACCTCGGGGAGGGCCTGACCGAGGGCGAGATCGCGCGCTGGCTCGTGGTCGAGGGCCAGGAGATCGCCGAGGACGACCCGCTCGTCGAGATCCAGACCGACAAGGCGACCGTCGAGATCCCCTCGCCCTACGCCGGCACGGTGCTGCGGATCTTCGTTGCCGAGGGCGAGATCGCTCCGGTTGGT
>DASUCI010000223.1:0-2489 GCA_035762825.1 Gaiellaceae bacterium | reverse complement strand
CCGCCAGCGCTCGGGGTCCGCACGTGCGGCCTTCAGGTCGATCACGCGAAGGAGTGTAAGAGGCCTACGAACCTGCGACCGACGACACGTACGCGGCGACGTCGGCGATCTGCTGCTCGGTGAGGGTGGACGAGAACGACGGCATGCCACCCTGACCGTTCGTCACGCGGTCGACGACGAGCTCGTTGTCGGGCATCGCCTCGTCGAGGTTCGGGCCGACGGTGCCCGACGACCCCGCATCAGCGAGCGTGTGGCAGCCGCCGCACGCCGATGCGCCGAGGAAGACCTCCTTGCCCGCGACCGGATCGCCCTCGACGGCGGGCGTCGTCGCGGTCGTCTCCGTCTCCGTCGTCTCCGTGTTCTCGGTCTCGTCGGTCTCGGTCGTCTCCGTCCCGGTCGTCTCCGTGGTCTCGGTCTCCGTGGTCTCCGTCTCCGTCGTCTCGGTCGGCGTGGAGCCCTCGACGGTCTCGGGAGTCGCACTTTGCTCCTGCTCCTGGCCGCAGCCGGCCGCGACGAGGCCGAACGCAGCGACGAGGAGGACGAGGGCGACGGCTGTGCGGCGCATCGGGGGCGATCCTAACCGACGCCGCACAGCCGCGAAACAGAGGTCAGGAGGCGGCGAGCCTGCGCCGAAGGCCCTTGAGCTTGAAGGCGACGAAGATCTCGCTGATCCCCCGCGCGAGGGCGATGATCCCGACGTAGACGACGAGCAGGATCGCCTCCTTGCGGAAGTTCCCGGCGACCCAGAAGGCGAGCAGGATCTCGACGAGGCCGATGATCAGCTGCAGCCACCACAGCTCGAACTCCTCCTTCGTGACGAAGGCGACGGTGATGTCGAAGACGCCCTTGATCAGCAGGAAGAAGCCGACGAGCGCGGCGAGCGTCGAGAAGGTGTCGTACGGGTTCCAGAGCGCGTAGATCCCGACGAGCACGAACAGGATGCCGAGGATCGCATGCACCCATTTCCACCCGGTCGTCGAGATCGCGATCGCGAAGAACTCATTCACGCCCGCCACGAGCGCGACGATGCCGAACAGGATCGAGATCGCGTAGACCGTCGTGTAGTCCCACTGGAAGACGAGCAGCGCGAAGACGAGCCACGCGATGCCGGTGATGAGGAACAGCCACCAGCGATCGGCGGCCTCCTCGAGGATCTCGCGCGGCCCGAACATGTCGTTCATCGTTCCTCCCTGAATTTGGTTGGACGGCGCGCGATTCTCTCAGGCGCGACCTTCTCCTGCGCCCGTAGGATCTGCGGACGATGATCGTCGAGCGCAGCATGCACGAGTCCTGGCTGTCGAACGCCTTTCTGCTTGCGGACGAGCCAGGGGGCACGGCGGTGTTCGTGGACTCGGGCGCGCCGCTCGAGCCGCTGCTCGCGGCCGTCGAGCGCGAGCGCGTCACGCCGACCCATCTTCTGGTCACGCACGGGCATGCCGACCACGTCGCGGGCAACGACGAGCTCGTGGAGCGGTTCTCGCTCGAGATCGTCACCGGTCCGGTCGAGACCGGCGGGCTCAAGATCGACGCGCTGGCGACCCCCGGGCATTCCGACGACGGCGTCTCCTTCGTCGTCGGGAACCTCTGCTTCTCGGGCGACACGCTGTTCAGGGACGCGGTCGGCGGCGGCCCCGCGGACGAGATGCGCCGATCCGTCATGGACGTTCTCATGACGCTCCCGCCCGACACGCGTGTCCTGCCCGGTCACACGGACGAGACGACCATCGGGCGTGAGTGGGACCACAATCCGTTCGTCCGCTTCTGGCGCGGCCTCGACCCCGAGGACGGGCGCGCGTGCTCGGTGAACGGCGATGACGCGACCATCGTCGTCTGGTCGCCCGACTACGACGGCAAGGGCAAGGCGCTCGTCCGGCTCGCCGACGGTGCCGAGGCGATCGTCGGGGCCTCCCGCATCCAGATGCCGTAAGAACTCGTTTCAGAAACGAGCTAATACCCTCAGGGGGTATACTTCGCTCATCCGAGCGAGAGGAGCGTCGTGAGCGAGAGCGTCACGTACGAGGTTCCGGCGATCCATTGCGCCCACTGCGCGATGTCGATCCGGGAAGAGGTTTCCGAGGTCGAGGGTGTCGACGTGGTCGATGTCGACCTCGACACGAAGGTCGTGACGGTCAGCGGCCGGGACTTGGACGACTCGGCGCTGCGGGCTGCGATCGCGGAAGCGGGCTACGAGGCCGCGTGACCCCCGTCGCGACTCCCGAGCCGGATACGAGGGTCGACCTCGCGCTCGAGGGCATGACGTGCGCCGCCTGCGCGAACCGCATCGAGCGAAAGCTGAACAAGCTCGACGGCGTCGACGCGTCGGTCAACTACGCGACCGAGCACGCGAACGTTCGCTTCGACCCCAGGCGTGTGACCGTTCCGGATCTGGTCGGGGCGGTCGAGGCTGCGGGGTATCAGGCTGCGCTCGCAGCGGAGGGCCGTGTCACGCCGGGTCGCACGGACGCCGTGCGCCGCCGACTGGTCGTGGC
>DASUCI010000222.1:0-10126 GCA_035762825.1 Gaiellaceae bacterium | reverse complement strand
CGCTCTCTGGATCCTCGCGATCCGGCCGATCTGGTGGGGGAAGCACGGCTTCGAGCGCGCCTCCATCGGGGCGCTGTTCCAGGGGATTCGGACCGCCGATCGCGACTGGATCGACCAGGCGCTGCCGTCGGGCGGCGACGCCGCATTCGTCTGGTCGGGGCGCACCGATCGCCTGACGGTGAACCTGAACGAGTTCTTCAACCGCAGCGTCGGGCCGGTCTACTACGTCACCGCTCCGACCCCTGGGGGGCTGCCCGAGCGGGAGATCCGCATCGACCCGGAGACGGGCGCGGTCACGTTCCCGGACGGCAGCCCCGTCCGCGACTCCTACGTCATCACCGACTCGTCGTTCGAGCCGGCCGGGGAGGAGCTCGCCACGGACAAGGGCTGGGGCGTCACGCTCTGGCGCGTGAGCTCTCCGCTCGTGTCGGCGACGCGCATCGACGGCCTGTACCCGCGGGACACCTGGTCCGGCCCCGAGGTCACGTACACACGCCGACGGTGCGCGCCTGGGCGGCTGTCCGTCGAGCTCTCCAGCGACGCGAACCTCTTCCTGGAGCCGCAGACCGTCGTCGCCCGCTCGAACGGACGGGTCGTCGGACGCGTGCGCTTTCCGCCCGACAAGCGCGCGGTGCTGAGCGTTCCCATCGAGCCCCTGCCGGGGACGACGGAGTGTCGCGTCGTCTACACCGTCTCGCCGACCGCCGTTCCGGAGGAGGTGACGGCCGGCGGCAATCCCGACCCTCGCGAGCTCGGCGCGCACTTCAACCTCTTCGTGTATCGCCCGACGGGATGAGGATCGCGTTCGACGTCAGCCCGCTCTCGCACCCGCTGCTCGGGATCGGCAACTACATCCAGGGCTCGCTCGGCGGGCTCGCCGAGGCGTCGGCCGGCACGCACGAGATCGTCGCGTTCGCGCCGACGAGCATCCGCGGCCCGGAGCGGATCCGCGCGGCGCTGGCCGGGATCGACGTGGAGGTGCGGACGTGGCCGCTGCCGTTCTCCCATGCGCTGCGCACCTCGTGGAGCGCCATGCGCCGACCGGCGGCTGAACGGCTCCTCGGAGGCTTCGACGTACTGCACTTCTCGGACTGGATGTACCCGCCGCAACGCGCAGGCGTGCGCGCGACGACGATCCACGATCTCGTTCCCCTGCACCATCCGGAATGGACGACCGGGCGAACGCGCGTGATGCACGGTCGCAAGTACCGGAACGCCGCCGCGACGTGCGACGCCGTGTTCGTCAACTCGGCCTACACGGGCCGCGATGTCGCGAGGACGCTCGGCGTCCCCGAGGACCGGATCCACGTCGCGCGCCCTGCGCCCAAGGACGTCTACCGATCCGCCGGTCCGGCTACGGATCTCGGCGCGCCCTACGTCCTCACGGTTGCCACGCTCGAGCCCCGGAAGAACCTGCAGGTGCTCGTCGAGGCGTACCGACGACTCGGTGGCGACCTCGAGCTCGCCGTCGTCGGCGCGGAGGGTTGGGGCGAGCAGCCGCTCCTCGACGCGCCGGGCATCCGGCGGCTCGGGTACGTCTCCGACGACGAGCTCGCGCGCCTCTATCGCGGCGCCGCGGCGGTCGCCTACCCGTCGCGCTACGAGGGGTTCGGCATCCCGGTGATCGAGGCGATGGCCTGCGGCGCCCCGGTCGTCGTCTCGTCGCATCCGTCGCTGGACGAAGCGGCCGGCGACGCTGCCGTACGCGCGGATCCCGAGGATCCGGCTGCCTTTGCAGCCGCGATCGAGCGTGCACTCACGGAACGCGAGCGGCTCGTCCCGCTCGGCCTCGCGCACGTTCAGGGCTTCTCGTGGCGCGCCGTGGGCGAGATCTTCCTCCGCGGCTACGAGGATGCCCGACGATGAGAGGTGACCAGGAGATCGTCGTCGTCGTGCGCCGCGGCCCCGAGCACCTCGTCATGCGCCGCTCGCCCGAGCGGCTTGGGTATTGGAGCCTCGTGTCGGGTGGCCTCGAGCCGGATGAGACTCCGGAGGAGGCGGCGCAGCGGGAGCTCTACGAGGAAACCCGGCTCACGTCGAAGGTGCGCCCTCTGCCGATCTCGTTGTCGTATTCGCTCCTCGACGACCCTCCCGCGATTCGCGCTCGCTACGGCCCGGGTATCGAGACGATCACCGTGCACGCCTTCGTCGTCGACGCGCCCGTGAAGTGGGAGCCGACGCTCGACGCCGAGCACGACGTGTACGAGTGGTGCACGCTCGACGAGGCGCTCGAGCTGCTGGTGTACGACACCGCGAAGGATGCAGTCCGCGCCGCCGCGAAGGACTGGGAGTGAAGGTCGGCGTCGACACGTCGCCGCTCGTCCAGACACGCGCTGGAACCGCGCGACACGTGCGGGGCCTCCTCGGTGGGCTTCGCGACCGACCCGGGCTCGATCTCGAGCTGCTCTCGTTCGGCGGCGCGGGCCGAGCCTCGAGCGTCATGCGTGACGCTCTCTGGTATCCGGTAACACTTGGCCGCCGGGCCCGCACGCTCGACGTCCTCCACTGCACGACGTTTCGCGGGCCAACCGCCGCCGGCGTGCCGACCGTCCTGACCGTCCACGATCTCGCGATCCTCCGCGCGCCGGACGCATTCCCCCGCTGGCACAGGCTCTACGGCCGCGCGGGCCTTCGCCGTGTGCTTCGCGCGGCGGATGCGATCGTCTCGGTCTCGGAGTTCAGCCGGGCCGAGACGATCGAGCTCGCCGGCCTCCCCGCGGAGCGCATTCGCGTGATTCCCCACGGTGTCGACGCGGTCTTCAATCCGGACGGCCCGCGCGCCGACGGCGACTACGTGCTTGCGGTCGGGACGCTCGAGCCTCGGAAGAATCTCGCCCGAGCGGTCGAGGCCGCACGCGAAGCCGGCGTCGACCTCCGCGTCGTTGGCGCGCGCGGGTGGGGGGGCGTCGAGGTCGACGGCTGGGTCGGAGAGATCCCCGACGCGCAGCTGGCCACGCTGTACCGCGGTGCGCGCTGCGTGCTGTACCCGTCGCTCTACGAGGGCTTCGGCCTCCCCGTGTTGGAGGCGATGGCCTGCGGCACGCCCGTCGTCACCTCCGTCGCGACCGCGATGGAGGAGGTCGCCGGCGGCGCTGCGATCCTCGTCGATCCGCTCGACGTCATGGCGATCGCGCAGGGCATCCACGAGGCGGCCGAGCGGCGTGACGAGCTCGTGACCGCCGGCCTCGCACGGGCCGGTGAGCTCACGTGGGAGCGCGCTGCCGACTCGGTCGTCGAGCTGTGGAGCGAGCTCGCGTGAAGGTCGTGTTCGACGCGGACGTGCTCGGGCGCCAGCGCACCGGAGACGAGACCTACGCGCTCAACCTCCTGCGCGAGCTCGCCGGGCTCGCCGGCGACGCCGGGATCAGGCTCGTCGCGGTCACGCGCCGCCCCGACCTCGTGCCGGAGGGCGTCGAGCCGGTCGTGCTCGCCACCGGCTCGCAGGAGCTGCGCATGGCGTGGACGTTGCCGAGGCTCCTGCGCCGCGTCGGCGCGGACCTCGTCCACACGCAGTACGCCGTCCCGCTTCGCTGCCCGTGCCCCGCCGTCGTCACCGTCCACGACGTCTCGTTCGCGCGCGATGCCGCTCTCATGAGCCGCAAGGATCGGGTCGTCTTCCGTCGCGTCGTGCCGCGTGCGGTGCGAACGGCTGCACGCGTGCTCACCGTGTCGGAGCGGACGAAGGCCGACCTCGTCGAGCTCTACGGCATCCCGTCCAAGCGCATCGTCGTGACGCCCAACGGCGTCGATCCCACCTTCCACCGCGTCGGGAGCCCAAGTAACAAGTTGTCACTAGCTCGAACGAGCCCCGATCGCCTGGGGGAGACGCCAAGTAACAACTTGTTACAAGGCTCGTACGTGCTCTCGGTCGGAGCGATCCAGGAGCGAAAGAACCAGCTTGCGGCGCTGGACGCTGCGAGCGCCGTGGGCCTGCCGCTCGTCGTCGTCGGCCCGACCAAGGACCCCTCGCTCGCGGAGGAGCTACGCCGCCGCGGTGCGCGGCTCGAGGGCTATGTCGACACCGAGCGGCTCGCCGAGCTGTACCGCGGCGCCGCGTGTCTCGTGCAATCGAGCCGGCACGAGGGCTTCGGGCTTCCGGTCGTGGAGGCGATGGCCTCCGGCACGCCCGTGGTCGCGGTGCCCGACCCGGCGCTCCGCGAGGTCGCGGGCGACGCCGCGCTCTTCGTCGAGGAAGCCGAGCTCGCCGACGGCATCCGCCGCGCGCTCGCGGACCGCGAGCGCCTCGTCGCCGCGGGCATCGAACGCGCCCGCGCATTCACGTGGCGCGCGACTGCCGAGAAGACGCTCGCCGTGTACCGGGAGGTGCTCGCCCCATGAAGGTGTCGGCTGTCGTCGTCTCGCACGGGCACGCCGACGAGCTCACGCGCTCCCTTCCTGCACTCGTTCCCCAGGTCGACGAGACACTGGTGATTGCGAATGTCGCCTCCTCCATGCGTGACGTGCCGGACGGTGTTCGCGTGCTCGTGAATGCGCGGCCGCTGACGTTGTCCGCCAACGTCAATCTCGGAATCGCCTCCACGTCGGGCGAGTACGTCCTCGTCTCGAATCCCGACGCGATCCCGGAGACCGGCGCGGTCGCGACGCTCGTGGAGTTCGCGGACGCGCACCCGCGCTGCGGGATCGCCGGCCCGCAGATGCGCTGGCCGGACGGGACCTGGCAGCCGTCTCGTCGCCGCTTCCCGACGGTGCGCGGCACCATCGTGCGGCGCACACCTCTGCGGCGGCTGCGCTCGCCGCACGAGACCCAGCGGGAGCACTACGAGCTGGACGAGAAGCCGACCGAGCCGGTTCGGGCCGACTGGATGCTCGGCGCCTTCCTGCTCATGCGCCGCACCATGCTCGAGGAGATCGGTGGCTGGGATGCGGGCTTCCGGCACTACTGCGAGGACATCGACCTCTGCTACCGCGCCGCGCAGGCGGGCTGGGAGCGGTGGTACGTGCCTGACGCCGCCGTCACCCATGCGTATGCAGCAGTGATCGATCAACGATTCTTCTCGCGCCACACGCTCTGGCACGCGCGCGGGATGGCGCGGTTCGTGCGCAAGCACCCCGAGCGGCTCCTCGCCCTGTGAGCGACAAGGGCGGCCAGTATGCACGCCAGGCGGCAGAGTGGTCGGAGAGCGCGTACGCGGACGTCGGCGCCTACCTCGCGCACCGCGCCGAGCTGGTCGCGTCACTCGGGCCTCGCCTCGAGCCGGGAGACGAGGTGCTCGACCTCGCGTGCGGCGACGGCGGCCTGGGCGAGGCGCTGCTCGCGCTCGGCCTCCGCTACCAGGGCGTCGACTCCACGCCCGAGATGGTCGCTGCGGCGCGCGCGCGGCTCGGCGGACGGGCGACCGTCGACCAGGGTGACCTCAACGACTACATGCCGGCGTCCTCGGTCGCGGCGACGACCGTCTTCCGCGCGATCTACTACGCGCGCGATCGCCGCGCGTTCTTTGCACACGCTCGCGAGTACACGAGCACGAAGCTCGTCTTCGACCTCAATCCGCGGCAGTACCGGATCGACGACGTGCTCGCCGACCTACGCGCCAGCGGCTTCACATCGGTCGCGTTGCGACCGTTCTTCGTTCCCCAGACCGTCTCGCTGCGCCGCCCGGTGCTCGCGGTCGCGAAAGCGCTCGAGCGCAGCGGCCCGCTCGCGCGAGTCGCACTCCAGGCCCGGTTCACGTATGTCGTCGCAGCGTCGCGCTAACCGCCGAACAGCGGCTGGAACCCGGCGCGCTCGATGACGGCGCCGAGCCGGCGGTTGTCGCTTCGCGACGGGTCGACCTCGCGCGGCACGAAGGTCGGCGACACCGTGATCTCCATTCGCCACGGGACGCCGGGCGGGCTCAGGGTGGCCCCGAACGCCTTGCAGTCGGGAACCTCGAAGCGGCGCGTCTCGGTGACGCGCTCGATCCGCGGCTGCTTGTCCGGCCCGATGCCGACTGGTCCGATCCGCACGGTCGCCTTCCCCGTGGTTCGTGCGCTCGGATCCGGGCACCAGTTGAACCGGCTGAGTCGGACGACCGCGAGGCCGGGCTCGTCCTCGGACACGTCGTAGCGCGTGTACGACGCGCGCGCGACCATTGGCTCGTCCCTCGTACCGACCATCCACCCGTCGGTCTGGCGGCCGACGAGCGCGTCCTGGAGCTGCACCGGGCCGCCGTCGATGCGGTAGAGCACGGCGTTGTCGCGCTGCGCCACGATCGGGGCCTGGAGCGTCACTCCGTTGACCGCAAGCACGTACTGCGTCTCCGGAAGGGGAGTCAACGTGCCGTCCACGGCTTCGAGGTCCGGCGTCAGGATCGGCCCGCCCACGTTCACCGCCGACCCATCGAGGCTCCACACCTTGCGGACCGAGGGGTTGAAGAACTCGGTCAGCCAGATGCCCGTCGCGTCCTGGATCTGCTGGCCGAGGACGACGACGGAGCCTCCACCCGTTGCCTCCTCGACCCAGTCGTACGGTCGCGGGAGGTTGCGGTCGATCGTCTCCGAGAAGCCGCGCTCGCCTTCGGCCGCGTACACCTGGCCGGTCAGCCCCCAGGCGACCACGGCGGCCGCGGTCACTCCCGCCACGGCAGCGAAGCTCGTCGATCCCCGGCGCAGGAGCCTGAGTGCGATGACGACGAGGACCGACGCGACACACGCGGCGATGAGGACGCCCTGGATCACGCCCTCGGACCAGCCGAGCTCGCGGTTCGCGAACGTCGCGATCGCGAGACCGTGCGCCTCGTAGTACGGGTACTGGTCGAGGCGCAGCGGGACGATCGTGATCACCCAAACGGTGAGGATCGTTGCGCCCGCGATCGCCCACCCGCGCCCGACACCGCGAGCGAACGCGAGCGCCGTCGAGATGAAGAGGATCGGGCACAGGTAGATGAGGTTGCGCTCGACGACGAGCGTCGAGAAGACGGTCGAGTTGTACGCCCCCTTGATCCCGGCGTACATCACGAAGACGACCAGCGCGGCGACGCTGGTCGTGATGAAGGCGCGCGTACGCGGGTCGCGCTCCTCCGATCCGGGACGCGCGAGCGCGGCGACGCCGAGCAGCACCGGCAGCACGCCGACGCCGATTGCGAGTGCGCCGAGCGCCCAGCTGGCGTGCTCGAAGATGCGGTCCTTGTAGAGGAGCATCGTGTTGCGCCACGCCTCCGACGCCTGACCGATCACGGCCATGAGCGCGAAGGCAACGCCAAGGGCGATCGTGACGGCGCCGACCCAGTCCCACGTCGTCCACTCGCTGCGCCAGCGGCGCGCGACCTCCGACTCCCACGCGAGCCAGGCGAGGCCGAGCACGAGCACGGCGACGATGACCGCGAGCTGCGTGCGCGTGAACACCGCGACCACGCACATCCCGAGCGCCGCGGCGATGCGTCCCTTCGACGGGCGTTCGAGCGAACGTGCGATCAGCCAGAGCGCGAGCGTCGAGACCGGATACGCGAGCGGCTCCTCGACGAGAAAGGGGGAATACGCGAGCGCCGGTACGGCCACCGACGCGCCGGCTGCACCGAGCGCGTACCACTTCGGCACGACCATCCGCGCGAGCCCGTAGGCGGGGAACACGGTCGCCGTCATCGCGAGGACGAGGATCAGCTTCGCGGCCGCCCATGACGTCGTTGCCGAGCTCAGCCACCAGACGGGCGCGAGCAGGTAGGCGACGAGCGACGCGAAGCCCTCGTACGGCACGCCGCGCCGCGCCGGCTCGCCCGTCTCCGCGATGGCGCGGGCGAGCTGCGTCAGCTCGAGCTCGTCGGTGAAGATCGTGGGGACCGGCCGCCGTGAGGCCTGCCAGGCGTACAGCGCCGCCAGGCCGAAGTAGACGACGAGGATCGGCACCGCCGACTGGAAGCGCGCGAGGAAGTCGGGGCGGGGCTCCCCGCCCGCATGCTGCGCGGTCGTGTTCACGTCCGCGCAGCCTCGACCGGTTCCGGCGCGCTCAGCTCGACCTGCCGCCGCACGGTCCGGCACGGGATCTGCGCTCGTTCCGCCGCGCGCGCCACGAGCTCGAGCCGCTCGTGCGGCGCTGCGGGAATGCTCACGAGCACCTCGTCGGCGCGTGACGACACGATCGCCCGCTCGGCCTCGTCGAGGCTGCCGAGGACGCTGATCCCGAGGATCCGCCGCCGCCGCACGCGGGGGTTGTCGTCGAGGAAGCCAACCGCGCGGGCGTCGTCGCTCTCCCGGAGCTCACGTGCGAGGCTGCGTCCTGCGCGCCCGGCTCCGACGACGAGCACGCGCCTGCGTACGCCGCGCTGGCCGAGGGTCTCGGGGAAGAGACGCAACGCGAGCCGCGACGCGCCCACCAGCGCCGTGCACAGAAATGCGTCGATGACGAAGACCTGCAGCGCCGGGAAGGATCCGATCGGCCTCAGGGCCACGAGGATGAGACACGCGACGAGTGCCGACGCGAAGCACGCGACGACGATCGGAACGACGTCGCGGGCCGTCGCGTACCGCCACACGCGGCGGTACACGCCCAGCGCCACGAAGAACACGTAGCGGGCGCCGAGCAGGATCGGCAGCGCCGAGAGGTAGACGGAGCGCTCGTACTCGGTGCCGAAACCGCCAACCGCGAGAACGTACGCGGCGAGGAACGAGGCACAGATGATCACGAAGTCGGCGAAGACCTCGACGAGCCGCCGCGGCTCGAACACGAGCGCCCGCCAGAGCGACGGCTCCGGGCCCTCGACGCCACGGCGCGAGCGCTCCTCGAGATCGCTCAGGAAGCTCCCGAACTGGACGAGCAGGACGAACGTCACGAGCACGCCGATCGCCGTCAGGCGCCCGTTGTCGAGAACGTTGTACGCGAGCGCCGTCGCACCGATCGCGGACGCGACGATCGCGAGCAGGAGCACCGCTCTGGTCTCGGAGAGCCCGTAGTAGACGAGTCGGTGCGATGTGTGATCGCGGCCGCCCTGCGTGACCGGTCGCTTCTCGACGAGCCGCGCGATGGTGACGAGCGTCGTGTCGAGGATCGGGATCGCGAGGACGAGCAGCGGGAGGAGGATCGTGGCGACCGTTGTCCCGGCGACTGTCCAGCTCGCCGCGAGCGCAAGCGACGCCAGCCCGAACCCGATCACCAGGCTTCCCGAGTCCCCCATGAACACCGCGGCTCCCCGGCGCGGCCGCAGGTTGAAGGGGAGGAACCCGGCGCAGGCGAGCCCGAGGGCGAGCGCGAGTGCGAGCACCGTCTCGTTCTCGTGCTCCGTCACCGCGTCGATGGCGAAGTACGCGCACGAGACCACCGCGAGCGTCGCCGCCAGCCCGTCCATGTTGTCGAGCAGGTTGAAGGCGTTCGTGATGCCGACGAGCCAGACCAGGCCGAGCGCCCACGCGAGAACGTCGTTGCCGACGACCTCGACGTTCAGGCCGCTCGCGAGCACGACGGTCGCGGCGGCGATCTGCGCCGCGAGTTTCGCGACCGGGCCGAGGTGCCACAGGTCGTCGACGAGCCCGGCGACGAAGACGATCGTGACCCCGGCGAGGATGCCGCCGAGCTCGCCCGACCACTCCACCGCGCCGGTGGCGAGCGCGAGCAGGATCCCCGCCGAGAAGCCCGCGAAGATCCCGACGCCACCGAACACCGGCGTTGGCTGCGTATGCCAGCGCGCGTCCGACGGGACGGCGACGAGGCGCGCGCCCGCAGGCGTGCGAAGGAGGAGCCAGAGAACCGCGGCAGCGACGGCGAACGCGGCGATCGACACGATCGCAATCACAATCGCAAAAGGGTAGTCGAGCGACCTGCCGCCCTAGACTGCTCCCGTGTCCGTTTACGCCGACGTAATTCGGTATCGCGAGCTGTTCGGAAGCCTCTTTCGCCGCGATCTCCGCGCCAAGTACCGCGGCTCGTTCCTCGGGCTCGGGTGGTCGCTCCTGCACCCGCTCGTCCTGATGCTCGTCTACCTCCTCGTGTTCTCCGTGCTCTGGCGCGTCGCAGAGGTCGGGAGCGACGACTACTGGCTGTTCCTCCTGTGCGGGCTGCCCGCGTGGGTGTTCTTCGCGACGGCGTCGCAGGCTGCGTCCCGGTCTCTGCTCGAGAACGCGAACCTCATCCGCAAGGTGCGTTTTCCGCGTCAACTCGTCCCGCTCTCGATCGTCGGGACGAACCTCGTGAGCTTCG
>DASUCI010000221.1:0-3500 GCA_035762825.1 Gaiellaceae bacterium | reverse complement strand
CCGCACAGCTGGCACGAGGGCGTCGACGGTGTCGGCCAGGCTTCCGTAGACGAAGCTCGCGCCGAGACAGAGCGCGGCGTCGTAGGACGCCGGCTCGAACGTCGCAGCCGCGCCGTCGCCGAGCTCGAAGATCACGCGATCTGCGAGCCCTGCCTCGACGACCCTCGCGAGCGCGACTGCGTGGAAGTCCGGCGAGAGCTCGACGCCGTGCCACGAGCATCCGTACTCGGTGGCGAGCAGTAAGGCAGGCCCGCCGCGGCCCGAGGCGATGTCGAGCACACGCGAGCCCGGTCCGAGCCCCAGCAGCTGCCCGAGGCGGAGGAGCTTCTCCGGCGAGGTGGGGTTCTGGAGCTCGTGCGTCGACTCGGCGACCACGAAGTAGCGGGGAATCACGAGCGCATCATCTAGCCTCACGCGTCGGTGACGCCGACCGACCGAGTCGAGGGAAGCTGGGGCATCGAGCCCGTTCCGCAGCGACTGCAGGTGCTCGGCGGCGTCGAGACCGGGCTGCTCTGGGGGAACCTCGGCGCCTCGCTCCTCGTGATCGTCGCCGGTGCGGTGCTCGTACCGGCGCTCTCGCTTCCCGACGCGCTCGTCGCGATCCTGCTCGGCTGCCTCATCGGGAACCTGATGCTCGCGACCGCAGGGCTGATCGGCGCCGATGCACGCGTCCCGGGCATGACACTCATGCGCGCACCGCTCGGTCAGCGGGGATCGCTGCTCCCGACCGGGATCAACGTCGTGCAGGGGATCGGCTGGACGGTCTTCGAGCTCCTCGTCATCGCTACCGCGGCCGCTGCGCTCTCCGACGAGCTCTTCGGCTTTCGGGCGCAATGGCTCTGGACGATCGTGTTCGGCGCCTGCGCACTCGTCCTCGCGCTACTCGGCCCGATCGGCTTCGTGCGGAGGTTCATACGTCGGTTCGCGATCTGGGCCGTGCCCCTCGCGCTGCTCTACCTCACGTGGTGGGCGTTCGACGGCGCGGATCTCGGCGCGCTCTGGGATGCCGACGGCGAGGGCGGGCTCTCCGTCTGGCAGGGCGCCGACGTCGTCGTCGGGATCACGGTGTCCTGGGTGCCGTATGCCGCCGACTACACGCGGTTCTCGAAGACGCGCCGCGGTGCCTTCGCCGGCACTGGCATCGGGTACTTCACGCTCGACGCCTGGCTGCTCGCGCTCGGCGCGGTGCTCGTGCTGTCGCGCGGCCTCGATGATCCGGCCGCGCTCCCCGTTGCCGTCGTCGCCGGGGGCTTCGCGGCGATCGTCGCGCTCTTCGCGTTGCTCGTGACCGAGACTGACGAGGCGTTCGCGAATGCGTACTCGGCCGCGATGTCGCTGCAGAACGCATTTCCGCGGGCTCCGCAGGCGCTCCTGATCGTGCTCGTCACCGGGGTGGCGACGGCCGGTGCCCTCGTGATCGACATGGGCAGCTACCAGAGCTTCCTCCTGCTCCTCGGCTCCGTCTTCGTGCCGCTGTTCGCCGTACTGCTCGCGGACTGGCTCGTCGCCAGCGCTCACTACACGACCGCGGACGTGTTCGACTCACCCCCGTGGCGGCCGGGGCTGATCGCCGCGTGGATCGCGGGGTTCGCGCTCTACCAGTGGCTCTTCCCGACCGGACCTTCCTGGTGGGTCGAGCTCGTGGAGGAACTGAGCCCGCCGGACTGGGGCATCGGCGCCACCGTTCCGAGCTTCCTCATCTCGTTCGGCGTCGCAATGGCCGTCGCGCTCGTCACCCGTCGCCAGGCTCCGGGACCGGCTCCCGCATGACGACGATTGCCGCCCTCGGTCATCTCACGCGCGATGTCGTCGCAGGCGGCGACCCGCGCCCGGGCGGGGGCATCTTCTGGTCGACGCGAGCGCTCGCGCGGCTGGGCGCGGACGCGAACGTGCATGCCTCGTGCAGCGCACGAGACCGCGCCGCGCTCCTCCCGCCGCTCGCAGCGTTCGGGCTCCCGGTCACCTGGCACGAGTCGTCGACCACGACCGAGTACCGCTTCCACTACGAGGGCGACCGGCGGATCATGTGGCAGGAGGCCGTGGGAGATCCCTGGTCGGTCGAGCGTTCCGTCGAGGCGGCCGGCGACGCGACGTGGGTCAACGTGTGCGCGCTGACGCGCACGGACTTCCCGCCAGAGACGCTGGCCGCGCTCGCGACAGGTGGACGTCGGCTGCTCGTCGACGCGCAAGGCCTCGTCCGCACGGCGACGCTCGGGCCGCTCCACAGAGACGAGCACATCGGCGACGTGCTGGGCCACATCGAGGTCCTCAAGCTGAACGACGACGAGGCCAGGGTGCTGGTCGGAAGCGCCGACCCGGAGAGGCTTCGCGCCCTCGGCGTGCCCGAGGTGGTGCTCACGCTCGGCTCGCGTGGCGCCTGGGTCGTGACGCCCGAGTTGATCGAGCACGTCGCACCCGTACCCGTCGAAGGCGAGGTGGATCCGACCGGCGCGGGCGACACCTACTCCGTCACGTACGTGGTGCAGCGCGCTGCAGGCGCGGAGCCCGTCGAGGCTGCGCGGGCCGCGGCCGCAACGGTGTCGGCCCTCCTCACGTCGCCCGAGGCGTTCTAGAGCCTGAACTCGCCGCGCGCGACGACCACGGCACGGCCGCCGCAGAACACCCGCACGATCTCTCCACCGGCGCCGTCGGCGCGCGCGAAGAGCGTCGACGGGCGGCCGATCTCGACACCTTGCGAGATCTCGATCCAGTCGCCCCACCCCACGAGCCCATGGCGAGCCAGGTGGCACGCGATCGGCCCTGCAGCCGAGCCGGTCGCCGCATCCTCGCCGAGCGGCCAGAACATGCGGTTCTTCCAGCGTCCGTCGAGAGCCGCGATGCAGTTCACGCCCGTGACGTCGAACCCCGCTATCGCCGAGAGATCGGGCGAGAGCGCGGCCACCGCTTCGGCGCTCCCGAGCGTCACGACGATGTGAGTCGCGCCGTTGTCGTAGAGCTCGACAGGCAGCTCCGAGCCGCCGATCCCCAACGCCTCGAACAGCACGTCGACCTCGTCGACCGTGCGGATCGTCGGCACCGGCTGCTGCATCCGGCCGAAGACGAGAGCTCCCGACCCGTCACGGTCGAACTCGACGGGAACGATCCCCATCCCGGTCTCGAGCTCGATCACGTCTCGCTGGAGCGGCTGCGCGAGCACCCAGGCGGAGCCGAGGATCGGATGCCCGGCGAAGGCCATCTCCTCGCGCGGGTTGAAGATGCGAACCCGGGCGTGGCCCCCTGCCTCGGCAGGAAGCAGGAACGTCGTCTCCGAGAAGCCGATCTCCCTGGTCAGTGCCTGCATCAGCTCGGCGTCCGCCTCGCGTGCGTCCGTGAAGACCGCGAGCTGATTGCCCGCCAGAGCTCCGTCCGTGAACACGTCGACGACCACGTAGCGCAGCGTCGGCACGACGGCCACCCTACCCAGCGACACGGCGCCGAATATCGTCTCGGGCCGTGGCACCGGCGATCGTCGTCTCCGACCTCCGCAAGTCCTACGGGAG
>DASUCI010000220.1:0-2198 GCA_035762825.1 Gaiellaceae bacterium | reverse complement strand
CCTCTATCCGACGAAGGCGCTCTCGCAGGATCAGGCCCGCTCGCTCTCGGAGCTTCACCTGAAGGGGCTGCGGCCCGCGATCTACGACGGCGACACGGCGAGCGAGCGCCGCTGGCAGATCCGCAAGTGGTCGAACCTCGTGCTGACGAACCCGGACATGCTCCACGTCGGCGTCCTCCCCCACCACGACCGCTGGGGTGACGTGCTCGCGAACCTCCGCTACGTCGTCGTCGACGAGGCGCACGTGTACCGGGGCGTATTCGGCTCGCACGTCGCCAACGTCCTGCGGCGCCTGCGGCGGCTCGCGCAGGTCTACGACGCCGAGCCGCAGTTTCTCCTCGCCTCGGCGACGATCGCCAATGCCGGGGAGCTCGCACTGGAGCTGACCGGCGAGCCCGCCACGGTGGTCGACAGCGACACGTCGGCGCGAGCCGAGCGCGAAGTCGTCATCTGGAACCCGCCGCTCCTCGACGCCGAGCTCGGCCTGCGCGCGAGCCCCCTCGGCGACGCGGCGCGTCTCCTCTCCCAGCTCACGTCGCGGGGGTTGCGGACGATCTGCTTCGCGAAGAGCCGCAAAGCCGCCGAGCTCATCCACCGCTTCGCGTCCGAGCGCGTCGATACGGCGACGGCGAGCCGGCTTACGCCGTACCGCGCCGGCTACACGCCCGAGCAGCGCCGCGACATCGAGCGGCGGCTCGTCGAGGGTGAGCTCCTCGGCGTGACCGCGACCGACGCGCTCGAGCTGGGGATCGACATCGGGCTGCTCGACTGCGCGATCTCGGTCGGCTTCCCCGGAACCGTCGCGTCGCTCCGGCAGCAGTGGGGTCGCGCGGGGCGCCGCGACCGCGGTCTGGCGATCCTCGTCTGCAGCGAGGACGCCCTCGACCAGTTCTTCGCACGCGAGCCCGACGCGCTGCTCTCGCGCAGGGTCGAGGCGGCGATCCTCGACTATGCGAACCCACGGATCCTCGACCCGCACGTGCTGTCCGCGGCATTCGAGGCGCCGATCGACGACGGGGACGCAGAGACGCTCGGGCGGGAGGCGCTCAGGCGCGCGGCCGAGCTCCCGGAGCTCGAGCACACACCTGCGGGGTACGTCTGGAAGGGCCGCGACTATCCGGCCGCACGGATCTCGCTCCGCTCCGGCGACGCGGAGGCGTTCACCGTCGTCGACGGCGAGACCGGCTCCCTCCTCGGGCTCGTCGAGCGCGACCGCGCGTACTCGACCGTGCACGAGGGGGCGGTCTATCTCCATCTCGGCGAGCAGTACCTCGTCGAGTCGCTCTTGCTCGAGGACCGCGTGGCCGTCGTCTCTCCGGCCCGCGTCGACTGGTACACGCAGGTGAAGAAGGAGTCGGAGACCACCATCGAGCGCTCCGAGCGCGCCGACCACCGGCTCGGCGTCGAGCTGCACTTCGGGCAGGTCTCCGTGACCGAGCAGGTCATCGCGTACGCGCGAAAGGCGGTGCGCGACGGCGCGACCATCGACGTGATCCCGATGCTCATGCCCGAGACGACCTTCGAGACGGAGGCGATCTGGTTCTGCCCGGAGCCGGAGCACCTCGAGGGGCTGGAGCAGATGCCGAGGCTCCTCGGAGCACTGCACGCGGCCGAGCACAGCCTGATCGCGCTGCTGCCGCTCTGGGCCATGTGCGACCGCTGGGACATCGGCGGTCTCTCGACGAACCTGCATTACCAGACCGGCCGCCCGACGATCTTCGTCTACGACGGGCACTCCGGCGGTGTCGGGATCACCGAGCGGGGCTTCGAGCGATTCCGCGACTGGGTCGAGGACACCGCCCGCCTGCTCGAGCGCTGCCCCTGCGCAGCCGGCTGCCCCTCGTGCGTGCAGAGCCCCAAGTGCGGGAATCTCAACGAGCCGCTCGACAAGGCGGGCGCCCACCTGCTCCTGCAGCGCATGCTGGCGTAGTGTCGAGAACGCTCCGACGCGTTCGTCGTACGGGTGCAAGCGACGAGAAGGAGGCAACGTGCAGTACATGGCGCTGATCTACGGGGACGAGGAGGTCTGGGCGAGCTCCTCGGAGGAGGACATGGCAGCCGCGTACGAGCAGTACCGCGCGTTCGGCCGAGACGCCGAGGCCGCGGGAGTCCTGGCCGGCGGGAACGAGCTCGCCCACACGCGCAACGCCACGACGGTTCGCGTGCGTGACGACGAGGCGCTCGTGGCCGACGGGCCG
>DASUCI010000219.1:0-8754 GCA_035762825.1 Gaiellaceae bacterium | reverse complement strand
GAGCGCGTCCGTCACGCCCGGGATGGCGTCGGCCCCGCCGTCGCGACGGACGATCCGAACGCGCCCGTCGCGGCCGGTGACGAGCACGGATCCGTCGGAGGCGAAGGACGCATCCGTCGCCGCGACACCGGTCGGGATCGTGTCGACGACGTCGCCGTCTGCAGTGGTCACGACAAGTGCACCCTCTTCGGTCACTGCCAGGATCACGTCTCCGCGCGGGACGGCGTCGAGCAGCGGGGCGCCGATGTCGACGACGCCCCGTACTCTCGACGCGAGCAGCGCTCGCTGGAGCGATCGCTCGGCCCGCTCGCCGGAGACTCTTCGCGCCGCCTCCAGCGCGAGCATGAGGCTCAGCTCGGGATCGCGCTCCCGCTCCGCGTCTGCGCTCACGACGAGCCCGTTCGCCTTCGCCACTCGTGCGTGCTCACGCGCTTCCGAGCGCTGCGTGAGCGCATAGAGCGTCACGCCACCCATCGCGACCAGCAAGACAGCGAAGGCTGCAACGAGGCCGAGCAGGCGTCGATGACGACGATCGGACGCGGCCTTCTGCATGTCCAGCTCCCGGTCCGCCTCGTGCTCGGCCCGCCATGCGAGGACCGGCTGCGCGAGGACGTCGTGGAAGATCTCGAAGCGCGTCACGTCGCCCTCGTCGACCGAACGGAGGATCCGTCGTCCGGAGAGCGTCGACAGCAGCGGCGCCAGCTCCGCCTCTGAGACGTGGCCGAAGTCCGCGAGATCGGGGACCTCGTGGGCGATCTTCGTCCCCGAGGGCGTCACCAGATGGTTGAAGATCCGCGCCGCGACGTCCTTCTGCTCGGCGGTGAGCATGGCCATCGCACCCTCGAGGTGCTCCTCGACGATGTGCTGGGCACCGCCGAGCCTGTCGACAGTCGCCGCCCGCAGGGTCGTCGCTCCGGCTGCGTGCTCCTCGTCCCACAGACGCTGCATGACGAGCTGGAGATACGGCGCCTCAATCCGGGCTCCGTTCTCCGCGCCTTCGACCGCCCCGAGCCCGCCGAGCGCCGGCTCGATCTGGCCGGCGCCCACCTCGTCGAGGACGCGCTCGACGAGGGCAGGCTCGACGATCACCGTCTCGCCGGTCAGCTCCGCATAGCGTTCGGCGGGCCGCAGCACTGCTGCTCTCGCCGCGTTGCGGTCCAGGCGATCGAGACGCAGTGTGTTCCCGAAGAGGCTGGGAACGCGGCCGGCGAAGCGGTCGAGCTTCGCGAGTGAGTCCTCTCGCAGGGAGACGAGGATGTTCACGCGCGGCAAAGTGGCGAGCACGGCGGGAAGCGCCTCTGCGAAGGATCCAGGCCCGCTGTCGTCGGCGTGGTAGAGGAAGTACTCCTCGGCTTGGTCGAGGACGAGGTAGACATCGCGTCCCGACTGCGCCTCCTCGAGCGCGGCAACGACGGACGCGTTCGTCTCGAGCCCCGAGACCTCCGCGACCGCCTCCGCGAGCGCCGCGTTCGGATCCTCGCTCCAGCTCGAGAAGACGACGACGACCGGCTCCTCCGGCAGCGCGCGGAGCGAGCGTGCGACCGCGGCGCGCAGAAGTGAGGACTTGCCCACGCCGCTCGGGCCGTACAGCACCGTCAGGCGCGATGCGATCAGGTTTGCGACGACGATCTCGGTCTCGCGCTCGCGCCCGAAGAACAGGAGCGCATCGAGCTTCGTGTCCTCGAAGGCGTTGAGCCCCTTGTACGGCGACTCCGGCCGCGCGCTCACGCAGCGACCAGCCGCCGCTCGAGCAGCTCGACGTACGACTGCGGATCCACGTCGAGCGCCGAGACGTCGAAGCGCCGCCAGAACGCCTGCGCGAGCGGGCTCGGAGACGGCTGAACCGACCAGGACCTGTACGCAACCGGCCGCTCACCCCAGATCCGATTGAGGATGAGCCGGAGGTTCCAGTCGGCCATCTCGTAGCCGAGGAAGAGGAAGTGGCTCCGGCGAAGGCGGGCAGCGAGCGCCACCGGAACGACCGCCGTCAGCTCCGAACGGCCGAGGTAGTCGATGTAGTCGTCCTCGGTGATCACGAAGCTCTCCCACTCACGCTCCGGAAGTGGATCGACGGCGCCGTGGAGCTTCAGGAGGATCGTGCGGCGGTCGAGGCTCAGCTCCGTCGCATACGTGTTCGGAACGTCGATCGGCCGCGGCGGCTGACCCGGCGCGCGGTGCCAGAACCGACCGCGATGCGTCCCGGCCGCGACGTACGCGACGATGTCGAGCTCCTCGCCCGCCTCCTCGAACGCGCGCTCGAGGGCGAGGTCGTAGTTCGTTGTCACGATGAGCTGGTGGGGCGCGCCGCGCTCGCGCAAGAGCGCGGGCAGCCGGGCGAGGAAGCGGTGCAGCGGGCCTGGCTCGACCGCGGCCTCGAAGCGCGAGTGCAGCTCGTCGTAGAGTGGCCCCGACCCCTGCATCGTCGCCACGTACTGGGACACGCGAGCGAGGTCGACCGGCCGGTCGTCAGGGACCGAGAATGCCTTCGCGAGATGCTCGGCGAGGTCCCCTGAGCCGTCGAGGCCGATCACCGGCACGACCCGGCCGGCGAGCAGCGCCTTGACGATCTCGCCCTCCTCGTCCGTGGCCGTCGACACACCGGGGGCCGCGAGCCCCGCCTCCTGGCGAAGGATCTCCGCCTGGAGCTGCCGCAGCTCCGGGCCTGGCTCGATCCCGAGCTCGTCGATGAAGCGGGCGCGTGCATCCTGGTACACCTCGAGAGCCTCCGCCTGGCGGCCCGCTCGGTAGAGCGCGAGCATGCGCTGCCTGCAGAACGTCTCGCGCAGCGGGTGCTCGCGCACGAGCGCTTCGAGCTCCCCGATCACGTCGCCGTGCAACCCGAGCTCGAGCTCGGCGTCGATCCGTTCGCCGACGACGACGAGACGCAACTCCTCGAGTCGGCGGATCTCGGCCTGCGCGAAGTCGTCGAACGCGAACTCGGCGAGCGCCGGACCGCGCCAGAGCGTGAGCGCCGACGCCAGGCTCGCCCGTCGTTCCTCGGCCGGGAGCCGACGAGCGTCCGCGAGCGCGCGCTCGAACCGGCGCGCGTCGATCTGCTCGGGCGCCGCGTTGAGCATGTACCCCGGCGCGCGTGTCTCGAGGACGTCACCTCCGAGCACTCGGCGCAGCCGGCCGACCGCATTTTGAAGCGACGCCGTCGCCGTCTTCGGGGCCTCCTCGCCCCAGAGGAGGTCGACGAGGCGGTCCGTCGGTACGACGCGCCCGGCGTCGAGCACGAGGATCGCAAGCAGCCCGCGCTGCTTGGGACCGCCGAGCGCGACGTGCCCGGTCTCGTCGGAGACCTCGAGCGGGCCGAGTATCCGGAATTCGAGCGTCACGGACGACCTTAGAACGCCGCGCTGCGTCGTGTCCAGCGTCCGGGCCACAGATCACTCGAATGCGCTCAACGCCCGCTCAAAGCGTGGTTAGCCAGCTGTTGGTGACCGGTTCTCAGCCGGTTGGAGCGCCCTCCGACCGTGCCGGTCATGACGACGACCCATCGCTTCGCCTCAGCCGCGGCCGTGCTCGCCGCCCTCGCCTTCGTGTCGTCCGGACTCTCGGCCACCGCCGCCAAGCCCTCGGGCACGCCCGTTCCGATCCTCATGTACCACGTGATCGCCGATCCGCGCGGCGACGCTCCGTACCCGGAGCTGTACGTCAGCGAGCGCGACTTCGCCGGCCAAATGCGCTGGCTCGCCCGACACGGCTACCGCGCGGTCACGCAGCGACAGGTCTGGAACCACTGGCACCGCGGAGGCGCGCTGCCTCCGAAGCCTGTCGTCATCTCGTTCGACGACGGCTACCGGAGCGTCGCCGAGGCCGCCTGGCCACACCTGCGGCGGCGGTCGTGGCCCGGCGTGCTCAACCTGACGGTCAAGAACCTGCACGTCTCCGGAGGGCTCAGCCAGTACAAGGTTCGGCAGCTCCTCGCGGACGGATGGGAGCTCGCCTCCCACACGCTCACGCATCCTGACCTCCCGGGTCTCGACGCCCGCGCTCTGACGCACGAAGTGTCGCGCTCGCGAGCCGTCCTGCGGGCGAAGTTCGGCGTCCCGGTCGACTTCTTCTGCTACCCGGCCGGACGGTACGACGCGCGCGTGATCCGCGCGGTTCGGCGAGCCGGGTACCTCGGAGCGACGACCACCGTCGACGGCCTTGCGCGGCCTGCTCACCCGTATGAGCTTCGTCGCGTCCGGGTGAGCGGAAGCGACGGCGTGAGCGGTCTGGCCGCGAAGCTTCAGAGCTATCGCTTGAGCGGTTCTTGAGAGATCGCTGCCAGCCTCTTGGCATGCAGATCCAGGCCCACATCGACGCCGAAGCGCTCATCTGCGAGGTCATGAGGTACCTCGCCGCAGTCGACGCGTTCCGCGCGGAGCGCTGCGAGCCGATATGGCGCCCAGAGCCTGCCCCGAGTGCCGCAGTCAGGTCTGCTCAGTCCGAGCCACAGAGCGCTTAGGCGACACTCGGGCGATCTCGCGAGGAGATCTCGATTCCAAAATCGCCCCGGAAGTCCGGGAGTATTCGACGTGCCGGCTTTTTCTCCCATCCGAACCGAGTCTGTTAGCGAACGGTGTGCGAATTGTGGTCGCGTGATTAGCGCCCTCCCCGAGCGTGATCGGCAGGAAGTCGATCACGCGAGAGGAGGGAACCATGCGCCAGGTCAAGTCACTGCACCGCGCGCTCGTCGTGCTTGCGGTCGGACTGCTCGCGCTGGCGGCACCGCTCGTCGCATATGCCGACGGCGGCGGGCCGGGCACCAGCTAGCCCCGCGCACTAGCCGGATCGAGGCCCGCCATTGGCGGGCCTCGCCCTTGCTTGAGATGTGTGTGTGTGTGTGTTGGCGTCGGCCATCGCCCGTCAGAGAGGAGGTGACTCATGAAGGCTCGAGCTCTTCTGCTCTAGGGAACAGCACAGGCTCGCTGTGAGGTGAGCCCTGTAGCTCAGACCACTGCGTGGTGGTCCATCGCCGCTCGGACTTCTGCGGCACCAACGACGTTTCCCTTCTGGCTGTAGAGCTCGAAAGCGCGCCGAAGTGCTTCGCCAGACTCATCGCTTCGCCCAGCTGCGCGTAGCGCCCGGCCGAGCTCCATTTTTGCGCGTGCGTGGCGATTCAGGTCGTCGGTCGACTCAGCGACCTGTACGGCCTCTCGGGCGACATCTTCCGCAGCGGTGAGCATGCCGCGGCGCGTAAGCAGCGCTGCCCGGGCCGTGCACCAGCGCATCAGGGCGTGAAGATCGTCGGATGCAATGTGTTGCTCAGCAATCGCCGTCCAATGATCAGCATCGTCGAGGGCGTCTACGGCAACCAGCGCATCCGCCAGCTCGCTCGCGACGCTTGCAAGACGGCTGTACTGCCCGCGCGCTTCCAGGTACACGCAGAGGGGTTCGAGGACGCGGATAGCCTGCGGTGGCTGGCCCGCCAAGTACTCGATCTCGGCGAGGACGGGCGCGCAGTACGTCGTGACAGATGTCCCCATTCCCAGATCGTCCAGGGTCGCCTCGGCTGCTCCGACGAGACTGCGAGCTCGCACGAAGTCACCTTGCTGGGCCGCCAGACCGCCAAGGAACGTACTGACATACGCCCCGGTCGCGCGATCCGGAGCTTCCCCGCGAAGGAGTTCTTCACACCGCACGATGGCATGCTCCACTGGCGTCGGTCCCCAGTACATCGCAGCTGCAAGCTCACCCAAGGACGCAGAGGTACCCCAGCCGAGCGCCTTGTAATGCTCTAGCGACCGGAGCGCGCCGTCCGCCCACGCCCGGTGATCACAACGACGACCGCCGCGGAACCACGCGTCGATCAGCCAGCTGCGTCCCAACAAGCGCTGATCGTCATTGGCCTCGCCGATTGAAATCGCTTCGGCGGTCGCTGCGACGAGCTCGTCGCCGGTGCGGCCGGGCTCGGTTCGGAGGCGGAGGTACTCGAGCTCGACGCGAGCCCACGCAGCAATACGCACATCGTGGGCATCGATGGATTGCTCAAGAGCCTCTTCGAGCAGCGACCGAGCGACGGTCCCGTCCCCGGATCCCGCGCGAGCGATCCCAAGGTTGCAGAGGAGTTCGCGACGCATGGGGTCGTCATCAGCCAGGAGTGACGTAGACCTTCCGAGCAGAGCGGCGATCGCCGGGTGGTCACCTCGTTTGTACGCGCGCACGCCTGCGACCGCGAGCCGGTGGCCGGCTTCGTCTGCCAGCTGCCGGGCACGCCGATCCGACTCGCCGAGCTCCGTCCGCAACCGATACGCCTGCTCGAGGTGGTAGCCGACGAACTCGTCGAGGTCGGGGAGCTCCGGCGACACCGTGTCAAGCCGGTCGGCGTAGCGCTCGTGCAGCTCGGCGCGGAGTCGCTTCGGGGCGGCGCGATAGACCGCGTCCTGCACGAGCACGTGCCGGAAGCCGAAAGCGCCCTCGCCTCGCTGCCGCAAGAACCCGCGGCCGACGAGCGTCTCGAGATGCGCGTCGACGGTGGGCACCGCCTCCGGATCGAGCAGCGCGAGGACGTCTGCCGCGGAGAACTCCTTCCCGACGACTGCGCCCCGTTCGAGCACTGCGCGCTCGCCCGGACCAAGGCGGTCGAGGCGCGCTGCGAGCAGCGCCTGGATCGTCTCCGGCAGACGGTCCGCGCCGAGCCCGCCTTCCAGCGCGAGCGCAAGTAGCTGCTCGAGGAAGAGCGGGTTGCCCTCAGCAGCCTCGACGACTCGCGTGCGCTGATCGGACTCGAGGACGTCGCCTCCGAGCTCGTCGACGAGCGTCTGGATGTCCTCCGCCGATAGCGCGCCCGGATCGATGCGATCCACGTTCGCGCGCCCGGCCAGGAACTCCGGCCGCGTCTCCTCGAGCTCCTCGCGAGCCAGGCAGAGCACGAGGATCCGCCCTTCCCCTTTGTCGGCGACATGATCGACAAGCTCGAGGAACGTCGGCTCCGCCCAGTGCACGTCGTCGAAAACGAGGACGAGCGGCTTCTCGCGCGCGCTCGCCTCGCAGAACCGCCGGAAGAGCCACGCGATCTCGGGTGCGGGCGGCGGTGTCTCCCCCTCGAGCGCGCCGAGCACGGCAGAGCGCTCGTCGCTCTCCTCCGCTCCGGCGAGGATCTCGCGCAATGGCCAGTAGGTGATGCCGTCGCCGTACGAGAGGCAGCGCCCCCACAGCGTCGAGACGCCCTTCGCACGTCGCGTGAACTCTGCCGCGAGCCGCGACTTGCCTGCGCCCGGAGCAGCGACGACGAGGGCCACCCGCGTCGAGCCGGAGTCGACGGCGTGCTTCAACGACCTCCGCAAGGCGGCGAGCTCACGCTTGCGCCCGACGAGCCGGCCGTCCAACCGTCGCGCGACGGTCGGTGCGGCCGCCGTCAGTTCGACGAGTCGGAACATCGCGATCGGCGCCTTGCGGCTCTTCACTTCGAGATCCCCGAGCGGCTCCAGGCGAGCCGCGTGGTCGATCAGACGGGCGACGATCTCGCCGACGACGATCTCTCCCGCGTCGGCGGCTTGCTGAAGCCGGGCGGCGACACCGACCGCGTCGCCGGCGACGAAGCGCTGGCGCGACTCGGTCGAGGATGCCACGACCTCTCCGGCGGCGATCCCGATCCGCACGTCGAGCTCGACGTCGTGCCGCCGTCTCAGCTCGGCGTTGAGCGCCGCGAGGCCGATCCGGATGTCGAACGCCGCGCGTGCGGCGCGGAGAGCGTAGTCCTCGAGCGTGACCGGGACTCCGAACGCCGCCATGACCGCGTCGCCCGCGTACTTCTCCACCGTGCCACCGTGCCGCCTGAGCGCCGCGGAGACCGTCTCGAAGTAGCGGAGCTGGATCTCGCCCAGCGCCTCCGCGTCGACGCTCTCTGCGATCCCCATCGACTCGACGACGTCGCAGAACAGGATCGCCGCGAGACGGCGGAACTGCATGGCAGGCTTGGCCACGGCGGCGTCGCCGATGGACAGCGACTCGTCCTGGCGGAGGATCGCCGCCTCGAGCTCGCGGAGCTCAGGGCCGGGGTCGATGCCGAGCTCGCCGACGAGCGTCTCCCGCGTTGCGCGGTACGCGGCGAGGGCGTCGGCCTGGCGCCCGGAGCGGTAGAGCGCGAGCATGAGCTGTGCGCGCGGTCGCTCACGCAGCGGTTGCGCCTGCACGAGCGCCTCGAGCTCGGAGACGAGCTCGGCGTGCCGGCCGAGAGCGAGGTCGGCCTCGATGCGCTCCTCCAGGACGACGGTGCGGAGCTCCTCGAGGCGGGCGATCTCGGTCTGCGCGAACGGCTCGTACAGGAAGTCCGCGAGCGCCGGCCCGCGCCAGAGACCGAGCGCCTCGCGCATCGCGCCCTCGGCAGCGACCGGATCGCCTCCTGCGAGCGCAGCGCGCCCCTCCTGCGCCAGTCGCGTGAACCGGTGGACGTCGACGTGTTCTGGCGCGAGCTCGAGCACGTACCCGGGCACGCGGGTCGTGAGCACCGACCCGAGCGCCTTCCGGAGCTGCGAGACGTAGACCTGCACCGCGTGCGCTGCCGTCTCCGGCGGGTCGCCCGGCCAGAGCGCCTCCACCAGGCGATCGACCGAGACGACGCGACCGGTCTCGAGCGCGAGCGCTGCGAGGAGCGCGCGCGGCTTCGGCCCTCCGAGCGCGACGGGCATTCCCGCTCGTTCGACCTCGATGGGGCCGAGGAGGCGTACCTCGAGCTCTGGGGTGCCTGCCCCGGTCGCTCCGTCCATTCGTCTTCCCTCGATGCTCGTGTCCGCACGCACTTTCTCATGCAGTCGAGGTGAT
>DASUCI010000218.1:0-4059 GCA_035762825.1 Gaiellaceae bacterium | reverse complement strand
CCGATGTCGTGCAGAAGGCCGCCAATGGCGAGATCGCGCAGCCGGCCGGGAGACAGGCCGAGCTCGTCGCCGACCTGCGCGGCGCGCAGTGCGACTCGCCGCGTGTGCTCCTCGGTGTACGCGTCCTTCTCCGCGAGCTCGGCGAGGAGCGCGCGGATGTGCGAGCCGAGAAAGTCCTCCGCCTCGACGACGAGGTCGGCGCCGCCGAGGTCGCCGAGCAGCGGCCGCGAGCGCGCCGCGCCGCGGCGAAGGTCGTGCGCGACGGTGAAGCCCACTGCCGCGATCCCCACGACCTCGAACGCGTGCCCGAGCCACCAGCCCAGGTCACGGAAGCTCAGGAGCAGGGCAGCAGGGAGCGCGGCGGCGAGCCACACGATCCCGACAGCGACGACGAGATCGGCGCCACGCCGCGTCAGGCGGTAGGTGCGAAGCGCCCGCCAGAAGAGAATCGCGTAGAACGCGAGACCGGCGGCGAGAACGATCAACGCTGCGGTGCTCCGCGGCTCCGGCACTGCCGGGACGAGCCCCGGCTCGACCATTGCGGCGATCCCGAGCGCGAGGATGAAGACGACTCCTGCGCCGAGCAACCAGAGCAGCGGACGCACGGCAGCAGGGCGGCGGAGCGCCGAGAGCGCGCCGAGAGCGAGGATGGCGCCGCCGATCGGAAGCGTCGCCCCGCCCGTGAACGCGGAGACGCCGTACCCGTCCACGAGGATCCCGGGCGTCGCGAGGCCGTGCAGGAGGAGCAGCGCCGCCATCACCGAGAAGGCGCACCCGACGAGCACGGCATACCCGTCACGCTGCCGCGCGCCCACGATCGTGAGCACCACGGCGGAGAGCGTCGCCAGCCCGGCGCCCACCGCGACCCCGGAGAAGTGGATCCAGCCGTCGACGAGGACCTTCTCCCGGCCCCAGAAGTGGAGCAGCGCTGGCGGCACGATCGCCGCGAACGCAGCGGCGGCCAGCAGCGGAATCGATCGACTCGCCACGGCTCGCTTATCGGCAGGAATCTGCCGTTCGGCAAGCCCGCGCGACGCGCGACTAGGCCGCCGCTACGCCGAACCGCTTCTCGGCGCGAGCGCGAGCGCGGGCCGCTTCGACCTCGCGATCGCGCGGCGGCGCCGTCGTCACCAGCTCCGCGAGCAGGTGCCGCGTCACGTGGGCGATCTCGTCCACGGCGCGTTCGAAGGCGGCTTCGTTGGCCTTCGACGGCTTCGTCGAGCCGCTCACCTTCCGCACGTACTGCAGCGCGGCAGCGTGGACCTCGTCGTCCGTCGCGGTCGGCTCGAAGTTGTGGAGGGTCTTGATGTTCCGGCACATGGTGGTCTCCTATCGTGTCTCGGCGAGCGCGGTCAGCTCGCGCCGCAGCTCCTTGATCTCGTCTCGCAGCTTCGCGGCATACTCGAACCGCAGCTCCTCAGCCGCGAGATACATCTCTTCCTCGAGGGTGATGACGAGCTTGTCGAGCTCCTCGCGTGACATGCCCTCTACCTCCGCCTTCCCGCGACGGCGGCGCGACGTGGGAACGTGCGGGGACTCGAGCGACAGGAGCTCGGAGATGTCGGACACGCCCTTCACGATCGTCTCCGGCGTGATCCCGTGCTCCTCGTTGTACGCGACCTGGACTGCGCGGCGCCGCGAGGTCTCGTCCATCGCGCCGACGATCGCCTCGGTGCGCTTGTCCGCGTACAGGAGCACCTTGCCCGCCGTGTTGCGCGCCGCACGGCCGGTCGTCTGGATGAGCGCGGTCTTGCCGCGCAGGAAGCCTTCCTTGTCGGCATCGAGCACCGCGACGAGCGACACCTCGGGGAGGTCAAGGCCCTCGCGCAGGAGGTTGACGCCGACCAGCACGTCGAACTCGCCGAGGCGGAGCTCGCGGATGATGGCGATCCGGTCGAGCGTGTCGATCTCGGAGTGCAGGTAGCGCGCCCGCACGCCCGCCTCGAGCAGGTAGTCGGTCAGGTCCTCGGCCATCTTCTTCGTCAGCGTGGTGACGAGGACGCGCTCGCCTGCCTCCTCGCGGTGGCGGATCTCGTTCAGCAGGTCGTCGATCTGGTTCCGCGTCGGTCGCAGCTCGACCTCGGGGTCGACGATGCCTGTCGGCCTGATCAGCTGCTCGGCGATCACCTTCGAGCGCGAGAGCTCGAACGGGCCGGGCGTCGCCGACACGAACACGAGCTGGTTCACCTTGCCGAGGAACTCGTCGAACCGGAGCGGGCGATTGTCGAGCGCCGACGGGAGCCGGAAGCCGAAGTCGATGAGCGTCTGCTTGCGGGAGCGATCGCCTTCATACATGCCGCCGAGCTGCGGCACCGTCTGGTGCGACTCGTCGACGAAGCAGACGAAGTCGTCCGGGAAGTAGTCGATGAGCGTGAACGGGTGCGAGCCGACGGGCCGGCCCTCGAGCGCCCGCGAGTAGTTCTCGATGCCGTTGCAGAAGCCGAGCTCCTTGAGCATCTCGAGGTCGTACTCGGTGCGCTGGCGGATCCGGTGCGCCTCGAGCATGCGGCCCTCGTGCTCGAACCTCGCGACCTGCTGCTCGAGCTCGGCTCGCAGGTCGTCGATCGCGCGCTCGACGGTCGGGCGCGAGGTGACGTACTCCGTCGCCGGCCAGATGACCAGGTTGTCGAGGTGGGAGTAGACCTCGCCCGTGAGCGGGTCGAAGTGGGTGATCTGCTCCACCTCGTCTCCGAAGAAGGAGACGCGGTACGCCGTCTCGACGTTCGCCGGCTGGATCTCGACGATGTCGCCCTTCACGCGGAAGCGGCCGCGCCCGAGCACGGTGTCGTTGCGCACGTACTGGCTCTCGATGAGCTTCCGCAGCACCTCGTCGCGATCCTGCGTCTCCCCCACGTCGAGGATGAGCACGCGCTCGCGCCACTCCTCCGGCGAGCCGAGGCCGTAGATGCAGGACACCGAGGCGATGACGACGACGTCGCGTCGCGTGAGCAGCGAGGACGTGGCCGAGAGCCGAAGCCGCGCGATGTCGTCGTTCCGGGACGAGTCCTTCTCGATGTAGAGGTCCGCCTGCGGGATGTAGGCCTCGGGCTGGAAGTAGTCGTAGTACGAGACGAAGTACTCGACCGCGTTGTCGGGGAAGAACTCGCGGAACTCGTTGCACAGCTGCGCCGCGAGCGTCTTGTTGTGTGCGATGACGAGTGCCGGGCGCTGGAGCTGCTCGATCGTCCACGCCATCGTCGCCGTCTTGCCCGTTCCGGTCGCGCCGAGGATCGTCTGGAAGCGGTTCCCCGCAGCAACGGACTCCGCGATCTCTCCGATCGCGCGCGGTTGGTCGCCCATGGGCGCGTAGAGATCGGAAGCATTGAACGGCCGCATCGGCCGCAGCGTAGCCGCCGTCGCCCGGCTCGCCGGCCCGCCGAATCGCTTGAGCGTCTCTTGAGCGCACGCCCGGATCGTGAGTCGCGAAATGGCTCGCTCCACGAACGTCGCGCTCGTCCTGGCCGCTTCCGCAGGTGCCGTGCTGCTCCCGCCGGGCGGCGGTCGCCCTCTCGACGGGAGAGCGCCGACGACCGCGGAGCTGACACCCTCGGTGGAGGCCGCCTTCACGCGGGAGAGCTACGCGCCAGGGGCCACCGCGCGGCTCGTGATCTCGAACGCGGGACGAGGTATCCGCCTGCAGATCCTGCGCTCGGGGCCAGAGCGCCTCGTCACACGAAGCGACGTGACGATGAACGGCGTCCCCGTATCGCCCAGACGCTCGATCGGGGCCAGCTCGGGACGCCGCACCGTCGACGTGCGGATCGGCGAGTGGCCGAGCGGCCTCTACTTCGCCCGTCTGCGCGCCGCCGACGGGAGGGTCGGCTTCGCCCCCTTCGTGGTCGGTCCGCGACGGCTCGGCGCACACCGAGTCGCCGTCGTCATGCCGACTCTGACATGGCAGGCGTACAACCTGCGCGACGAGGACGGGAACGGGATCGGCGATTCCTGGTACGCGCACTGGCAGACGAAGACTGCTCGCCTCGGCCGTCCGTATCTGAGCCGTGGTGTCCCGTACAACTTCCGCCGCTACGACCTCCCGTTCCTGACGTGGCTCGCCCG
>DASUCI010000217.1:0-2557 GCA_035762825.1 Gaiellaceae bacterium | reverse complement strand
GGAGCGGAGCTGCCGTCAGGCCCGCCGGTGACCTGCACGCGCTGCGGAACGAGCCACTGGCGCAACCCCTGGCCGTGCGCGAACGGGATCGTCGTGCGCGAGGGACGGGTGCTGCTCTGCCGGCGGGCACACGCTCCCTGGCATGAGCTGTGGTGCTCGCCCGGAGGATTCTGCGAGTTCGGAGAGCACCCAGCCGAGACCGTCACGCGCGAGGTGCTCGAGGAGACGGGGCTCCACGTCGAGATCGGGGACTACGTCGGAACCTGGGTGGACGTCTACGCCGACGATCCGCTCGAACCGGACGCGGGTGTGATCAACGTCGCCTACTACACCGCCACCCTCGTGACCGACCAGCCGGCGCGCGTCGACCCCGCGGAGGTCAGCGAGCTCGGATGGTTCGCGTTCGACGACCTGCCGGACGGGCTCGCACCTCCGGTCACGCTCGAGGCCGTTCTCGCGGCGGTCAGGAGCCCAGGGCGCAGCCGCCCGCGTTGACGGCGTCGAGGGCGACCTCCAACGGGCCCCCGTCGACCCACTGATTTCCCGCCGGATCGCGCGTATACGCCTCGTTGAGGTAGCGGTACGCGGCACACATGTTGTCGCGCACCTCGAACTCGAAGATGCCGGCCGTGTACCAGGTCTCCGGGTTCTCCGGCTGCAGCTCGATCGCGCGGATGTACTCACGCTCGGCGCGCAGCACGCGCCCCTGCCGCTCGGCGACGCGCGCGAGCGCGAGGAACGGCTCCACGGCGAGCGGGTTGAACACGCGCGCCCACAACGCCCGGTCGCGCGCGCTCGAGACGTCTCCCACCGTGAGCTCGCGGGTCGAGCTGCGCTCCGCGCGATCCGCAAGCCGGGGTGACGTGAACGATGCGAGGACGGCGACCGCGACGACCACCACGCCGACACCGAGCAGGGGCCGTCGCCGACCTGCGCCGCTCTCGCGCCCGGCTCCGGCAAGCGCGCCGAGCGCGACCATGGTCGGCGCCGTCACGGCGAGGAAGTCCCAGTTGTAGTCGACGAGGGCGTGAACGGCGTACGCGGCCGGCGCGGCGACGAGCGCGGCGGCTGCGGCCCGCTCCAGGCCCGAGAGGCGACGAAGCGCACACGTGCACACCGCGACGCCCGCGAGGACGACGAGCACGAAGAGCCCGAGCCCGACGACGCCGCCGTCGGCGAGATGCTGCAGCGGCACGCTGTGCGGCTGCACGACGTTGCGCGCGTCGTGCCGGAAGCGCTTCCGGGCGACCTCGAAGGACCCTGCGCCGGCCCCCTCGAGCCCGTGGTGGGCGTACACGTCGAGCGCCTCCTCCCACCAGCAGAGCCGGAGATTCGGGTCGAGCGACCCGAGCCGGCTCGGGTCGTTGACGACCTCGGCGCACTCGCGGCCCGACGTCACGGCGTCCGCCGCCGAGACGGACGCTGCGGCGCCCGCGCCGAGCGCGAGCACGAGCGCCGCGGCGACCAACGTCCGCGCGACGCGTCGGCGCGTCGTCTCGGCCAGCGAACGGCCGAGCGCCACCGCGACGACGAGCCCGACGACGCCAGCGCCGACGAGGGCGAGCACGCCGAAGACGGTGCCGTCGGCGACGCGGTCCGAGCGCGACGCCATGTCCTCCGTCAGCGCCGGGCGCGTGAACGCCCACGCTCCGACGAGCGCCGCCGGTCCGGCCGCCGCGACGAGGATCAGTCCGCTCGCCAGGCGCTCCCGACCGACGAGAAGCCACAACGCGAGGACGACCACGCCGACGACGACCCCTGCGCGCGAGAGCGTGAGGAGCAGGGTGAGCGTCGCGACGTACACGAGGAGCGCGCCCGGGATCCGCACCGTGCGCGGATGACCGCGCTCGCTCGCGAGCCAGAGGCCGAGCACGATCGCCACGTCCGCGAGCAGCGCGAGCGCGTTCCAGTACCCGACGGGCTCGCGCAGCCGCGCCACGCGGTCGCCTTCGGGATCGAGTGACGGGACCGCCTTCGCGAGCAGCGCCCACGCGAGCGTCACGCCCAGCACGACCGAGAGGACCCACGCAGCCACCCGCGCGCCCATCTGCCTCCCGACGGAGCCGAGGACGACTCCGACTCCGAGGAACGCGCAGTACGCGATCGCCTTGTTGAAGGCGTCCCAGCTGCGATCGCCGACGATCGACCAGCTCATCGTGATCCCGATCCAGAGCGTGAGCCCCACCAGTGCGCCGACGAGTACGGCGCCCGTGCGCCCGACATGCGGCACCGGGAGCCGGCCGAGGGCGACGAGCACGAGCGTGACGCCGAGCACGGCGACCGCCCCGCCGCCGACCGGGAGGACCCCGCCGACGTCCGATCCGTCTCCGGCGAAGGTCGACCCGAGAAGGAGCCCGCCGGCGACGGCTGCCGTGACGAAGGCTGCGAAGCCGGACGCCCGGACGGAGGGCTCCGACCCCGATTCCATGGCGTGCCACGCTAGCAGCGGCCCGGTTTGAGCGGCCTCACGGGGGGTAATGAGCAAGGACGTCTAACGGATCGTTTACTCTCCCCACACCACAGGCTCACCCCCTGTCGGGAGACTCCTCAGGCCCAG
>DASUCI010000216.1:0-18034 GCA_035762825.1 Gaiellaceae bacterium | reverse complement strand
ACCAAATGCCGATTTGCAGGTAATTCAGCGAAGCCCTCTGACGGACTCGAACCGTCGACCCCCTCCTTACCATGGAGGTGCTCTACCGACTGAGCTAAGAGGGCAAGAGATCGGAGTGTAGCCCCCGTTTTCCGGAGGTCCGGCAGTCGCTGGTCAGTAGTGACGCAGAAGGAGGGGCTCGTGGGGGAACCACGGGTTCCGCCACGGACATGCAGGGAGGAGGATTCGAACCTCCGAAGGCTGAGCCAGCGGGTTTACAGCCCGCCCCCTTTGGCCACTCGGGAATCCCTGCGCGGGCGCGCCATTGTAGCCTCGGCTCCCACGGCGTCGTGCGGGCCGTGACCTATGACTCGGCGTTCGGGATACGTGCTCGCGGTCGTGCTCGCGACCTCGTTCCTGCCCGGAGGCGGAGGCCTCGCAGGTGCCGCGGGCGCACGGCCGGAACCCCCGCTCACGGCGCTCGTCGCGACGGGCGCGACCGCGACCAGGGCCGTGCTCGCCGACGGGAAGTGGAGCGTCGAGCTCCCCTTCCTGTACCCGGGCGACACCGATCCAGCGGTCGCGCCGGACGGCAACAGGATCGCATTCGTCTCCCAGCGCGACGGGAATGCCGAGGTGTACGTCGCCGACGCGCGCACCGGCGAGGTGCGGCGCGTGACGCGCAGCCGAAGGGCGGACCGCCGGCCCGCGTGGGCTCCGGGCGGCCGCCAGCTGGTGTGGCAGAGCGGAAGTCCGGGCGAGGCCGACCTCCTCGTCGCGAGGGCGGACGGAGGCGGACGGCGGCCGCTCGTCCGTGGCCCGGGCGACGACGCCGAGCCTGCCTGGTCGCCAGATGGCTCGCAGATCGCGTTCTCGTCGAATCGCGGCGGCCGGCGCCAGCTCTGGGTCGTCGCCGCGACGGGCGGTGTCCCGGAACGTCTCGCCGAGACTCCGGGGCGAGCCTCGGCGCCCGCGTGGTCGCCGGGCGGTCGGCGAGTCGCGTTCACCCGGGAGTCCGCCGGTGACTCGGACATCTGGGTGCTCGACCTCTCGGACGGAACCACGCGGAAGCTCACGCGCGGTCCGGGCCGGGACTCACGCCCCGACTGGGCGCCCCGTGGCGGCCGCATCGCCTTCGCCCGCGCCGCGGCTGGTGGCACGTCCATCTGGGCGGGTGGAGCAGACGGTCGGCCCGGACGGCGGGTCGAAGGGACGGACGGCCTCGCGGACCCGGACTGGGCACAGACGCGTCGCGCGCTCATGGCGAGACCGGACGAGCGCCTCCCGGACCTCGACCAGCGCGCGCCGTCGGAGCTCCGCGTCGTCCAGTCCGGCCGGACCTTCCGCCTCGGCTTTGCCTCGTCGACGGAGAACCGCGGTCTCGGCGCGCTCGTGATCCGTGGCGCCCGTCGCGCGGGTGGGCCGATGATCGCCGACCAGATCGTCGAGCGGCGCGGCCGAGCGACCCGGATCGTCCGTGACATCGGACGGCTCCACTACGAGCTCCACTCGCCGCACTTCCACTGGCATTTCCAGTCGTTCGTGCGCTACGAGCTCCGTCGCGCCGCCGACTTCGGGCTCGTCGTCCGCGACCGCAAGAGCGGGTTCTGTCTCATCGACCGCTGGGGGCGTGCGTCGCCGCGCATTCGCGGTACCGCCCCGCCGCGCTTCGTCGGTGACTGCGGGGCGGGACTGCCCGATGCGCGCCGCGTCCTCGAGGGGACGTCGGTCGGCTACGTCGACCGCTACCCCGCCTTCTTCCACGGGCAGGAGCTCGACGTCACGCACCTTCCTGCCGGACGCTACGTCCTCGTCCATCGCGCGAACCCGGAACGGGCCATGCGGGAGCTCCGCTACTCGGACGACGCGGCCTCGGTGCTCTTGCGCGTCACGCGTCCAGGCGGCCGGACCGCTGCACCGCGCGTCTCGTTGCTCCGCCGCTGTGAGACGAGCGAGCGCTGTCCGCCGCGCTAGGGCGCTCCTACAATCGCCTGGTGGAGCGCGTCGACGTGCTCGTGGTCGGTGCCGGTCCGGCGGGATCGGCCACGGCGATGCACCTTGCCCGTGCCGGGGCCGGCGTGCTGCTCGTCGACAAGGCGCGCTTTCCGCGCGACAAGCCGTGCGGCGGCGGGCTGACCGGCCGCGCGCTACGTCACGTGCCGTGCGACGTCGAGCCTGTCGTCGAGCGGGTCGTCGATCGCATGGTGCTGCGCGCGTCGTACCGGACGACGCTCGACCGAACCGCAGCTGCGCCGCTCGTCGCGATGACTCAGCGTCGCCACCTCGACCTGCACCTCGCCCAGCAGGCGGCTCGGGCAGGCGCCGACTTCCGGGACGGAACGCCGGTCGCAGAGCTCGAGCTCGACGACGCAGGGGTCTCCGCTCGGGTCGGATCGGCGCGCGTTCGGGCCTCGTACCTCGTCGGGGCCGACGGTGCGAACGGACCGGTCGCGCGAGCGGCGGGCCTCGGAGCCGGGATCCTCCGTGGGGTCGCGCTCGAGGGAAACGTGCCCTGGAGCGCGCTCGAGCAGCCCCGCTATGCGAGCGCCGCCTGGGTCGAGCTCGGTGTCGTTCCCGGCGGCTACGGATGGGTCTTTCCGAAGGGCGACCACGCCAACCTCGGAGTCGGCGGGTGGATGGAGGAAGGGCCGCGACTCCGAGACCATCTCGAGCGGCTCGCGCGAGCTCATGGCGTCGATCCGTCCGAGCTGACCGAGGTCCGAGGGCACCGGCTCCCGATGCGTGAGCTCGGCGCGCCTGCGGCGCGTGGCCGCGTCCTGCTCGTCGGCGATGCAGCGGGCCTCGTGGACCCGCTCTCGGGCGACGGCATCTACGAGGCGTTCGTCTCGGCGAAGCTCGCCTCGACGTCGATCCTGGCCGACCGCCCGGGGGAGTACGAGGCTGCGCTCTCGGCTGCGCTCGATCGCCACGCCGCGGCGTCGTGGAAGGCCAAGCGCGCTGCCGATCGCTACCCACGCGCGTGCGTCTGGGCGCTGCGCGCGCCGGGAGTCTTCGAGGCCGTGTCCGGCCTGCTACGCGGCGAGCTCGCGCATCCGAGGGACGCGCCGCGGATCGCGCAGCCGCCGCTTCGTCTCCTCTCGCGGCTCGCGCGCCACGCAGCCTAAAGCGGGCTCCGCCGGGCGCCGATCACGATTGTCGATGGACGTCGCGGCAGCCGCCTTGGCCCTCGCGCCTGCGCTCGCGCTCGGGAGCTTCCTCACCGTGGTCGTCACGCGCGTTCCGGCCCGTCGGTCGATCGTGCGGCCGCCCTCCTCGTGTGGCGGCTGTGCGAACGAGATCCTCTGGCGCGACAACGTGCCGTTGCTGTCCTACGCCCTGCTCCGCGGGCGCTGCCGTCATTGTGACGCGCGCATCTCGGCGCTCTACCCCGCGGTCGAGCTCCTCAGTGCGGCGCTGATCGTCGCGTGCTTCGCGGTGTTCGGCGCGACCGCGCAGGCGGCGCTGGCGTCAGCAGCGTGCGCAGTGCTCGTCACGCTCTTTGCGATAGCGGCAAGAGAAAGAGGCGCGAGCTCACGCGCCTCCTCTCCCTGATCCGGTTCGATCCGGACTACGCGCAGGTCAGGTTGTTCTTGAAGTCCGAGCTCGAGGGGGTCGGCCCGACGACACTCCACGGATGGGTGCCGTCCGTGTCCGCGAGACAGTACGAGGTCGCGCCGGCCGACGGGACCTCGAGCGTGGGCGAGATGTCCGACTCGATCGCCATGAGCGTAGCCGGCGTCATCCCGACGTAGGTGCCGTTGTCGTCGTAGTACGCCTGTGCGGCCGGGAGCGCCGCCCGCAGGTTGGCCTTCATCTCGTTGTTGGCAGCCCGGTCGCGGAACCCGATGTACGAGGGGACGGCGATGGCCAGCAGGATGCCGATGATGATGATCACGACGAGGAGCTCGATCAGGGTGAATCCCTGCTCCGAGCTTCCGCCGAAGCGGGATCGAATCCGCATGAGCATTGCCGCAACTCCTTCCGCAGTCCGCAGTCGATGGTGGAACGGACCTCACGAGAGATCGGCCGGGTTCCCGGGGACGCCTACCCCAAACAGGGGGATGTGTGTTTGGCGTGCTGCGCGCGCCTTCGCCGCGGCGGAGGCGGTCGAGTGCGTCGTCGACTGCTTCGAGCGACTCGACGCTCGTCGGCACGCTCGCGAGATCGAGCTCGCCCGAGTGCGCGAGCTCGGCGAGTCGCGGAAGGTCGGAGGCGGCGTCCCCCGAGCGGTAGTACGAGCCCCGAATCCCCTTGTCGGAGACGAACTCGATCGCGGGGAGGGTCGGAGGCTACGACTTGTAGGCTCTTGCAGGTGAGCGGCACGGCCGCCGAGATCGTCTTCGACCACGTGACGAAGCGCTATCCGGGCCGGGCCGGGGCTGCCGTCAACGATCTCTCGTTGACGATCCCCGCGGGTGCGATCTGCTGTCTCGTGGGCCCCTCCGGTGCCGGGAAGACGACGGCCATGAAGATGGTCAACCGGCTTATCGACATCAGCGAAGGGGACATCACGATCGGCGGCATGAGCGTGCGCTCGCTGGACACGACGCAGCTCAGGCGGGGCATCGGGTACGTGATCCAGCAGGTCGGCCTCTTCCCGCACATGACCGTGGCCGACAACGTCGCCGTCGTGCCCCGCCTCCTGCGCACGCCGAAGCCGGAGATCGATGGCCGCGTGAACGAACTCCTCGAACTTGTCGACCTGCCCGCGCGCGACTACCGCTCGCGCTTCCCCGCACAGCTGTCCGGAGGAGAGCGCCAGCGCGTCGGCCTGGCGCGCGCCCTTGCGGCGAACCCGCCGGTGATGCTCATGGACGAGCCGTTCGGCGCCGTCGATCCGATCACTCGGGCACGCCTGCAGCACGAACTACTTCGTATCCACCACGAGCTGCGTAAGACGATCATCTTCGTCACGCACGACATCGACGAGGCGATCCTGCTCGGGGACCGGATCGCGATCCTTCGCGAGGGCGGTGTGCTCGCGCAGTACGACACACCCGAGCGGATCCTGGCGGAGCCTGCAGATGAGTTCGTCGCGCGTTTCGTCGGCGCCGACCGCGGGCTCAAGCTGCTGGCTCTGCGACGGCTCGATGAATTGGAGCTCGCCCCGCTCGACGGCGCCTCCTCCGGGCCTTCCGCCACGGGCTCGACGACGCTACGCGATGCCCTCTCGCTCATGCTCACGTCGCGATCGATGTCGCTCGTCGTCACAGACGAGGAGGATGAGCCCCGCGGCGTCGTGACGCTGGAGGCGCTCGCCGAGCTCGGACGGTGACGAGCCTGCTCGCCCAGACGGACCCCGTCATCCCCGACTTCGGGGAGGCAAGCCAGTGCGTGCAGGAGAACCGTTTCTTCTGTCCCGACTGGGTTCGCGAGAACTGGGGCCCGGTGATCCAGCCGGCGCTGATCGATCACATCAAGTTGACCTTGATCGCTGTCGCCGTCGGCTTCGCGATCGCGTTCGCGGCCGCACTGCTCGCGCACAGGTACCGGCTTGCGGAGCGCCCGTTCGCCGTCTTCTCGGCTGTCGTGTACACGATCCCAAGCCTGGCGCTCTTCCAGCTGCTCGTGCCGATCACTGGTCTGACCGTCGCGACCGTGGAGGTCGCACTCGTCGGCTACACGCTCCTCATTCTCTTCAGGAACATCCTCGAGGGCCTCCGCAGCGCGCCCCCGGACGTGCTGGAAGCCGCGCGGGGGATGGGGCTGACCAGGCGCCAGACCCTCTGGCGCGTTGAGCTGCCCCTCGCTTTGCCTGCGATGATGGCCGGCCTGCGCGTCGCCGTCGTGTCGACCATCGCGCTGGCCACAGTGGCCGCGTTCGTCATCCCCGAAGGCCTCGGGTATCCGATCTTCCTGGCGCTCAGCCTGGCGTTCAAGACCGAGATCATCGTCGCCGGCGGGCTCGCGGTTCTGCTCGCGCTTGTCGCCGACGGGCTGCTCGTCATGGCCGAGCGCGCGCTCACCCCTTGGGCCCGCTCGCGGAGAGCGACGTGACGCTCGCCGACCTCGACGTCTTCACGGACGCAGTGCGCTTCGTCGTGGAGGAACGCGGGCTTATCGCCGAGAAGACCTGGGAGCACCTCCAGCTGTCGGGAGCCGCGATGGCCGTCGCGCTGCTTCTTGCCCTGCCGCTCGGCCTCTGGCTCGGCCATCTACACCGCGGCTCGTTCGTCGCGATCAACGTGGCCAACGTGGGTCGCGCACTGCCGAGCCTCGCATTGATCGCCATCGGAATCGCGTTCCTCGGGGTCGGCTTCACGAACGTCACCGTCGCGCTCGTCGTCCTCGCCATCCCTCCGATCCTCACGAACGCCTACGTGGCCGTGGACGGGGTCGAAGCCGACGTCGTCGAGGCGGCGCGGGGTATGGGGATGACCAATCGTCAGGTCATCCGGCGCGTCGAGCTTCCGATGGCGCTGCCGCTGATTTTCGCAGGCATTCGCACCGCCGCCGTGTTCGTCGTCGCGACCGCGACCATCGCGGCCGTTGCAGGCGGCGGGGGCCTCGGCGACATCATCGTCAACCAGGCCGGTTACGGGCTCGAGGGCGTCGTGGGAGCCGCGATCTGTGTGTCGTTGCTCGCGCTCCTCGTCGACGGCGCCCTCAGCCTGGTTCAGCGGGCGCTGACTCCCGCGGGACTACGAGCAAGGGGACATGCGTTGGAGGCGGATGTCATGACCGGCATGACCCGACCGGTAAGGTCGGCAGGCGTGGAATCACCCTAGTCGCCGCCCTGAAAGGGGGTAAGCAGTGATTCGCAAGCATCAGAGGCGCGCCGTCAAGGCCGCCTTCTCCGTCGCACTCGGGGTCGCTCTCGTCTTAGGGCTGGCCACAGCGGCGCCCGCCGCCGAGAGCCAGACCACCCCGATCATCGTGGGTGCGAAGAACTTCCCGGAGCAGTACGTGCTCGGGCAGCTATACCGACAGGCCCTCATCGCGAAGGGCTTCGACGTCCAGTACAAGGAGAACATCGGCTCGACCGAGCTGATCGACACGGCGCTCAAGAGCGGGAAAGTGACGCTCTATCCCGAGTACACGGGGATCATGCTGTCGGTCACGTTCAAGAAGACGACGTTGCCCAAGAGCGCAGCGGGCACGTACGCCCTCGCGAAGAAGCTGTACGAGAAGCGAGGTCAGACACTCCTCCGGCAGACGCCGTTCCAGGACCGCGACGTCATTGCGGTCTCCCGTGCGACCGCCAACAAGTACGGGCTGCGGACGCTGAGCGACCTCAAGAAGGTGCCCGACCTGACCATCGCCGGGTTCCCCGAGTGGGAGACGCGCTGGACGGGGCCGATCGGCCGCCAATACGGGGTCAAGGGCTTCGAGTTCGTGCCGCTCGCTGGCATCAGTGCCTACACGCTGCTCGACAAGGGCCAGGTGATCGCTGCGGACGTCTTCACGACGGATCCGCAGCTCCTCTCGAGCAAGTACGTCCAGTTGCGTGACCCGAAGAACATGTTCGGTTTCCAGCACGTCGCGCCCGTCGTCGATCAGGACCTGGTCGAGGAGAATGGGGCGAAGTTCACTTCGACGATCAACAAGGTGAGCTCGCTGCTCACCGTCCGGGCCATCGCGGCGATGAACCGCGCGGTCGGCGTGAACAAGAAGCCGGCCGCGAAGGTCGCTGCTGCCTTCCTGAAGGCAAACGGCCTCGCGTAGGGTCCACTCCGGATCTGTCGCCGCGGCGCGCCGCTAGCGCCGCGGCGACAGCCCGCCGCGACGCGTCCGGTCCACCGTTCAGGCTACGCGAGCAGCTCGTCCGCGTAGGTCATGCCCACGCGCCGCATCCCACGTGGCCCCGCCTCGTAGTGCCCCATCCGCCAGAGCGCGGGGGAGTAGAGGTGTATCGAGGTCGCCGGTGCCGCCTCCGGGCCTGGATGGCGCACGCCGTGGATGTCGGAGGCGTCGAAGTCGAACCGTCCGCCCGCGTCGTGCTCGGTCGTCCGCTCCCGCACCCAGCCGTCCTCCTCGACCCGAAACCAGTCCTCGTAGAGCACTCCCTCGCACACGCACACCGCACCGGACGAGCGGTCGTGGTCGTGATAGCCCGTGCTCTGTCCGTCCACCCAGCAGATGAGCCACACGTCGAGGTTCGGGTCGCGGTAGAGCTGCTGGTAGAACCGCGTCTCCTCGTCGTGGCGGACGAACGGCCTCCAGAGGTGCTCGGCGGCGACCAGCTCGGACGCGAGTTCCGACATCGTCGGCCGATCGAGGTCGGTGTCCGGCGGAACCCGCTCGCGGATCCAGGCAGCGAGCTGACTCACGTCAGCGACGGCGCTCATCGCGTCAGCAAGCGGGAAGGTGTGTCGGACTGGAGAACGTGCGTCACAGCATCGCCGAAACCGCGGACGGCATCCAGTGTCGGTTGCGAGTCCACGACAGGCGTGTCGCTCCCGTAGACGAGCTGGCCGACGCCGAACGTCTCCGCGCAGAGCTCGATCGCGCGCCGTCCGTGCGTCGAGACGTCGAAGAACGTGTTCGGGTCGAGCGCGGAGCGGACGTCGATGCCGCGGCGCGCGAGGCGTTCGAGCTGGAACGGCCCGCCTCCGGCGAGCATCGCGAAGACCACGCGCAGCGAGGGCCAGCGCTCCCTGCCGAACGCGAGCCAGGCGAGGTATGCCTCCTGCATCCGCGCGGGATAGCCGGTCACCCAGTCCCACCACGCCGGGCGCGTCTCGCCCCGGCTGCGCCCGGCGTCCGGGTGCACGAAGACGAGCGTCTCGCTCGCCTCGGCCGCGTCGAGCATCGGCGCGGCGCCGTCGAGGTCGGCGATCATCGATGAGCCGAGCGACACGCCGACGAATCCGTCGCGCGGCACGCCCGGGGAGAACGCGAGCAGCCTGCCGCTCGCGGTCGTGACGAGCGCGCGCGTTCCCTCGACCCACGCCTCCTCGAGCCTGGCCCGTTCATCTTCGGGCAGCGCCTCGAGCCCGAGGCTCGTCTGGAGGGAGACGACTGCCACATCGATCCCGTCGCGGTCGAGCGTTCGCAGCCGGCCCGAGAGGTCGTGATCGGCGAGGGCGATCTCGAAGCGACTCTCTCGCGTCGTCAGCTGCTCGCCGTCGAGCTTCGGTGGTGTCGTCCTGGCGCGAAGCGCGGCGACGAACCCTTCCGGCCAGAGGTGCTGGTGGACGTCGAAGGTCGTCACACGGGCGCAGGCTCGGACCGGATCCAGGCAGCGAGCGCCTCGAGGGGAAGCGGCATCTGCTCGGGGGAGTCGAGGAGCGGGACCCGCTCGCGCACTGCTGCGCGCACGGAGGACGCGCCCGCGCCGAGGGCGAGCGGCCCACGCAGGTCGACGGCCTGCGCCGCGACGGTCAGCTCGATTGCGACGACGCGTGCGCCGAGATCGAGCATCTCGGAGGCGCGACGCGCGCCGAGCGACGTCAACGCCGTCCGGTCCTCGACGCCCGACTCCTGCATCGTCGATGCGAGCTCGAACGAGACCGGTGCGGCAAGCAAGCGCGCCTCGGCCGCGATCGCCTGAGCCGCGACTCCGAGCTCGGAGAGGCCGTCCTGCCACGTGCCCTCGGTCGCGACGAGCCCCTCGCTCAGGCCACTGAACCGCGGGCTCAGGAGCTTGAGCGTCCGCTCGACAGCGGCGGTCAGCACGGGCGCGAGCGCGATGCGCAGGAAGTCGAGCGCGGCGGCCAGCGGCTGCGAGTCGAAGTTGCCGACCGAGACGAGCCGCCGCTCGTCGAGCACCACAAGGGGATTGCCCTGGTGGGCGTTCAGCTCGATCTCGAGCTGCTCCTCGACGAACCGCAACGCGTCGCGGGCGGCGCCGTGGAGCTGCGGCACGCAACGGAAGGTCAGCGGATCCTGGAGGAACCGCGCGGCGCCAGGCTCCCACAGGCCGCTCCCAGCGAGCAGCGCGTGGAGGCGCTCGATCGTCTCGGCGATCCCGGGATAGGGTCGGGCGTTCGCGATCTCCGTGTGCAGTGCGCCGGTGTTCGCCCGAAACGCCTCGAAGTCGAGCACCGCAGCGACGTCGATCCAGTCGAGAAGCGACCGGGTGTCGACCACGGCGAGCGCCGCCTGTGCGGTTGAGAACGCGTTGTTTGCGAGCAGTGCTCCCGCCTCGCCGACCTCGAGCTCGAGGGCTCTCAGGGCGCCGTGCGCCGTGTCGGCATTCTGCGCGAGGTCGGCTTGCCCGAGCGTTCCGAGCGAGCTGACCGCAGGGGTGGTGCGGTCGTTGAGCGTCGCGACGAGCGCGTCTGCGACGTCGGGTCGAACACCCTGGTAGCCCGCCACGAGGCCGTTCGCGAGCCGGAGCAACGCGGCACGCACGACGTCGTCGGTCGCGGGCGGGCCGAGCCCGACGAGGTGCCCCGCAATCGCAGACCGGTTGAACGAGCGTGCGTCGTCTGCGGTGACCGCAGCGTCGCGGCGCATGCCGACCCCGGTGGTCACGCCGTACGCCGGCGTTCCTGCCGCTGCGACCTCCTCGACGATCGCGCGCCGCGCGTGCATGCGGTCGCGCGCCTGAGCGGTTACCTCGACCCGCACCCCGTCGCGGGCGACGCGCACGACCTCGTCGAGCGTGAGGCTCCCGCCCGTCAGCTCGACGGTCACGAGTCGGGAGGACCCATCCCGGGGAGGCTGCTCGGGTCGATCGCGGGCGCCGAGCCGACCGGCAGGCCCTGGTCCTTCCAGGCTTCGAATCCGCCGACGAGATCGGTTGCGCGGGAGAAGCCGAGCGTCTGCAGGGTCGCCGCCGCCAGGCTCGACGAGTAGCCGTGCGCGCACACGACCACGACGTGCGCGTCGAGCCCGGGCGCGTGGGGACTGCGGTGCGCCGGATCGTTATCGGGATCGAGCCGCCACTCGAGCACGGAGAGCGGGATGTGGAGCGCTCCGGGGATCACGCCGTGGCGTTGCCGCTCGTCGGGGGAGCGCGTGTCGATCAGCAGGGCGCCGGCCTTTTGTGCCGCGAAGGCCTCCGCCGGCTCGAGCCGGTCGAGCCGGTCTCGTGCCTCACGCAGCAGCTGGTCGATCGTCGTGCGCGCCATCGTGACGGCAATCCTCGCACGCCCCGTGCAGCACGACGTCGTGCGCGGCGACGACGTACCCGCGTCCGTCGGCGACGCGCTCGATCGCCGACTCGAGCGTCGGGTCGGCGAACGGCTCCACCTTCCCGCAGTCGTCGCAGACGAGGTGGTGATGATGCTCGCTGTCGTCGTCGTGCGCCTGCTCGAAGCGGGCGACGCCGTCGCCGAGGTCGATGCGCTGGACGAGCCCGAGCGCGGCCATCCCGTCGAGCGCGCGGTAGACACTCGCGATCCCGACGCGCGAGCCGCGTGCGCGGGCGTGGTCGTGCAGTTCTTGCGCCGAGAGGCAGCACTGCTGCTCACCGAGGATCTCGACGACCACCTTGCGAGCCCCTCCGCTTCGCCCGCTCACGTCGCGCAGACGTGAGAGGGCGGTCTCGCTCCACGTGAGCATGCTGATAATGATACCCGTTCTCAAAGACGTGCTACGGTCCTCGGCATGCGCGCGCTCTTCCTCGTCGTGGTGGTGCTCGCCACGGCCGGCTGCGTGCGAGGAGGCTCGACGGACGATGAGGCAGTCGTCGCGGCGTTCTACCCCCTCGCGTGGGCGGCCGCCGGCGTGGCGCCCGCCTCGGTGAGCGTCGTCAACCTCACGCCTCCGGGAGCCGAGCCACACGACGTCGAGCTCTCGCCGGGCGACGTGGAGACCGTCCACGATGCCCAGCTCGTCGTGTACGTCGGCGGTGGCTTCCAGCCCGCGCTCGAGGACGCCGTCGAGGGACGCGCTGGCCGCTCGCTCGACCTCCTCGCCGACGGCGAGCGGGACCCGCACATCTGGCTCGATCCCGTGCGATTCGCCCGCGCCGTCGGCGACATCGCGGACGAGCTGGACGGGTCCGACGCGAGCGCGCTCCTCGCCGACCTCGGACGGCTCGACGCGGCATATCGGCGCGGTCTCGAAGGCTGCGAACGCGACGTGATCGTCACGACGCACGCTGCCTTCGGGCAGCTCGCTCGCAGGTACGGGCTCACCGAGCTCTCGCTTGCGGGGCGCTCGCCGGAGAGCGAGCCCGGCCCGCGCGAGCTCGAAGAGCTCATCGAGGAGGTTCGTGCCTCTGGCGCGACGACCGTCTTCGCCGAGCCGCTCGTCTCGGACGAGGTCGCCGAGACCATCTCGCACGAGGCAGGTGCGACCGTCGCGACGCTCGACCCCGTGGAGGGCCTGAGCCAGGAGCGCCTCGGTGCGGGCGAGGACTACCTGTCCGTCATGCGCGCGAATCTGGCGGCGCTGCGCGAGGCGCTCGGATGCCGCTAGCCGTCGAGTTGCGCGGCGTGTCGTTCGGGTACCGGCCCGGGCAGCACGTGCTCGAGGACGTCGACCTCGCGCTCGGCGAAGGCGAGTTCGTTGCCGTCGCAGGCCCGAACGGCGGCGGCAAGACGACGCTCGTGCGTGTCCTCCTCGGGCTCGAACGCCCGGGTGCGGGCGCGGCGTTCCTGTATGGGGAGCCGGCCCACCGCTTCTCGGGTCGACACCGGCTCGGGTACCTCGCCCAGCGCGCGCAGGCCGGGGGGGATGCGCCGGCAACCGTTCGCGAGGTGGTCGGGGCCGGCCGCCTGGCCTCGGGTCGCCTCGTCGGGCGCCTAGGGGCCGACGATCGCCGTCTCGTCGACGAGGCGATCGGCCGGGTCGGCCTCGACCGGGTCGCGGACGCCCCTCTTCGCACGCTGTCGGGTGGGATGCAGCAGCGCGCATTCATCGCCAAGGCCCTTGCCGGGCAGCCGTCCCTGCTCGTTCTCGACGAGCCGACGACGGGCGTCGACGCCGAGTCGCAGGAGTCGCTCGCTGAGCTCCTCGCCGGGCTCCACGGCGAGCTCGGAGTGACGATCGTGTACGTCTCCCACGAGTTCGGAGCGGTCGAGCACCACGTGGAGCGGCTCGTCCTCGTCCGGCGAACGATCGTCTTCGACGGCTCGCCACGCGACCTGCCGGGCGTCTGGCACGACCCGGCGCACGTCCATGCTCGAGAGTGAGTTCATGCGCCTGGCGCTCGCGTCCGGCGCGATCGTCGGCGTGCTCGCCCCCGCGGTCGGCTTCTTCCTCGTGCAGCGGCGGCAGTCGCTGTTCGGCGACGGCATCGGCCATGTCGCATTCGCCGGAGTCGCGGCCGGGATCCTGCTCGACGTCTCGCCGGTGCTGACCGCGCTCGCGTTCGCGGTTCTGGGAGGGATCGCGATCGAGCTCCTCCGTTCCCGCGGAGGCGCCGCCGGGGACCAGGCGCTCGCACTCGTCTTCTATACGGGGATCGCGCTCGGTGTCGTCCTCGTCGCCCAGGCGGGGGCGCTGAACGTCGACCTCTTCCAGTACCTCTTCGGCTCGATCCTCACGGTGACGCGAGGCGACCTCGTGACCATCGCCCTGCTCGGCGGGCTCGGGCTCGCGACCGTCGCTCTTCTCTATCGGGCGTTTGCCGCGGTCGTGATCGACGAAGAGGGCGCGCGCGTCGCGGGCGTGCCGATCGGCAGCCTCAACGTCGCACTGGCGGCGCTCACCGCGGTCACGGTCGCGCTGTCGATGCGCGTCGTCGGCATCCTCCTCGTCGCCGCGCTCATGGTGCTTCCGGTGAGCGCGGCGGGGCGGCTGGCGTGGAGCATGCGCTCGACGCTCGTCCTGTCGACGGCGATCGGGCTCGCGTCGGCGGTCGTCGGCCTGACGATCTCGTACTACGGAGACCTGCCGCCCGGCGGCACGATCGTCCTCGTCGCGGCTGCCGTCTACGTCGTCGCGCTCGTAGTGACGGCGCGCAGACGCTAGGCCGCGACCAGAGCGGCGCCCACGCCGGCTTCGTGGCAGCTACGACAGCGCGCCTCGTACTGCTCGGCTGCGCCGACGACCACGGTCTCGCCCGAGTACGGCGCGGGGCGGCCGTCGACGAGCCGCTGCGTCGTCGTCGCCGGACCGCCGCAGCGATGGCAGACCGCCTGCAACTTGTCGACGAACTCGGCATGGGACAGGAGCTCCGGCATCGGGCCGAAGGGAAGCCGCCTGAAATCCTGGTCGAGCCCCGCGGCGACGACGCGTACGCCGCGGTTCACCAGCTCGAGTGCCCGCTCGACGATGGTCTCCTCGAGGAACTGCACCTCGTCGATCCCGACGACCTCGAAGCCCTCGGCGCGCTCGAGGACGTCGTCCGCGGACACGATCGGAACCGCGCGCATCCTCGCCCCTGCGTGGCTGACGATGTCGGTCGCGTCGTACCGGTCGTCGATGCGCGGCTTCAGGATCACCACACGCTGGCCTGCGATCTCCGCCCTCCGCAAGCGACGGATCATCTCCTCGCTCTTGCCGCTGAACATCGGGCCGCAGATGACCTCGAGCCAGCCGCCTCGCTGTGGAGGGATCCGGATCACGGCGCGATCCTAGTGAGGCGATCGGAGGGCGCATCGAGAGGCACGAGGACGCGACGGAAGCCCTGCTACACTCTCGCCCGCGCGGCGGCGTAGCTCAGTTGGTTAGAGCAGCGGAATCATAATCCGCGTGTCGCAGGTTCGAGTCCTGCCGCCGCTACTCGAACGCCCCCTTTTACGTCCCACCCGAACCGAGAAGAGAATGGCAACCGGAGTACGAGTCGCGATCACGCTCGCGTGCACGGAGTGCAAGCGGCGCAACTACCAGACGCAGAAGTCCAAGCGGAACTCGCCCGACCGGGTGGAGTTCAAGAAGTACTGCCGCTGGTGTGGCCGGCACACGCCGCATCGGGAGACCAGGTAGGTGGCACGCGAGACCCGCAGGCAGCGGCGAGCCGCACGCGCGGCGGCCGGGGAATCGGCGCCGAGCTCGCGCCGCGCGCGCGCGCAGCAGGTCCGGCCGTCCCAGCAGCCCGTCAAGCAGCAGACCGGGCGCAAGACCGACAAGCAGCGCGGGCAGTTCGTCCGTGAGTCGTACGCCGAGCTGCGGAAGGTCGACTGGCCGACGCGCAACCAGACGTTCCAGGGCGTCGTCGTCGTGATCATCGCCTGCGCCATCGTGGGCGCCTATCTCTGGGGTCTCGACCAGGTGATCCGTCCCTTCGTCGACCGCGTTCTTCTCTAGGAGCCTCACGATGTTCCTCTGGTACGTGATCAACACCTACTCCGGGCACGAGAACAAGGTGAAGACCAACCTCGAGCACCGGATCGTCTCGATGAACCAGCAGCCGGCGTTCCGGCGCGTCGTCGTTCCGACCGAGCAGGTCATCGAGACGAAGGACGGCCAGAAGGTGCAGACCGAGAAGCGGGTGCTTCCCGGCTACGTCCTCGTGAACATGAACATGTCCGACGAGGCATGGACGGTCGTGAAAGGGACGCCCGGCGTGACGGGGTTCGTCGGGGCCGGCACGAAGCCCGTTCCGCTCTCGCAGCCCGAGGTGGACCGGATCCTCCACCACGGCGCGCCCGCAGGCCCGGGTCAGGTGGCGAAGTCGCAGGTCGAGTTCACGCTCGGCGAGTCCGTCAAGGTGACCTCCGGCCCGCTCTCCGACTTCGACGGCGAGATCGTCGACGTCAACGCGGACCAGCAGAAGCTGAAGGTGCTCGTGGACATCTTCGAGCGCCAGGTACCGGTCGAGCTCAGCTTCGACCAGGTGAAGAAGATCGACTGAGGTAGACCGCCTTCGGCGCTCTGCCTAGACGAAAGGCATACGTGGCAAAAAAGGTTTTGACACTCATCAAGCTCCAGATTCCCGGCGGGCAGGCCAACCCTGCTCCTCCGGTGGGACCCGCGCTCGGCCAGCACGGCGTCAACATCATGGAGTTCTGCAAGGCCTACAACGCGCAGACGGCACACGAGAACGGGCGCATCATCCCGGTCGAGATCACCGTCTTCGAGGATCGCTCCTTCACGTTCATCACGAAGACGCCGCCGGCCGCGGTCCTCATCAAGGAGGCGCTCGGGCTCGAGTCGGGCTCGGGCGAGCCGAACAAGGCCAAGGTGGGACGCCTGACCGAGGCGCAGCTGCGCTCGATCGCCGAGGCCAAGATGCCCGATCTGAACGCGCGCGACGTCGACGAGGCGATGAAGGTGATCGCCGGAACCGCCCGCAGCATGGGCGTGGACACCCCTGTATGAGCGCACACGGGAAGCGCTATCGGACGGCTCGCGACGCGATCGACCGCGAGCAGGCGTATACGCCGCTCGCAGCCGTCCGCCTGCTGAAGGAGACGCCCGCTGCGAAGTTCGACGAGACCGTCGAGGCCCACTTCCGGCTCGGGCTCAACGTGCGGCACGCCGACGAGCAGCTGCGCGGCACGATCATGCTCCCACACGGCATCGGCAAGGACGTTCGCGTCGCGGTGTTCGCCGAGGGCGAGAAGGCCCGCGAGGCGGAGGACGCGGGCGCGGACGTCGTCGGCGCCGGCGACCTCGCGACGAAGATCGAGGAGGGCTTCCTCGACTTCGACGTGGCCATCGCCACGCCCGACCAGATGAGCGTCGTCGGCAAGCTCGGACGCGTGCTCGGCCCGCGCGGCCTCATGCCGAACCCGAAGACGGGAACGGTGACGATGGACGTGGGCAAGGCCGTGTCGGACGCGAAGGCGGGCAAGCTCGAGTACCGCACCGACCGCGGCGGCAACGTGCATCTCCCGATCGGCAAGCGCAGCTTCGACGAGCGGGCGCTCCTCGAGAACTACGCGGCGCTGATCGAGGAGATCGTCCGCGCGAAGCCGTCGGCGGCGAAGGGGCGCTACATCCACCAGATCACCCTCACGACGACGATGGGCCCGGGCATCCACGTGGACCCCTCCATCACCCGCGGCATCGCCGAGGAGCTGGAGGCAGCTACAGTCTCGGCCTAGCGACCACGACTCCCGCCGAAGACCGCCGGCAGCTCGTACGAGTGTAGGCCCGGCCGAGGCAGGTTCCGTCAGCGCATCTGCGTCCGACCGAGCCCGCCTTGCGCGGGTTTCGTCATTCAGGAGGACATGACGTGCTGAAATCGGACAAGGAACGGATCGTCGAGGAGCTCGCGTCGGAGCTGGGCGCTGCCGACACGCTCATCGTCGCCGACTATCGCGGCCTCACGAACAAGCAGCTCGAAGCTCTGCGCGATCAGCTGATCCCGCACGGCGCGCGGTTTCGCATCGTGAAGAATACGCTCACGCGCCGCGCCGCGGAGCAGGCGGGAGCCGACGCGCTCCTCGTCATGCTCGAGGGGCCGACGGCGATCGCGTTCATCGAGTCTTCCGGCGACCCGGCTGCGGTCGCGAAGGCGCTCGCCGCGACGGCGAAGGAGACGAACGTGCTCGCATTGCGCGGCGGCATCCTCGAGGGCAAGACGCTCTCGGGCGACGAGATCGAGCAGCTCGCGAAGCTTCCTCCGGTAGACGTGCTCCGAGGACAGCTCGTCGGCGCGATCGTCGCGCCACTCACCCAGCTGCTCGGGCTCGTCACGGCGCCACTGCGTGACCTGCACGGCCTCGTCGAGGCCCGCATCAGCCAGCTCGAGGAGCAGGGCGAGGTCGTCGAGCCGGCCGCGGAGGCTGCGGTCGAGACGACGGAGGAGCCACCCACCGAAGAGCAACCTGCACCCGACGAAGCGCCGGCGGACTCGGATGAGGGCCTGTCGACGGCTGAGCCCATCGAGGCAAGCGCACCGGAAGACTCGGCGCCAGCCGAGGCTTCCGCCCCGGACACGACCGACGAAGCCGATCAGGCTGAAGAGAAAGAGGAGGAATAGACATGGCAACCGACGTCAAATCGGTACTGGACTCACTCGGAAAGATGACGGTACTCGAGCTCGTCGAGCTGAAGAACGCGATCGAGGAGGAGTGGGGCGTCACGGCCACCGCTCCGGTTGCGGTCGCCGCGGCGCCTGCCGCGGGTGGCGGCGACGGCGGGGCGCCGGAGGAGGAGAAGGACTCCTTCGACGTCGTGCTCACCGGTGCCGGCGACAAGAAGATCCAGGTGATCAAGGTCGTCCGCGCGGTCACCGGCCTCGGCCTCAAGGAGGCGAAGGACCTCGTCGACGCCGCACCCGGCGCCGTCAAGGAGGGCGCCGCCAAGGAGGAGGCCGAGTCGATCA
>DASUCI010000215.1:0-3894 GCA_035762825.1 Gaiellaceae bacterium | reverse complement strand
CCATGGCGAGCAGGCCCGCTATGAGAACGGGAATCATGCTCGGGCGGAGTTCGCGATCTCGTCGGCGAAGCCTTCGAGCCCCACGGCGCGCGACGCCTTCACGAGCACCGCGTCGCCCGGCTCGACGGTCGCACGCGCAAGCGCGAGTGCCTCGTGGGGCGTCGGAGCCCAGGCGACGGACTCGTACGCTCGGGCGAGCTCGCCCACGCCGATGACGTCGATCCCGAGCTTGGCGGCGAGCTCGCCGATCTCACGGTGGTATGTCTCGGCCGACGCGCCGAGCTCCGCCATCTCTCCGAGGACCGCGAGCTTCCTGCGCGAGCCTGCCCGCTCGGCGAGATGCTCGAGCGCGGCGCGCATCGAGTCCGGGTTCGCGTTGTAGGCATCGTTCACGACGAAGCCCCCTCCGGACAGCGCGATCTCCTCGCCGCGCCACGGCGAGAGCCGAATCCCAGCGACGCCCTCGTGCGCGCGCTCGAGCGGGAGGCCGAGCGCGTCGTAGGCGTGCAGCGCGGCGAGCGTGTTCAGCGCAAGGTGGCGCTGCGTGAACGGCAGCGCGAGCGCAACCTCCCGGTCGGCGACGCGGAACGTCGTCACCCCGTCGCGCCGATCGAGGCCGTCCGGCCCGAACCTCCGGAGCACGATGTCCTCGCGCACGAGAAACGGCTCGAGCTCGGGGGCGCGTGCCGGCACCACGGCGGTCCCTCCGCTTGGGAGTGCCGCAACGGCCTCCGCGTTCGCCTCCGCCACCCGCTCGACGCTGCCGAGGAGCTCGAGATGCTCGGGCCCGATGTGCGGAACGACCACGACATCGGGCCGCGCGATCGCGCAGAGCGCCGCGATCTGGCCGAGGCCGCGCATGCCCATCTCGGTCACCAGCACGCGCGTCTCCGGCTCGAGGCGGCACACCGTGAGCGGCAGGCCGATCTCGTTATTCAGGCTCCTCTCCGCCCAGATCGTGGGCATGTGCGGAGCGCACAGGGCGCCGAGGATGTCCTTCGTCGTGGTCTTCCCGGCCGAGCCGACGACCGCCACGACCAGCGCGCCGCTCTTCGAGCGGACGAGCGAGGCGAGCGCTGCGAGTGCCGCCTCCTGGTCTCTCGGCACGAGTGTTGCCGCTCCTCGGGTCTGCGCGTCGTCCACGAAGCCGACGCCGGCGTTCAGGGCGACGAAGAGGTCGCCCGCGCCGACCTCGCGCGAATCGCCCTTGATGCCGGTGATCTCGCCGCCTCCCTGCAGGTCCCCGAGCCCGAGCTCCTCGATCTCGCTCCACGCGAGCGGGATCACGAACGGCTCCGCAACGCCTCGCGCGCAACGTCACGGTCGTCGAACGGCGTAACCACGCCGCCGACGTCCTGACCCTGCTCGTGGCCCTTTCCTGCAATCACGACGACGTCGCCCTCGTCCGCGATCGACACGGCGCGCGCGACCGCGCTGCGGCGATCAGGGTCGATCTCCACCTCGAGCCCCGTTCCCTGGAGCACGTCCTGGATGATCGCGAGCGGCTCCTCGGAGCGCGGGTTGTCGGAGGTCACGATCGTGACGTCCGCGAGATCTGCTGCAACCTTGCCCATCAGCGGCCGCTTGCCGCGGTCGCGGTCGCCTCCCGCCCCGAAGACGACGATGACCCGACCCGACCCCAGATCTCGCGCTGCGCTCAGCACGTTCGCGAGCGAGTCGGGCGTGTGCGCGTAGTCGACGAGGACGGAGAACGGTTGGCCCTCCTCGATCGGCTCGAAACGACCCGGAACGCCGCTCACGCTCGCGATGCCCTCGGCGATCGCGTCCTCGTCGAGGTCGAGCAGCAGCCCCGCGGCGACCGCCCCGAGGACGTTCTCGACGTTGAACCTCCCGCGCAAGCGCGTCTCGACGTCGACCCCCGCAGCGCGGAAGCGGCTGCCGTCCGCGCGGATCTCGAGGTTCTCCGGCCTCACCTCCGCCTCGTCTGAGAGGGCAAAGGTGACGAGCGGCGCGCGGTGGAGGTCCTCGAGGTCGGCGGCGAGCCGTCGCCCCCACTCGTCGCCCACGTTCACCGCGGCCGGGGGCGGCGCGGGGCCTGTGAACAGGCGCCGCTTCGCATCGAAGTATTCCTGCATCGACCCGTGCAGGTCGAGATGGTCCTGACTCAGGTTCGTGAACACGAGCGCGTCGAGGCGGACCCGATCGAGCCGCCGCAGTGCCGCTCCGTGCGAGCTCGCCTCGACCGCCGCGCTTTGATTGCCGGCGTCGAGCATCTCGCGGAACAAGCGCTGCAGGTCGATCGCCTCGGGCGTGGTGAACGGTGCGGGACGGTGCTCGCGTCCGACCTGCCACTCCACGGTTCCCACGAGGCCCGGCTTGCGGCCTGCGGCCTCGAGGATCGCCCGGAGCAGGAACGTCGTCGTCGTCTTCCCGTTAGTGCCGGTGACCCCGGCGAGCTCCAGCTCCTTCGTCGGCTCACCGAAGAACGCGTCGGCGGCGACCGCCATCGACTCCCGCGTCGACGGGACGAGGAGCTGCGGCACGTCCACGTCGAGGATCCGCTCGACGACGAGCGCGACGGCTCCCCGCTCGATCGCCTCCCACGCGAGGTCGTGCCCGTCGACCCGCTTACCGACCACGCAGAAGAAGAGCGCGCCGGAGGAGACCGAGCGCGTGTCATATGCGAGATCGGCGATCGTGACCGTCCGGCTCCCGACCACCTCGCTCGGCGCGAGCGCCCGGATGAGCTCATCGATCTGCACGCGAAGAGGCTAGAGAAAGCGGCAGCGACGCTTGTAACTGATCGTCACAAGCAAGATGCGGCATGAATGCTCGCGCGTGCCCGCGCTTGTAACGATCAGTTGCAAGCGCGCTCAGCTGTCCCGGGCGGTCTTCGGCGCATCCTGCGCGATCTCGAGGTACTGGAGGTTGAAGCGCGCGATGTCGCGGAACACGGGTGCAGCGACCGTGCCGCCGTAGTACCCGCCGCGCGGCTCGTCGACCATGACCATGACGACGAGCTCCGGCTTCGACGCCGGGACGAGGCCCACGAACGATGCGACGTAGCGTGAGGTCGAGTAGGTGCCGTCGGGATCGATCTTCGCCGCCGTACCGGTCTTGCCCGCCACCGTGTATCCGGGGATCGCGGCCTCTGTGCCCGTTCCTTCGACGACCACGCCGCGGAGCATGGAGAGCATCTGCGCCGCGACGCCGCGGGAGACGATGCGGCGTGCATTCCGGCTGGCGACGCTCTCGCCGCCGATGCGGTCGAGCAAGCGCGGCTTCACGAGCAGGCCGCCGTTGGCGATGACCGAGTATGCGCGCGCCATCTGCACCGGTGTTACGGCGATGCCGTGTCCGATCGGGACGGTGCCGATCGTCGAGCCCGACCACTGCTCAAGCGGAAGCGCGAAGCCGGCCGACTCGCCGGGGAAGTCCGTGCCCGTGCTCTTCCCGAAGCCGAAGCGGTCGATCCAGGACGCGAGCCGCCCCTCGCCGAGGCGCTGCGCGATCGTGACCGTCCCGATGTTCGACGAGTACTCGACGATCTCGCGCACGCTCATCCGCTGCGTGCCGCGCGAGTGAGATTCGCGGATCGTGCGGTCGGCCACCTTCAGCGTCGGCGGCAGGCGATACGACGAGCGCGGGCTCACCATCCCTTCCTGCAGGGCGGCGGCGACCGTGACGAGCTTGAACGTCGAGCCAGGCTCGTACGTGTCGGTGACGGCGCGGTTGCGCCGTCGGTCCGGGCGCGTCTTCCCGAACCGGTTCGCGTTGAAGCGCGGGGCGGTCGCCATTGCGAGGATCTCACCCGTCTGCGGATCCATCACCACGGCCGTGGCCGACTTCGCGGACCAGCGGCGCACGGTGGCGGCGAGGATCTCTTCGGCGTTCGCCTGGATCTGGCGGTCGATCGTGAGCCGGACGTCCTTG
>DASUCI010000214.1:0-3365 GCA_035762825.1 Gaiellaceae bacterium | reverse complement strand
GACTGGGAGTGGGGGCCTGACTTCATGGTCGGCGAGAGCCTCGAGGGGAAGGACGTGCTCGTCGTCGGGCCGGGGCGCATCGGGAGGCGTGTCGCCGAGCTTGCAGCTGCGCTCGGCGCGCGACCGACGTTCGCGGGTCGGCACGACGACGTGCTGGCGCTCCTGCGGGCCGCCGACGTCGTCACGCTCCACTGCCCGCTGACGCCGCAGACACGGCACCTCGTCGACTCCCGCGCGCTCGCGGCTATGAAGCAGACCGCGGTGCTCGTGAACACGGCGCGTGGGCAGGTCGTGGACGAGGCTGCGCTGGTCGCGGCGCTGAACGCCGGGACGATCGCCGGCGCTGCGCTCGACGTCTTCGAGCACGAGCCGGCGGTGTCCGGGGAGCTGCTCGCGCTGGAGAACGTCGTCCTCACGCCGCACATCGCGAGCGCGACCCGCGAGACCCGCCTCGCCATGGGGAGGCTCGTCGTGTCCGCGCTGCGCGCCGTCCTGCTCGAGGGACGCACGCCGCCGAACGCCGTGTAGCGTCAACGCGGTGCCCCGCTTCGGCGCGCAGTCGATGTCCGGTCGTCTCGAGCGCGTCCTCGTGAGGCCGCCGCTCGCCGAGGATGCGGAGCACTGGCGCGAGTACGGCTGGCGCGCCGCCCCCGACCATGCGGCGGCGGTCGCCGAGCACGAGGCGTTCTGCGCAATCCTGGAGTCGGCGGGAGCCGAAGTCGTCGTCTCCCGCCACGACCCGGGCAACCCGGACGCGATCTACGTCTACGACCCGGTGCTGGTCGGCGCGCGGGGCGCCGTGCTGCTCCGGCCAGGGAAGGAGCAGCGGAGAGGCGAGCCGGCCGCGATCTCGTCGTCGCTCGCCGCGGCCGACGTGCCCGTCGCCGGCGAGCTCGGCGACCCGGTGTGGGCCGAGGGCGGCGACACCGTCTGGCTGGACGAGCGCACGCTCCTCGTGGGTATCGGCTACCGGACGAACGAGGCCGCAGTCCCGGCTCTGGGGGACGCGTTTCCGGGCGTCGACGTCGTCGCCTTCGACCTCCCCCACTGGAACGGCAGCGGAGAGGTGATGCACCTCATGTCGTTCATCTCGCCGCTCGATCGCGATCTCGCGCTCGTGTACTCGCGGATCGCGCCGGTGCGACTGCTCGAGCTCCTCGCGGAGCGCGGCGTCGACGTCGTCGAGGTGCCCGACGAGGAGTTCGAGTCGCAGGGCGCGAACGTCCTCGCCCTCGGGCCGCGACAGGCGCTCGCCCTTGACGGCAACCCGGAGACGCGCCGGCGCCTGGAGCGCGCGGGCGTCGACGTCGTGGTCTACCGAGGCGACGAGATCTCGAAGAAGGGCGACGGCGGGCCGACGTGTCTCACGCGGCCGTTGCTTCGCACCTAGCCGAGACCGAAGCCGACTGCGAAGCCGAGCGCCGTGAGGAGGCCGGCCTCGCGTCCTCCGAGCTCGAACGCCTCCGGCATGAGCGTGTCGGCGAGCATCACGAGCACCGCGCCCGCGGCGAACGCCGTCGCGAAGGCGCCGCCGTCGCTTCCCATCGTGTCGAGGAGCTGCCAGCCGAGCACGGACGAGACCACGGATACCGCGACGACCCCGGACCACATCGCGAAGACACGCGACTGCCTCCACCCCGCCTGGAGCAGGCCGGCCGTGCCGGAAAGTGCTTCCGGCACGTTCGAGACGAACACGCCGACGACGACCGCGACGGGAACGACGCCCTCCTGGGCGATCGACGCGCCGAGCACGAACGACTCCGGGATGCCGTCCAGGATCGTCCCGAGCACGATCGCGTTCGCGCTTCCCGCGAGCTGCTTCTCACCCGTCATACTCTTGCGACCCTCACCGCCCCGACGAGCGATGGCCCAGTCGCCGCCGTAGAAGACGAGCGCACCGCACGCGAACCCGATCGCGGCGAGCTGCACGTCCGTTGCGACCGCGTCGAGCACCAGCTCGTATGCGACCGCGGCGATGAGTGCGCCCGAGCCGAACGCCATCGCGAGCCCGATGAGCCGTGAGGGCGGACGCAGGAACGCGAGCGCCGCGCCCACCCAGAGCGACCCGGCTGTCACGAGCCCCCAGAACGCGGCTTCGAGCATCGCGTGACTCTACGAGTCCTCGAGCGTGAGCTGACGGTACGGCGACAGGCTCGACACACCCACCCCGACCAGTCGGAGCGCGCCGGGCCGGTCGCGGAGGCCGCGGTCGAGCAGACCGCATGCGACCTCTCCGATGAGCTCGGCCTCGTCCACGGCGGCGGGCAACGTAGTCGACCGCGTGCGGATGGAGAAGTCGGCGTAGCGGAGCTTCGCGGTCACCGTGCGGCCGGACAGGCCGGAGTTGCGCAGACGCTCCGAGACGAGCTCGGCCAGCCGGCGCACCTCGTCGTGCAGCCGCTCGCGATCGACGAGGTCGCGCGCGAACGTGTCCTCCGCGGAGACCGAGACCGGCTCGAGCGCCAGGTCGAGGTCGCGCGGGTCGACGCCGCGGGCTCGGTCGCGCAGCATCGTCCCGACGGTTCCGGGGAGCAGCGAGCGCAGCCCGTCCTCACCGAGCTCGGCGAGCCCGCCGATCGTGTCGACGCCTGCCCGGCGCAACCGTTCCTCCGCGCGCGGCCCGACGCCCGGGAGCAGTCGCACCGCGAGCGGCGCGAGGAAGCGCGCCTCGGTCCCGGGCGGCACCAGCGTGATCCCGCCGGGCTTGCGCCGGTCGGACGCGATCTTGCACACGACCTTCGAGGTCGCGATCCCGAGCGAGCACGTCAGGCTCGTCTTGGCGCGGACGGCGGTCTGGATCGCCGAGGCCACGGCGCGCGCCTGCGTGAAGTCCCGCGAGACCGTTGCGAGGTCGAGGTAGCCCTCGTCGATTCCCGTGCGCTCGACGCGCGGGACGATCTCGCCGATCGTGTCCCAGACGACGCGCGAGTACTGCCGGTAGAGCGCGTGCCGGGGGCGGAGGAACACCGCGGTCGGGCACCGCCGCAGCGCCTCGGCAGCGCTCATCGCGGAGTGGATCCCGAACTTCCGCGCCGCGTAGTTCGCGGTCGACACGACTCCCCGGCTGTGCGGATCGCCTCCGACCACGAGCGGCTTGTCGCGTAGCTCGGGGTCCTCGAGCTCCTCGACGGCGGCGAAGAACGCGTCGAGATCGAGGTGCGCGAGGATCTTCACTCGGGCAAAGCTACTGTTGGCCGGTGATCGTCACGCCCGCGCTCCCGCCGCCGGCGATCGAGCAGCCTGCGGCGCATCAGGTGTCGTACGGGCTCGTCACCGGGCGTGCGGCGCGCGGGACCGTCCGCGTCCTCGTACACGCGAACGGGAAGCGGCTCGCGGCGAGACAGCTCGACGGGCGCCGCTTCACG
>DASUCI010000213.1:0-11934 GCA_035762825.1 Gaiellaceae bacterium | reverse complement strand
TCGTGGCGCTCGAGGAGCGACTCCACATCGGCGTCGAACCGGCCGTGCAGCGAGCGCTCCTCCGCTATCCGCGGCTCGTGCACGGGCTGAACCTGGGCTACGGGCTCTTCAACGTCACGCTGACCGTCGGCTGGCTCGTCGTCCTCTACCGACGCCGCGACGAGCGATTTCATCGCTTCCGGCGCGCCTGCCTGCTCACGCATCTCGGCGCGCAGCCCGTCTTCATCCTGTTTCCGACAGCGCCGCCGCGCGTCCTCGACGGATTCGTCGACACGCTGTCCGAGGTGAGCGGGCTCGACCTCGAGCATCCGCTCCTCCTCCGTTTCTACAACCCCGTTGCCGCGATGCCGAGCCTCCACGTGGCGTTCGCCCTCGTGACCGGCGCCGAGATCGCCGAGCGCTCGGGGTCCGTCGTCGTCCGGGCCGCCGCTCGTGCGTACGCTCCGCTCGTCGCGACCGTCGTGGCCGGGACGGGCAACCACTACGCCCTCGACGCGGTCGCCGGAGCGGCGCTCGGCGCGGCTGCACGGCGGCTCTCTTAACAGTGCCTGACCCTGTTAAGTCAAAAGTGAGCGCCGATCGCTCCACAGGGTTCATTGTTCCGTCCGGTCGGCGCGCCGCGGTCGGGGTGGCGGTCGCGGTGCTCCTCGTCGTCGGTGTCGGGCTCCTGCTCGCCCGCGCAGCGGGCTTCGCCGAGGTGCGCGACGCGATCGCGAGCGCGGACTCGACCTGGTTCGCGGTCTGCCTCTTCGCGCAGCTCCTCGCGTTGTCGGCGTACGCCGAGGTCTTTCGCGGCGGCTTCCGCTGGGGAGGACGCCCCGATCCCGGCTTCGGGCTGAGCGCGCACGTGATGCTCGCGAGTATCGGGGCGACGCGCGTCTTCGCCGCAGGCGGTGTCGGAGCGATCGCCGTCACGTACTGGTGCTTCCGGCGCGCGCGCTTCTCCTCGCACGAGGCGCTCGTGCGGGTCCTCGGGTTCAACGCGCTCTTCTACGTCGCCTTCGGAGCCGGCGCATGGACCGCAGCGCTGGTCGCTGCACTCGGCATCCGGGGCGACGCGCCGATCGCCTTCACCGCTCCCTGGCTCGTGCTGGTGCCGGCGTTGGCTGCCGCGGCCGTTGTCGTGACGCAGCCGGGACGGGTCGAGCAGCTCGTGGGTCAGCGTGCACCGTTTGTTCGGCGTGCGCTGGGCTATGCGGTCGGCGGAATGGCCTGGGCGCGCGAGGTGCTGCCGACGCGTGAAGGCCGGCGGATCGTCGTCGCTACGTCTCTCTACTGGGCCGGGAGCGTCGCGTGCCTCTGGGCGTCGCTGCGCTCGGTCGGAGTTGGGCTCCCGCTCCCGGAGCTGCTCCTCGCGTTCGCCGCCGGGCACGCGGCGATGATCCTCCCGCTTCCGCTCGGGGGAGTCGGGGGCGTGGACGCTGCGCTGACGTACGCCCTGACCGCCATCGGCGCGCCACTGGCCTTGGCGCTCGTCGCGGTTGGTGTCTATCGGCTCTTCGCGTTCTGGGCTCCGACGCTCCCGGCGCTCGCCGCGCTCCTGCTCGTTCGCCGCGCCGGCACCCGGCTCGCCCGGCTCGAGGCCTCGCCGTCCTTAGGATGAGGGATATGCGGCTGCTCGTCGTTCTCTGCGCCTTGACCGTGACGACGGCTGTGTCCGCCGCGGCGCCGAGCCCGGTCCGCGCCACCATGTCGACGAGCGCCACCAAGCCGCTCGCCGAGGCACCGTGGCGCTACACGGTCGTCGTGAAGGATCGAACGGGCAAGGCGCTCGCGGCGAAGATGCGCTTGCAGGTCCTGTCCGGGAGCACCATCGTGCGTTGCTGGAAGCGCACCAGGCTCGTCGTGTGCTCGAACGCCGGCGCGGGCACCTGGATCGCGTTCACGGGCAAGCGGACCGGCGTCATCCGTTGGCCCGCGCAGTCCGCCGGAGAGAAGCTGACGTTCCAGGCGATCGTGGTCACGGGGACGCGCTCGCTGCGCCTGCGCGCACCGGTCACCGTTCAGTTGCCGTAGTTAGCCCGCGCCCCTCCAGGACGTGAAGTCGTAGCGCTGCGCCAGGCGCTCGAGCACCTCGTCCGCGATGAGGTCGCCGGCCGCCCGCTCGAAGTGAACGCCGTCGTCGGCCCGCATCTTCACGAGCCTGCCGGTCGCGTCCTCGACGTACTGCGCGTAGCCGCCGTCCTCGCCGGCGAAGAAGAAGTACGTGTCGAGGTACGAGACGCGCCCCTTGCGCTTCGCCGCCTCCGTCTGGACGATCGCGTTGATCACGTCGTACCGCAGCGTCTGCTCCGCGTCGCGCGAGATGGGCAAGCCGATCCACACGAGGTGGCCGCCGTTGCCCGTGACGGTGTCCATCACTGCGGCGACGCGCCGCCGGTACTCCCGCCGCCAGCTCGGGCTTCCGAACGAGCCGACCTCGCGTCCTTCCTCGAGGCCGGTCATGAACCCGTGATCGTCGTTGCCACCGAACATGACGACGACGGCGCGCGGCTTGCGCGTCTCCATGACCTCCCGCACGTGCGTGAACCAGTTGAAGACGTCGGGGCGCTCGAGCCCGCTCGCGATCCGCCCGTCGATCGCGTCGACGGCGTCGACGGCACGGTTGCCCGCAACGGCGCGGAGCACTGACTCTCCGGGCACGACGACGAGCGAGTCGCCGGCGATCCACACCCGAAGCTTCTTCGTCGGCGTGAACTTCACGCGCTTCGACGGCTCGGCGGGCGTTGCGGCGGGCAGTGTCGGCTTCGGCCGGGGCGCCGCGACAGCCGTGTCGATCTCGTCGTCGCCCGAGCGGCCGAGCGCCGCCTTGAGCGCCCGCCGCGGACGGTCGAGCAGGAGCGCGCCCGAGACGGTCTCGAGCGGCCCGGTCACGGCGAGGGCCACATCGCGCTTCCAGCCCTCCGGCTGAATGGTCGCGGACTTGTGCAGGCCGGGTGCGTTCAGGAGCAGTGCGACGAGGAGCCCGACGAGGGAGACGACGATCGCCGAGCCCGCGGAGTGGAGGCGGCGGCCGCCTTCGGTGGTGCGCGGCCGCGGTCGCCGCCGTCGCCTGGATCTCTCGGTGGTCTCCATCAGAACTGGAAGTAGATGAACGGTGCCACGCCCTCCGGTCCCATGGCGTGGACGACGAGGAGCGCCACCGACAGCACGATCGCCTGCGCGGGGATGGGAAGCCGGGAGAAGCGGGCCATGATCTGCAACGGGAGACGACGCGGGAGGTACTGCGAGCCGATCCCGACGGCGATCGCGGCCACGACGCCCCAGGTGACGAGCGGGGACGGCTCGCCCCAGGCCGTGAAGAGGCGCACGATGAGATCCCAGGCGTCGGCGAACGAGTCCGAGCGGAAGAAGATCCAGGCGAAGCAGACCACCTGGAACGTCACGAAGCGGTGCCACGCGCGCCGCGCGCGCGTCCACGGCCGCTCCACGAAGCCGGGCCGGCTACGCCACCAGCGCTCCACGACGAGGGCGACACCGTGGATCCCACCCCACACGACGAACGTCCAGCCGGCGCCGTGCCAGAGGCCCCCGATGAGCATCGTCAGCATGAGGTTGCGATACGTGAGCAACGTGCCGCCTCGGTTGCCCCCGAGCGGGATGTAGAGGTAGTCGCGGAGCCAGCGCGAGAGTGTCATGTGCCAGCGGCGCCAGAAGTCCGTGATCGACGTGGCCGCATAGGGCGCGTCGAAGTTCTGGGGGAACGTGAACCCGAGGAGGAGGGCGATCCCGATCGCGATGTTCGTGTACCCGAAGAAGTCGGCGTAGATCTGCACCGAATAGGCGTAGATCCCCACGAGCACCTCCAGCGACGAGTGCTGGTTCGGAGCGCCGAAGACGTCGTCGACGATGTTCGCCGCGAGGTGGTTGGCGATCACGACCTTCATGAACAGCCCGGTGCCGATGAGGAAGAACGCGCGCGACGTGTCGACGTAGCGAGGGTCGCGCGGGGCGTGGAGCTGCGGGATCAGCTCGCCCGGCCGCACGATCGGGCCGGCGACGAGGTGCGGGAAGAACGAGAGGTAGGCCGCGAACGTCCCGAGCCCGACGGGCGCGAAGTCGTCCCGGTAGACGTCCACGACGTAGCTGATCGCCATGAACGTGAAGAAGGAGATGCCGACGGGGAGGAGGATCGAGCGCGCCTCGAGCGGCACGTCGATCCCGACGAGCGCGAAGAGGTTGTTCGTCGAGGTGACGAAGAAGTCGTAGTACTTGAAGTACCCGAGCAGGCCGAGGTTTCCGACGAGCGCGACCACGAGGAGCTGCTTGCGCGCGCGTCTGTCGCGCCGGCCGTGGATGGCGAGCGCGAACACCTGGTTCCACGCGATCGAGAACGCCAGGAGGAAGCAGAAGCGCCAGTCCCAGCCGGCGTAGAAGACGAAGCTCGCGGCGATGATGAACGGCCGCCAGAGCGCCGCCGAGCGCATGAGCGCCCACGAGAGCGGCAACACGACCATGAAGAAGATCGCAAAGGTTGCGGTCGGAAACAGCATGGCGCCCGAGTGTGAGGCGCGCGGCGCGGCGCCGCTACTCCGGCGGCGGCAAGCGGGCCGGAGGGCGTTCCGCGGAGGACAGGTCGAGCAGCGTGTCGTCGCCGTTCGTGGCGAACCACGAGCGGTCGTCGGCCAGGGCTACCGTCTGCGGAACGTCGGTGCCGTAGACGAGCGCGTAGCGTTCGCGCTCGGCGCGTGACACGAGCCACTCGCCGATTGCGACGAGGAGCCACGCTGCGACCATCACGCCGGCGATCACCGGCCCGTCGAGGCCGGCGACGGCGCACAGTACGGCGACCGCGACGAGGAACAGGATCTCGAGCAGGAGCCAGGGAACGGCGATTCCGCGCGCTCGCGGCGAGTCGACCGAACGGACCCAGGCAGGGCCCTCGCGCGCGACGACGGGCGCTCCCTCGTCCCAGCCGTGCCTGTCGGCCTCGCCGTCCGGGAGCGCGCGCGCCTCCACTCGCAGCGCGTGGACCTCGTCCTGAAGGCTGGTCACCTGCGCGGACAGGGCTTGCACCGCGTCGACCAGCTCCGCCTGTTCGACCGGCTCGCGTGAGACCTGCGTCGTCTCGGACGGGTCCGCCATGGCCTCGGGCTCAGTCCTCGCTGGACGCGGTCATCTCGTCGAGCGTGGCGCGGCCTTGCTCATGCACGTCGGCCCGGCGGTCGGCGACCGCGACGGCGGGCGGCCCGTCCGCCTCGAGCGGCGCGTCGTCCTCGCGTGACTCGGCGAGCTTGCGGCGCAGCTCGTCGGCCGGGTCGGAGGCCGGCGCGGGCCGGAGAGCCGTCGTCTGCGCCGTCTCATGCCGACCTCTCCGCCAACGCAGGAACGCGCGGATGCCGAAAGCGACGATCGCGAGCTGGATCAGCTTGCGCACGGCGCGATGGTACCGCGGCCGCCAGAAGGCCATCGCATTGCTACCATGCCGCGGCTTCCTGCCTCGCCAAGGCTCCGCCCGTTCCCGGCGGCGCCGCTCGCGGTGAGGCCGATTCAGACCGAGGGAAGGAGATCGGGAACGTGAACGAGTACGAGATTCTGTTGCTGCTCGACCCGGACCTGGACGACGACCGCCAGGGCGAGATCGTCGCGCGCACGCGCGGGCAGGTCGAGTCCGGCGGCGGCACCTGGGACCTGCACGACGTCTGGGGGCGGCGCAAGCTCGCCTACGAGATCGGGCACAAGGCCGACGGGAGCTACCACCTGCTCCACTTCACCTGCGACGCAGGGACGCTCGACGAGGTCTCGCGCGTTCTGCGGATCGACGACGGGGTCATGCGCCACATGGCGACACGTCGCATCGAGGGGAGTCCCGTTCGGCCCGTAGCGGTCGGCGCCCCGGCGCGCGAGGATGCACCGGTTGCAGCCGACGTCTCAGAAGAGGAGGAGTAGGACATGGCAGCCAGCATCAACCGCGTCGTCCTCGTGGGGAACCTCACGCGCGACCCCGAGCTCCGGCACACGCCGTCCGGCACGCCGGTGTGCTCGTTGCGGCTCGCGGTGAACACACGCCGCAAGGACGAGTCCGGCCAGTGGACGGACAAGCCCAACTACTTCGACATCACGGTGTGGGGCCAGCAGGGCGAGAACTGCGCGCAGTACCTGTCCAAGGGCCGCCCGGTCGCGATCGACGGCCGGCTCGAATGGAGGGAGTGGGAGGCCCAGGACGGCGCGAAGCGGCAGGCGGTCGAGGTCGTCGCCGAGAGCGTGCAGTTCCTCGGCGGCCGCCAGGACGGCGAGTCCTCGTACGTCCCGGCCGGCGCGACCGCGGGCGCAGGCGCAGGCGGCGACGACTTCCCGAGCTCCCCGACCGACGACGACATTCCGTTCTAGGAGCACACACATGGCTCAGAAGAAACAACAGCCTCGTCGCCGCACCGGCCCTCAGACGGCGCCCGGCAAGCGCAAGAGTTGCCACTTCTGCCGCGACAAGGTGGCCGAGATCGACTACAAGAACCTCGGGCAGCTCCGCCGCTATATCTCGGAGAAGGGGAAGATCCGGTCGCGCCGCATCACGGGCGCGTGCCGTCGTCACCAGATCCAGGTGGCCGCAGCGGTCAAGCGTGCGCGCGAGATGGCACTCCTCCCGTACGTCGGCTGATGGAGGTCATCCTCCTGCAGGACGTCGAGAAGGTCGGCCTCCGCGGCGAGGTCGTGGACGTCGCTCGCGGGTACGCGCGCAACTTCCTCCTGCCGCGCCGGCTCGCAGAAAATGCGACGCCCGCACGCGTCGCGGAGCTTCGTCGTATCGACGAGGAGCGCGCCAAGCACGAGGCGCGGACGGCCGAGCAGGCCCAAGAGATCGCCGAGGTCCTCGGCAAGACCGTGCTGCGCTTCGAGGTGAAGGCAGGCCCGACCGGCTCGCTGTTCGGCTCGGTCACGCCGTCGGAGATCGCCGACGAGATCTGGCGGACGCGCAAGGTGCGCGTCGACCGGCGCAAGATCGCCACCGACCCGCTCAAGCGGATCGGCCGCTTCACGATCCCGATCGAGCTCTTCACCGACGTGCAGGTCGAGGTGAAGACGCTGGTCGTCCCCGAGGGTGGCGAGCTGCCGCCCGAGGAAGAGCTCGCCGCGCTCGAGGCCGCCGAGGCCGAGGCCGAGCGCGCCGCCGCGCAGGAAGCAGAAGCCGAGCACGAGGAGGCGGAGACCGTGATCGCCGAGGTGCTCGCCGAGGTGGAGGCGGAAGAGGGGGACTCCGACATCGACGTCGAAGAGGCAACGGAGCCCGATGCGCCCGAATCGATCGCGCCCCACGTGGACGAGCGGCCCCCGGCGGCCTGAGACCGTCCTCGCCCGAGCAGGCGTCGGGCTCGCCGTCGGCGTCGCGATCGCGCTCGTGGCGCTCGCGCCGACGTCGACCGGATCGACCGCAAGGCCGCGAGTGACCGTGATCGGCGACTCGATCGCGGCCTCGTTCGACTACGTTCCTGCCGCGAAGCGCTACCTGGGCAAGGGATTGGATCTGCGCTCGGACGCCGTCGTCTGCCGGCGGCTCGTCGCGGCGAGCTGTGTCTTCGAGGGGACGACGCCCGCGACCGCGCTCCAGGTCATCGGAGCGCACGGACGGTCGCTCGGCCCGGTCGTCGTGGTCAACGTCGGCTACAACGACTGGGCGGCGGTGTACGACGTCGATCGCGTCATGCGCGCGCTCGCGGGTGCCGGGGTCACGACCGCGATCTGGGTGACGCTGCGCGAGACGACCACGAACTACGCGCGGAACAACGCCCGGATACGGGCCGCCGCGCGCCGCTGGAGGAAGCGCCTCGTCGTCGCCGACTGGAACGCGCACAGCCATGGGAAGCCGTGGTTCCGCGAGGACGGGCTCCACCTGACGAGCGCCGGCGCGCTGGGTCTCGCGCGGCTGCTGCGGCCCCTCGTCCTCACCGGCGCCTCGCGCTAGCCCCGTCCCCACCGTTCTCCACAGCGATGTGGAGACCGAGACGAAGTTCCCGCACGCTGCGCGTGTTTCCGGCTGGAAAACTCGCATCGAGCTGTCGACAGGCCGTCCGTCGGCGGGGATAACATCGGAACATATGTTCCGTTATCCCTGCACCGGGGAGCTCTCGCCGACCCATCGGGCCCGGGTGGACGCGGCCGCCAGGGACGGCTTGACTGCCCGCGCATGAGGAACGCTCGCCTCCGGCTCGCGTTCGCGGGGGAAGCCATCTCTCCCGCGCGCGCGCACTTCTCCCGCGAGCTGCGGGAACTCGCGCGCGCGACGGACGGCCGGTGAGCCACGCCGAGCTCGAGCGCGCGTCGGAGCGGCTGAGCGCCGTCGTCCCGCCGCAGAATCTCGAGGCCGAGGAGTCGGTGCTCGGCGCGATGCTGCTCTCGCCGGTCGCCGTCGGCACCGTGAGCGAGATCCTCGACGCGTCAGCCTTCTACCGCGAGAGCCACGCGAAGATCTACCGCGCCGCGCTCGCGCTGTGGGGAAAGGGCGAGCCGGTCGATGCGATCACGCTCGCGGACGAGCTGGATGAGCGGGCCGAGCTCGAGGACGTGGGCGGCCAGGCGCGCGTGGCCGAGCTCGCGGCGCTCGTTCCCGCCGCGTCGAACGTCGAGCACTACGCGCGCATCGTCAAGGAGATGGCCACGCTGCGTGGGCTCATCCGCGCGGGGCAGGAGATCGTGCGGCTCGGGCAGGAGCGCGAGGGCGAGGTCACCGACCTCGTCGACCGCGCCGAGCAGATCGTCTTCGAGCTCGGGCAGCAGAAGGTGACGAGCGACTTCAGCCACATCCAGGTGCTCCTCAAGGAGAGCTTCGAGCGCATCACGCACCTCTACGAAGCGGGCGCGGAGATCACGGGCGTCCCGGCCGGGTACAAGGAGCTCGACCTCCTCACCTCCGGCTTCCAGCCGGGCAATCTCGTCATCCTCGCCGCGCGCCCGTCGATGGGGAAGTCGGGCCTCGGCCTGTGCATGGCGGCGAACCTCGGCGTGCGCCACCAGACGCCCGTCGCCCTGTTCACGCTCGAGATGTCGAAGGCCGAGGTGACCCAGCGGATGATGTGCAGCGAGGCGAAGGTCGAGTCCCAGCGGCTGCGGACGGGACGCCTCGCGCCGGACGACTGGCCACGGCTGACCGCTGCGTGCGACCGCCTGATGAAAGCGCCGATCTACGTCGACGACGCGGGTGCGACGACGATCATGGAGCTCCGCTCGAAGGCGCGCCGCCTGAAGTCGCGCGAGCCCGGGCTCGGGCTGATCATCGTCGACTATCTCCAGCTCATGGCCTCGGACCGCAACGTCGAGAGCCGCGTCCAGGAGGTCTCGCAGATCTCGCGTGCGCTCAAGGTGCTCGCGCGCGAGCTCGAGGTGCCGATCCTCGCGATGTCACAGCTCTCGCGTGCGGTCGAGCAGCGCCACGACAAGCGGCCGATCCTCTCCGACCTGCGCGAGTCGGGGTCGATCGAGCAGGACGCCGACATCGTGGCCTTCGTCTACCGGGACGAGTACTACAACGAGGAGTCCGACCAGCAGGGGCTCGCCGAGCTGATCGTGGCCAAGCACCGGAACGGCCCGACCGACGCGGTGAAGCTCTCCTTCCTGAAGCGCTACGCGAAGTTCGCCGACCTGGCCGCCTAGAACCGACCCCGCACGCCCTGGAGGAGCGATGCACGAGCAGACGATCTGGCTCCCGCCCCGAGCCACCGCCTTCACCGAGATCTGCGAGGCCTGCGAGGAGGAGAGCCCGGTTGCCGCCGGGTGCTCGCACGCCGTCGTCAGCGGCGCGCTCCGCCTCGACGCCGCCCACGGCTGGGCGACGTGCGCGCGCGGGCACGAGATCCGCGTGCTGCGGATGAACGCGGCCATGCCGGCCGGCGCGCTCGCCTAGCGCGGGACGCACCACGCTTCCTCCGTCGCCCCGATGGGGCAGGATGGGCCCGTGCCCGCGACCGTGATCGTCGGCGCGCAGTGGGGCGACGAGGGCAAGGGGAAGATCGTCGACCTGCTGGCGCGCGAGTCGGACGTCGTCTGCCGCTACCAGGGCGGGCCGAACGCGGGGCACACGATCGTCACCGACGGCGAGACGTACAAGCTCCACCACATCCCCTCCGGGATCCTCTCGCCGGGCACCGCCTGCGTGATCGGCGCCGGCTGCGTGATCGACCCCGAGACGTTCGTCCGGGAGCTGGACGAGCTCGAGGCGCGCGGACTCTCGACCGCCGACGTCCACGTCTCCGGCAACGCGCATCTGATCATGCCGTGGCACGTCGCGATCGACGGCGCGAGCGAGCGGCGGCTCGGGCGGCTGCAGATCGGCACGACGCGGCGCGGAATCGGCCCGGCCTACGCGGACAAGGCCTCGCGGCTCGGGATCCGCGTCCAGGACCTGCTCGACGCGAAGATCCTGCGCCAGAAGATCGAGACCGCGCTCGCCGAGAAGAACGTCTGGCTCGAGCGCGTCTACGGCGCGCCGCCGCTCGACCTCGAGGAGTGCGCCGAGCGGCTGGAGACGGTCGCGCAACGGCTGCGGCCGTACGTCGCCGACACCTCGCTGCTCGTCGACACCGCCCTGCGCGAGGGGAAGCGCGTCCTGCTCGAGGGCGCGCAGGGGACGCTGCTCGACCTCGACCACGGCACGTATCCGTTCGTCACCTCGTCGAACCCGCTCGCGGGCGCCGCGGCCACCGGGGTCGGGATCGGGCCGACGCGGATCGACGAGGTCGTCGGCGTGTCGAAGGCGTACGTCACGCGCGTCGGCGAGGGCCCGTTCCCGACGGAGATCGAGGGCCCCGACCAGGAGCGCATGCGGGAGCTCGGCGGCGAGTACGGGACGACGACGGGGCGCGAGCGCCGCTGCGGCTGGCTCGATCTCGTCGCGCTGCGCTACGCGGCGCGGGTGAACGGCCTCACGGCGCTGGCGCTGACGAAGCTCGACGTCCTGTCGCACTTCGAGCGGATCCCGGTGTGCGTCGCGTACCGCCTGCCGGACGGCACGGAGACGCGGGAGTTCCCCGCGCACCAGAGCGACTTCCACCACGCCGCGCCGATCTACGAGGAGCTCGACGGCTGGAGCGAGCCGCTCGGCGCGCATCTCCCGAAGGCGGCGCGCGAGTACGTCGACTTCGTCGAGGACCAGATCGTCGTGCCCGTCTCGCTCGTGGGCACCGGGCAGGCACGCGAGGCGATCGTCGCCTTGCGTTGAACGGCCCGCGGCACTAGCGTCCTCCCGCCCACTGGCGACTCGCAGGACTGGAGGAGACCATGCGAGAGAGAGTGCTCGCGCTCGCCGCCCTCGTTGCGGCCTGCGCCTGGGGAGCGGCGACAGCCACGGCTGCGCCCCTCGACACCACGGGCACGCTGGGAGCCGCGCCGTACCGGCTCGCCGCGCCCGACGCGTGGAACGGGACGCTCGTCGTCCTCGCCCACGGCTACCGCGACCGCGCCGACCATCCGGGCGAGGTCGACGACGTCTCGCCCGACGGCGGCTTCACGGCGCTGATCGGCGCCCTGACGGCGGGCGGCTACGCCGTCGCCTCGACCGCCTACTCGTCCAACGGCTGGGCGGTGAAGGACGCCGTCCAGGACCTGACCAACCTCGCGGCGTTCGCCCGCGGCCGGATCGGCCGGCCGGAGCGGACGCTCCTCGTCGGGTTCTCGCTCGGCAGCCTGCCGACGCTCGACCTAGCCGAGAGCCGCGACGGCGTGTTCGACGGCTACCTCGCCGCGTGCGCGGTGGCTGCCGGCTCGCCCCGCGCGTGGGACAACGCCGCGGTGGGCCTGCTCGCCTGGCAGACCGTGTTCGGGTCGCTGCCGGCCGCGTGGGGCACCGTCGCGGACGGCGACGACGACGTCGACTTCGAGACCGAGGCCCTGCCGATCCTCGGCGGGTTGCTGCTGAACCCGCTGAACTTCGCCCGGTTCGAGTTCATGCGCCTGATCACGGGCACGGCGCTGTCGCCGGGGTACTACCCGGGCGGCCTCGCGACC
>DASUCI010000212.1:0-12830 GCA_035762825.1 Gaiellaceae bacterium | reverse complement strand
CGCGCCGTCCTCGACGGGATCGCCGGGCGCGTCGAGCAGCGCGATCTCCCAGCCGGGGAGCGCCGCACGGAGCTCGCGCAGCTTGTTCTCGTTGCGCGAGGCGAGGACGAGCCTCACTCGGCAGGGGGCGCCGCCGCAGCTTCGGCCTGCGCGGCCGTGAGCTCGCCGATCCCGCCGGCGGCGAGGTCGAGCAGCGAGTCGAGGAGCTCGCGCGTGAACGGGTCGCGCTCGGCGGTCGCCTGCACCTCGACCAGGCGGCCGTCCCCGGTCATCACGACGTTCATGTCCGTCTCGGCGCTCGAGTCCTCGACATAGTCGAGGTCGAGCACGGCATCGCCCTCGACGATGCCCACGGAGACCGCAGCGATCGAGCCGGTAAGCGCCTTCGAGAGCCCGAAGCGGTCGAGAGCGCGGCGCGCCGCAATCCATGCCCCGGTGATCGAGGCGCAGCGCGTGCCGCCGTCGGCCTGGAGCACGTCGCAGTCGAGCCAGAGCGTCCGCTCGCCGAGCGCCTGGAAGTCGCAGACCGAGCGGAGCGCACGGCCGATGAGCCGTTGGATCTCCACCGTCCGCCCGTCGGGCCGGCCGCGCGACACCGCGCGCTGCGTGCGCTCCCCGGTCGACGCGGGGAGCCTCGCGTACTCGGCCGTCATCCAGCCGCGGCCCGACCGAGCGAGCCACCGCGGCACGCCTTGTTCCACGGTCGCGGTGCAGAGGACGATCGTCTTCCCCTGCGCGTAGAGCACCGAGCCGTGCGGCTGCTCGAGGTAGTCGTGCACGATATCCAGCTCGCGCAGCTCGTCCGGGCGCCGGCCGTCGTGCCTCACGCCACGGCCTCGAGGGTCGCAACCTCGACGTGCTCGGCCGCGTCGATCGGGAGCTGGAGAAAACGGCGACCCATCTCGCGGAAGAGCTCCGGGTCACCCGTGGTCAGGAACCTGTACGAGCCCTCGCGCTCCGCCGCGTTCTCGATGCCCTTGCGCTCGAGCGTCTCGGCGGCTTCGCGGGCGGTCTCCTCGGCGGAGAAGACGAGCGTTACGCCGCGTCCGAACACGCGCTGCAGGATCGGGCGGATCAGCGGGTAATGCGTGCAGCCGAGGATCACCGTGTCCACGTCGGACTCCTTGAGCGGCGCTGCGTACTCGCGGACGGCCGCGGCGATCTCCTCGCCGAACGGTTCGTCTCCTTCGATGAGCGGCACGAGCCGTGGACACGCGATCGATACGACCGCGGCACCGGCGTCGAGCGCGCGCACGAGCTCCGGATAGCGACCGCTCGCGACGGTCGCCTCGGTTGCGAGGAGCCCGATCCGGCGGTTGCGCGTCGCAAGCACGGCGGCGTGCGCTTCGGGCGCGAGCACGCCGATCACTGGGACGGACAGCCGGCGCTGCAGGTCGGGCAGCGCGGCCGCGGTGGCCGAGTTGCACGCGGCGACGATGAGCTTGACGCCCTGAAGCTCGAGGTAGCCGGCGATCTCCGCCGCGAAGCGCCGGATCTCGTCCAGTGGCCGCGGGCCGTACGGAAGCCGCGCGCCGTCGCCGAGGTACACGAAGTCCTCGTGCGGCAGGGTGACGAGGCACTCGTGCAGCACCGTCAGCCCGCCCATGCCCGAGTCGAAGACGCCGATCGGTCGCGGATCCACGGGCGGCAGTCTAGGAGGCGTGCCGGTTCGCGGGTACCCTTCCGCCCCGTGGTGAAGCTCTGGCTGACGGCTCTCGCGGTCGCGGTCGCCGTCGTCGCGGGAGAAGCGGCCGGTTCGCAGGCCGTCCGCCAGGACGTCTCGATCGCGATGGACGACGGCGTCTCGATCGCTGCGACCCTCTACCTGCCGGACGGCACGCCGCCGGCCGGCGGCTGGCCCGCGATCGTCTTCCTGCACGGTCTCTCGGGGAACCGGCAGCAGATGAACGCGCTCGTCGAGGGCTACGGGTTCACGGGCGGAAGCTACGCGGTGCTCACGTTCGATGCACGGGGCCACGGCCAGTCGGGCGGGCTCGTGGGGATCGACGGCCCACGCGAGGTCTCGGACATCCGCGCGGTCCGCGACTGGCTGGCGGCACGGAGCGACGTGTCCGACACCACGATCGGCGCCTGGGGCATCTCGTATGGGGGCGGAGGCGTCTTCAACTCGCTCGTCGCGGGCGTCCCGTGGACGGCCGTCGTGACGGTCGAGACCTGGACCAGCCTGTTCACCGCATTGATGCCGCAGGGTCTGGTCAAGTCCGGGCTCGTCGCGGGGCTCGCCGGGTCGATACCGCTGGAGAAGCGCGATCCGTCCCTCACCGCGGTGCAGGCGGCTGCGTTCACCGGCAACGTCGCCGCCGTGCGGCCGTGGGCCGACGCGCGCTCGAGCATCTCGAAGCTCGGCTCGGTCACGACACCGGTCTTCATGGCGCAGGGACGGCGGGACTTCCTCTTCGGCATCGACCAGGGCACGCGCGCCTTCGCGCGACTGCGAGGACCGAAGGCGCTCTACGTGGGCCTGCACGGGCATGCACCGTCGACGTTCCCCGCGGCCGACACCGCCCACCTGATGACACGCGTGCGCGCCTGGTTCGACTGCCACCTGCGCGCGACCGGCTGTGACGGCACGCGGGCTTCCGTCTGGGTCGCGCCGGAGAGCTTCTCGGGACAGACGACCCGGCGTGGCACTCTCCCGCCGGTCTCGCCGACCTTCGTCTCGTTCCCGGGCGTCACGACCTTCGCGCGCAGCGGGAAGGTCACGCGCACGTCGGCGCCCCTACGCAAGGCGATCGAGGTCTTCGGGACGCCGACCGTGCAGACGTCGATCGCCGCGAGCGGCGGCTGGTCACGGCTCGTCGCGGTGCTGACCGCGCGCACGCGCGCAGGGAAGGAGATCGTGGTCAGCGCCGGGGGCGTACCCACGAAGCCCGGCGCGCAGAAGGTCACGATCCAGCTCGCCAACCAGGCGACGTACGTCCCGTCCGGCTCCCGACTCACGCTGACGCTCGCCTCGTCCTCGACCGCGCAGTCGCCGACGAACCTCCTCTATCTCGATCTCCCGATGGCGCCGACCGCGCGCGCCCGCGTGGGCACGGCGGTCCTCAAGCTTCCCGGGCTGCGCACACCGGTCACCAGGTGATCGCCCGCACCGCGGCCGTCGCGCTCGCGATGCTCGCTCTCTCCGCCACAGCAGGCGCGGCGCCCGCGGCGGATCCCGGCGTCACGGCGACCACGGTCCTCCTCGGCGGAACGGTGCCGCTCACCGGCGAGGCGGCGGCGTTCGGCACCGTCGGGCCCGGTGCCAAGGCGTACTTCGAGTACGTCAACGCGCGAGGCGGCGTGCACGGGAGGAAGATCGAGTACCGCTACTACGACGACGCGTACAACCCCGCGCAGACCGTCCAGGCGACGCGCAGGCTCGTCGAGCAGGACAGGGTCTTCGCGCTCTTCAACTCCGTCGGAACGGCGAACAACCTCGCCGTGCGCGACTACCTGAACGCGCAGAAGGTCCCGCAGCTCTTCGCAGGCGACGGCTCCCAGTCCATCGGCCGCGAGTTCGCGCGCTACCCGTGGACGATGGGCTTCCTGCAGAGCTACCGCGGCGAGGGGAGCGTCTACGGAAGGACGCTCGCCAGGACGAGCCCGAAGGCACGCGTCGCCGTCCTTTACGAGAACACGGAGCTCGGGCTCGACATGCTCACCGGCCTCACGCGCGCGATCGCGGGCAAGGGGCCGCGTGTCGTCGCGAAGCAGTCGTACGAGTTCACGGGCGCGGACGTCTCGTCGCAGGTAAGCCTCCTGAAGGCCTCCGGAGCGGACACCTTGATGCTCTTCGCGACGCCGAAGTTCTTCCTGAACGCGATTCGCGCTGCGCACAACCTCGGCTGGAAGCCGCGCGTCTACGTCGCCTCGGTCTCGATCGAGCCGACGATCATGAGCATCGCGCGGCTGAACGCGCCCGAGCTGACGAGAGGCGCGCTCTCGATCGCCTTCGTCAAGAACCCCAACGACCCGGTCTGGGCGAAGGACAAGGCCGTGGCGCTGTACCGCTCGATCATGCGCAGGCACCACCCGGCCGGGAAGCCGACCGACGTCTACAACTGGTACGGAATGACGGTCGCGTGGACGATGGTCGAGACGCTGCGCCGGGCGGGGAAGAATCTCACGCGGGCGGGCTTGCTCCGCGCAGCGCAGAGCCTCGACACCGTGGCGAACCCCTTCCTGCTCCCGGGAATCCGCCTGAAGACCTCGCGCACCGACTACCGGCCGATGGAGCAGGTGTATCTCTATCGCTACGACAACAAGCAGTGGGTCAAGGCGAGTGGGATCCTCCAGGCAGGGGGATGACCGCGCGAGATCCGCTGTGACAATCTCGACCGATCGAACAGGAGGGCTGATGAAGAGACGTATCTGGACGGTGGGAGTCGGCCTCGCAGCCGTCGCCGCGCTCGTCGCGGTACCGGCCGCGCTGGCCGCGTACACGTCGCCGAAGCTGGAGGTGACGCAGACGGCGACCGGAGTGGTCGTCAAGGCATCGCTCGACTCGAACGACGACCCGACCGCGCGCGTTGCGATCAACGCACCGGCAGGAACGCAGCTGACCACGACGCAGGCGCCGGGAACCGTGCTCGGGCCGGTGCGGGCGATCGTGAAGGCGCTCGACCTCGCCGGAGCGGATCTGCCGCTCGAGGGCCAGCTCGTCGTCGCCGCGCCGGGACAGGTTCCGGCGGCCACGCAGACCGCCTGCATCGGGTCCACGGCACCCCTCGCGACCTGGGCGATGGTGCTGACGGCCGCCGGCCAGACGCTCACCGTGCCGACGTACCTGCTCCCCCAGCCGCAGACGGCGCTCGGGCCGGCGTTCATGGTCATCTGCCTGCCGCCGCCCGACGTCCCCGTCGGGACTCCCGGGCGCGCGACGTTCGGCGCGAAGGTGTACAGCGCTGAGCTCACGATCAACGGCGTCTTCAGCCGCATCGCGGCCGGTGCGTGGATCTCGTCCTGGGTGCCGTACACGCCCGGCGCGGGAACGGCCAACCCGGCCGGCGCAGTCGTCGCACCCGCCGCGATCGCTCCCGGCGCGGTCACGCTCACGGCGCGCATCGCCGGCAAGGGCGCCAGGCTGACCGGGCGGGTCACGCAGGGGGGCCAGGGACGATCTGCGACCGTCACGATCTTCAGCGGCTCGCGGGCGGGCAGGCTGACCTCGGTCGGCCGCGCGCGCGTCAGGGCGAACGGGACGTTCACGTTCCGTGCCCGGGCAGGCACGTTCTTCCGTGCCCGCGCTGTCGCGGCGCCGGGCGCCGCGCCGGCGGTCTGCACCCAGATCCAGCCGCTGATCAGCACGGTTCCGTGCGTGAACCCGACCTCGAACGGGTTCAACGTGCAGAGCGCGGTCGTCCGCAAGAGGAGGTAGCGACAGGTTGGCGCAACGGGGCCGGCAGTGGCCGGCCCCGTTGCGCTGTGCGAGACTCCGAGCCACTCGGACGGGAGATCCCTTGACCCGACTGCTCCGCGTCGCGCTCGGCATCGGCTCGTGCGCGGCGATGCTCACCACCTCGGGCGCCCTCGCCGCGTACGGCTCTCCGCGCCTCGAAGCGACGCAGTCGGGGAACGCGGTGACCATCGACGTCGCGCAGAACGCGGCGGACGACGCGACTGCGATCCTGCGGCTCATCTCGCCGCTGGGGACGTCGATCGCCGCGCCGCGCCCGGCCGGAACGCAGCTCGGCACGGCGTCCGCGACGTTCGTCGCCACGGCCGCGAGCGGCGTGGAGCTGACTGCGGAGGGTGGGGTCGAGGTCGTCTCCGCCGGTCCTGTCGCCCCGCAGTCACTCTCGGGCTGCGCGGAGGGCGAGCGCGTGGAGGGCGTGTGGAGCCTGCGTCTCGCCGCCGACGGTCTCGCGGCGAGCATCCCGCTCTACGTCCTCGTGGGCGGCGACCTGCTCCTCTGCGTCCCGCACCCGAGCTCGCTCGCCCAGGGCGCGAAGCTCGTCGGCCTGACGCTCACGCTCGCTGCCGGGCTCGAGCTGCGCCCGGCAGGGACGTGGATCTCCATCTGGGTACCGTACGGCGCCACGGAGGCGGACCTGTCGCGCGCCGTCGCGTCGCCGGCAGTGGTCGGCGCAGGGAGCGTGGAGTTCACCGCGCGCGCGAAGGGCGCCGGCGCCGTCCTCGTCGGCTTCGTGCGCCAGGGCGGCGCGCCGCGTACGGGCGCACGTGTGCGCATCACCGGTGGCCCGCGGGCGTCTGCGCGGAGGGTTCTCGGCACGGCGACGACGAACCGGGGCGGCCAGTTCACCTTCCGCGCGAAGTCGGGCACCTTCTTCCGCGCGACCGCGAGCGTCGGACGCTCCTCACCGCCGGGGATCTGCTTCGTCCTCGAGCCGTTCCTGCGTCCGATCCCCTGCGTGAACCCGACCCTGAACGGCTTCTCGGTGCAGAGCCGGACGATCCGCAAGAGCTGACGACCGTATCCTCGGCCCATGCCCGCGACCGTCCGTCTCGGCACGTGCTCGTTCGCGGACGAGGGCCTGCTCAAGGCGTGGTACCCACGCGGTGTCTCGACGTCGAGAGCACGTCTCCGCTTCTACGCCGAGCGGTTCGACACGACCGAGGTCGACTCGCCGTACTACCACCTCCCGGATCCGGGCGTGACGCGGAACTGGGCACAGCGGACGCCGCCCGAGTTCACGTTCCACGTCAAGGCGCACAAGACGATGACGTTCCACGAGGGCGAGCCGACCGACGACGCCTTCGCCGAGTTCCGCACGTCGCTCCGGCCGCTCGAGCTGTCCGGAAAGCTTCGCAGCGTCCTCCTCCAGTACCACCCCCGCTTCACGAAGACACCGGCGGCGATGGCGGAGCTCGAGCGGGTGCCCGAGCGCCTCGCGCCCCTCGTCCCCCTGGTCGAGTTTCGTCACCGCTCCTGGATGGAGCCGGACGAGCGCGCCGACACCCTCGCGTTCCTGGAGCGCTCGGGGCTCGCCTACGTCTCGCTGGATACGCCCATGACGCGTGCCTCGAACGTCGTCGCGCGACATGCCGTCGCCACGCACGCCGTCGCGTACGTCCGATTCCACGGGCGCAACGCGAAGACGTGGAACATCAAGGCGGAGCGCTCGTCCGAGCGCTTCAACTGGATGTACTCGCAGGACGAGCTCGAGGAGTGGGTTCCGAAGCTCGAGCGTCTCGCCGGCGACGCCGACGAGGTCTACGCGATGTTCAACAACAATCGCGACGACTTCGCGCCGCGCAGCGCGATGCTCCTGCGGGGGCTACTGGACGAGGCCGGGATCCCGGTCAGCGGAGGCTTGGAACCGCCACCGCTCGCTCCGACGCTGTTCTGACGGGCGAGGCGAACGACGCGCTGGCCTTCGTGAAATTCAACTCGAGCGCCGGTCGGGCGAACGGCCGGCCGCGCACGAAGGTGCGCTCGACGTGCATGTCGTGCTCGACGCAGAGAGGGCCCATCGTCAGTGTCCTGCACCCCGGCGCCGTGCACTGCGTCGCGATCGGCATGCCTAGACGCTACCCGATCGAGACGAATCTCTAACACTCTCGGCACATTCCGGTGCTGGTACCCAAGTGCGCCGAGTCCTGCCGATGTGTCACCAGCCCGTCGCTAGAGTCGCCGCCGATGCGGGTCCTCTCGATCACCCACGGCGCCAGCGTTCCGGGCGGCGTGTTCGACGAGGCGGTCGAGGCGGGCGGAAACCAGCTCGAGCGCTGGGTCGTGCCGGACGGCGGCTCCCCTGAGCCGGCGGGCAGCTACGACGCGGTGCTGGTCTTCGGAGGCTCCCAGCACCCCGACGAGGACGCCCGCTTCGCATGGCTCCGGCACGAGGAGGCGTTCCTGCAGGACGTCCTGGCGGCGGAGGTGCCGGTGTTCGGTGTCTGCCTCGGTGCGCAGATGCTCGCGCGGGCTTCGGGAGCTTCGATCGGCCCCGCGAGCCGGTCGGAGATCGGCTGGCACGAGATCGTGCTCACCGAGTGCGGCACCGCCGACCCGGTGCTCGGCACGCTTCCTCCGAGACCGACCGTCTTTCAGTGGCACCACTACGCGTTCGGCCTGCCGCCGAACGGCCAGCCGCTGGCGGAGAGCCCCGTGTGCCTGCAGTCGTTCCGCGTCGACGGCTTGCCGGCGTGGGGAATCCAGTTCCACGCCGAGGTGACTGCGGAGATGCTGTCCGCCTGGATCGCGGAGGATCCGCAGGATCTCCCGATGCCTGCGGACGAGCTGCTGACGGAGTCGGCGACGAGGCTCGCACGCTCGAACGAGTACGGCCGAGCCCTGGCCGACGCGTTCCTGCGCGAGGCGTCCGCCCGCCGCTAGATGGAATCTGGCACGGACCGCGACCACTCGTGCCACGAGCCGACGTAGTTGCGCGCCGGGTATCCCGCCTGCTCGAGCATCTGTGCGGCGAATTGCGAGCGGCTCCCGACGTGGCAGTACGCCACGACGTCGGCGCCCTTCGGCATGCCGACGAGCTCGCGCAGCTCTTCGACGCTTCGGCACTCGAGGATGCGCTCGAGCGGAACGTTGACGGCGCCGGGAATGTGGCCCTGACGCGGGTCGCAGTGCGCGCCTGTCACGCCCTCGTACTCGTCCGGCGTCCGAACGTCGAGGAGGACGACGGCGCCGGTGTCGAGGAGGACGCGCAGCTCCTCGAGCGTTACGTCTTCCACTGGCTCAGGAATTCGAGCAGCACCTCGTTGAACCGGTCCGGCTGGTCGACGGCGACGAAGTGCCCGGCGCCCGGAAAGACCTCGAGCCTGCCGTCGAGCGCGCCGTCCGCGAGCGTGCGCGCCTCGTCGACGGAGACGAGCTCGTCCGCGTCGCCGACGCATACGAGCAGCGGCCCACCGAAGGATGCAGCGACACCTGTGAGGTCGAGCCGGTCTCGCATCGCCTCCTGCGCGAGCGCGAGGTGCTGCAGGTCGGCATCCGCGTCGGCGAGCGGCGGCCGGTGGCCGGCGCCCAGCTCGGCGATCGTCTCCTGCCGCACGCGCCTGCGGTCGAACGAGTCCGCGTCCGCCCGCGAGCCGACGAGGACCATCCCGACCACGCGCTCCGGCGCGCGGCGGGCCAGAGCGAGCGCGCAGTAGCCGCCCATCGACGCGCCGACCGGGACGAGCGGGCCGTCCATCTCGCGCAGAAGCTGTGCGGCCCAGTCGTCGATCGAGGGACCGCGACCGTAGAGGAGAGGCGCGACGACGTCGAAACCGGCGTTTCGAAGGACGTCCACCTGCGGCACCCACACGCGCTCGGACACGGGCCAGCCGTGCAGCAGGACGACCTTCACGTGCGTTCGATCCTCACGGCGCCGGGCAGCTCCGGAGTATCGGCCCAGCCGGTCTCGGCTCCTTCGATGCCCATCACGCCGGCGAGCTCGCCGAGGAGCTCGCGCGCAGGCGCGAGGTCCGCGGGAGACGGCGCGGTCCGGGCGACGCGCCGGACCGCGTCCGGCTCTGCGCCGGTGAGGCGCGAGACGACCGTCGGGTTCGCCGCGAGCCCGACGACGTCGCCGGGCGGCAGCGGGCCGTAGAACTCCGGCACGGAGAGATACTCGTCGACGATCCTCCCCCGCTCGAAGAGGATCATCCGCACGAGCTCCTCACGCTCGACGCCGAGCAGCAAGGTCACGGCTCCCATCCTGTCGGAGAGCTCGCGCGCGAGTCGTCTGAGCATCTCGGGATTGCGGTCGCACACGTCGTCGTAGACGGCGATCCAACCGCCGCGCGGGGGCGCGACGAGCGACCCCCGCGAGCCGCCGGGAAGCCGCGGGACGAACTGGCGCACGGCCTGCTCGACCGCACTCAGGTCGTCGGACTGGAGGTGGATCGAGCCGAACGACGCGGACTCTTGACCGCCGAGGCGCTCCTCGAGCGCGGCGACCGAGGCGGTCATGATCACGACCTCGTCCTTCAGGCCCCAGCGCGCGTAGAGCGACCGCGCGACGTGGTTCGAGGCCAGGACCTCGAGGTCGAGGTGATGGATGTCGGAGGCGCGAAAGGCTGAGAGCACCTCCCGGATCAGCTCGGTCCCGATGCCACTGCGCCGGGCGTCGCGCGCGACGTAGAGGTCCGTGAGCGTCCCGAAGCCCGGAGCCCGGCGTCGCGCGAGCGCGAACCCGATCGGCGTCGCGTCGTCGTCCTCGGCGACGAGGGCGATCTCGGAGTCGATGATCTCCCGAACCTCGGAGAGCTCCTTCTCGACGTCCGCCGGTCCCTCGTGCGTCGGCGGCGGGATCTCGTGGTCGAACTGCCGCCAAAGGTCGGCGATCGCCTCGTAGTCTTCGGCTGCCGCACGCCGCACGTTCATGGCTACCCGGCCATCCTCGCACCCGCGAGGAGGAACTGCGCTGACAGGTTCTCGAACGGCGCGAACCGCACGCTCATGCGACGGACCTCCTCGATCGACAACGGCTGGCCGGCAGCGTAGAACGTCGAGACCGCCTTGCGCAGGCCGAGGTCGCCGGCGGGCCAGGCGTGCGGACGCGCGAGGTGGCGCGCGAGGAACCAGTCCGCGGTCCAGCGGCCGAGCCCTCGCACTGACGTGATCCGGGCGATCGCCTCATCGTCGTCCAGAGCGGCCAGGCCGTCGAGGTCCAGGTCGGAATGGGCGAGCTCGAGGACGTACTCGGCCTTCGCCCGCGAGAAGCCGAGCGGCGTGAAGTGCCGGGGACGCAGCTCCCTGATCCGCTCCCTCGTCGGGAACTCCCACGCGACGTCGTGCTTCACGCCGTACGCGCGGACGAGGTTGCCGCGGATCGCAGCGGCCGCGCGCAGGGAGATCTGCTGCGTCGTGATGGCGACGACCAGCGCTTCGAACGGCTGCGGGCTCAGCGTCGGGCGAAAGCCGCCCAGCATCTCCACGATCGGCCCCAAGACGCCGTCCTCCCCTGCCCAGGCACGGAATGCCTCGAGATCGAGCGGCGCACCGAGCAGCCGGCCGATGTCGACTTCCGCCGCATCGCTCCAGGGCTCGATCTCGACTCCGCCGGGCGCTGCAGTGACCCGAACCTCCTCGCCTGCGACGACCCGATGCAGCCCGCCCTCGTGCAGCACCGTCGCCCCGTCCGTCCCGAAGTCGCGGAAGCGACGCGTCGAAAGCTCGAAGTCGTACGGCGCCGGAATTCGCAGCAGCATCGGCCGCGGACGTTAGTCGGAGCGTTCTTTACAGTGCCTGACCCTGTAAGCGTTACGAATTCGCACCAATCGCTCCCGCACTTGGTCGGCGCAAGATCGAAACCCGCTCGCGCGGGTTCCGATCGCGCAAACATCCCTGAAGGCGCTCGCTTCGCGAGCGCGTCGCGTCCACTGACCACCGTGCGCGTCGGCTACGCGCCGTCGCGCACGAGTGCCAGCTCGGGGCGCGCGGCGAGCAGGAACATGGCGTGGCTCCAGCCGAGCGGCACGACCCAGGCCGGCTCGCCGTCGCGCGTGACCTGCTCCGGCAGCAGGCCGAGCGAGGTCTGCTGTGCGAGCGCGTATGCGATCGAAGCGCCATGACCCGCGTCGTCGCCCGCCTGCCGCTCGGCGAGCCCGAGCCAGAGCGTCGAGATGAGCCACGGGTTGCCGCCCGCATAGTGGTCGTCCTCGTGCCGGAGCACCCCGCCCTCGGGCGTCCGCAGCTCGCGCTCGACGGCCTCGATCGTCGCGCGCATCCTCGGCGACGAGGGGTCGACTGCGCGAAACGGCCAGGCGAGCCCGAGCAGCGAGCTGTCGACGCGCGCGTCCTCGGGGTCGACGCTGCGCACGGCCTTCGTCGGGTAGCGCAGCGCGCGATCGAACGACGCCGGCGGCTCCTGGCCGAGCTCGTCCGGTCTCCCCACCCAGCGGGAGCGCAGGTAGCGCCCGTGCTCGTCGCTCCAGAGATGGGCCTCGATCGCCTCGCGCATCCGCTCGGCGGCCGCGCGATAGCGGCCCTCGAGAGACGGCTCGTGGCGGGTGGCCATCGCCGCGGCCGCGGCGAGACCCCCATAGGTCGCGGCGGCGCTGTACGAATGCTGCCCGTCGGTCTGCTCCCAGAGGTCGACGCTCGGCAGCGGAAGGCCGGTCTCGGGGTCGACGAAGCCGCAGAGGAAGTCCGCCGCCGCCCGCGCGGAGGGCCACAGCTCGCGGTCGAGAGCGGCGTCTCCCAGCTCGCGCCAGGCTGCCTCGTACGCGAAGACGACCATGCCGGTCTCGTCGAGCTGGTGCAGTCCCCAGCTCGGGGCGAGCGACCCGTCGGTCCAGTAGCGCTGGAGCCACAGGCCCTCGGGCGCCTGCTCGCGCGCGAGCCAACGAAGCGCCGGGACGGCGAGGTCGTCGCGCCCCGCGGCGAGGAAGCTCAGGACGACGTAGCCCAGGTCGCGCGGCCAGACGAACCCGTAGCCACCGGACTGCTCGAACGTCGGGTCGAACTCGGGCGCCGCGATCGTGGCTCCCGTCTGGCGGTCCGTCAGCTGCTCGAGCACGAGCAGGGAGCGCGCGTACAGGTCGGCGACGTCCTTCTCGCCTTCTGCCACATCCGCGAGCGCGATCGTCTCGCGGTCGTACGCCGCGCGCTCGCCGGCAAGCACGCCGAGCTCGACGCTCGCAGGGCGCGTGAGCCGTGCGATCGCCTCGTCGGGCGTGGCGCCGAACGCGACGAGGACGCGTGCCTCGCCGTCGATCTCGCCGACGAGGGACCCCTCGACCGGCGCGCGGTAGACCACGATGTCCTGTGACGCGTCGTGGCCGTTCGACTCGCGGAGCGTCGAGGTCGCGTCCCTCGCGACCAGCGTGACGGCGAGCGCGACACCCCGGAGGTAGAAGACGAGCGCGCCCGAGCCCGGGTCGACGTAGCCGGCGCCGCTCCGTTCGTCTTCGTCGAGGCTCGG
>DASUCI010000211.1:0-3190 GCA_035762825.1 Gaiellaceae bacterium | reverse complement strand
CCTCGGCGGAGATGCGCCGAAGCTCGCCCTCGCGCTCGAGGAGCGCGATCCACTCGCGGAGGTCTCGCGAAGGCGCCACGACTCGAGTCAGTCTATGGAGGCGAGTGCGTACTCGACCGCCGCATCAAGGGACATCGCCCGGCCGGCGGCGAGAGCCGCGTCGAGTTGAGGCGTGTCGACGCGATCGATGTGCGCCTGACAGGACGCCCGGTGTCGTATCCAGCCGCCGAGCGGGGCGCCCACGCGATCGTCCTCGATTGCCCCCCAAAGCCGCCCGGCGCGGTCTGCGTCGCCGCGCTCGGCGGCGAGACACGCGAAGACGCCCACGCCGAAAACACGCCCGCCGTAGTCGCGCATCTGATTTGCGAGCTCGAGCGACTCCCGAGCCTTCGCCTCGGCGTCGTCGAGCCGGCCAGCCTCGAGGGACAGCGCCGCGAGCTCGATCAGCATTCCGGCGTGCCACCACAGCACGCCGACGGCTTCCGCCCGATCGGCGCTGTCGGCAATGAGCGCGTAAGCCTGCGATCCGTTTCCGGCGTCGCGCTCGATCGCGCCCAGGGTACCCACCGTCTGAGTCAGCCCCCACGCATCGCCATTGCGCTCGTGGATGCCGTGGCTCTCCTCGACGAGCTGGCGCGCCCTTCCCAGATCCTGCCGCTGCATCGCGAGGATCCCGAACCGATGCAAGAGGACGGCGCGACCCTGCTCGTCGCCCATCTCGTCGAACATGTCGAAGCTCTCCCCGTACAGACGGGCCGCGGCCTCCCAGTCGCCCTGGATGTGAAACGAGGTCGCGTACCCTCGCAACGCCTCCGCCTGCAGACGAGGATCGACGTCGCCCGGAAGTTCGAAGAGAGCCTCGTACCGACGCTGGCTCTCGGTTGGGTCGTTGGCGACCCAGAACTGGTCCATCGCGACGGAGAGCCGAAAACCGAACGCCTTGTCCTGCGACGCCATGGCCCAGTCCAGAGCTGCACGGATGTTGTCCTGCTCCCTGATGGCGATGTCGAGTCGCTGTCCTCCCGGACGGAGGTTTCCGGGGTTGAGGTTCGCGCTCTCGGCGAGGCCGGCGAAGAACTCGGCATGTCGCCGTCGGGCCTTCGCATCCTCGCTGGAAGCCGCAAGCTCGTCGCGCGCGAACTCGCGAATCGTCTCGAGCATGACGAATCGCCCACGCCGCTTGCGGAGCAGGCTCTTGTCCACGAGTGACTCGACCACCTCTGGATTCGCGCCCGCCACCGCCTCGATCGCCTCGAGCGTCGCTCCGCCGCGGAATGGCGCCAGCCACCGGAAGAGCTTCTGCTCGGGCAAATCGAGGAGGTCGTAGCTCCATTCGATCGTGGCATGCAGTGCGCGCTGCCGCTCCGGCAGGTCGCGGGCGCGCGTGACGAGCACGGGGAGACGGTCCTCGAGACGCTGGAGCAGCGCGTCCGGGTCGAGCACCTTCACGCGTGCGGCACCCAGCTCGATGGCCAACGGGAGACCGTCGAGCCGCTGGCAGATCTCCGCGGCAAGCCGATAGTCGACGTCCGCTTCCGGTACGGCGGCGGCGACCCGGTGTCGGAACAGCTCGACCGCAGGCGCCTCGGGGAGCGGAGGGAGGTCGTACTCGTGCTCTGCCGCGATTCGGAGCGGCTCACGGCTCGTCACCAGCAAACGCAGCTGTGCGCACGAGGCGAGCAACTCCGCGACGTCTCGTGCAGCGCCGACCACCTGCTCGAAGTTGTCCAACAAGAGCAGGCAGCGCGCGCCCTGCAACGCGTGACGAAGGTCGCCCTCGGCACCGACGGCGTGAGCCACCGTCGACAGGACGAGACGAGGATCGCGAACCGGCGTCAGGTCGACGAACCACACGCCATCCGGGAAGTGGTCGGAGGATTCGGCCGCTACCGCGAGCGCGAAACGCGTCTTGCCGATCCCGCCCGGGCCGGTGATCGTGACCGCCCTGGCGGTCTCGTCCACGACCAGGCGCAGGACGTCGACGAGCTCCTTCTTCCGACCGACCAGCGGGTTGGCCGGCATCGGCAAGTTCGTGCGGTAGAGGCTCTTCAATGGCGCGAACTCCGCATCGCCGAGCTGGAAGACCCGCTCGGGCGCGGCAAGGTCCTTGAACCGGTGCTCGCCGAGGTCGCGCAGCGCGCCTTGCACGAGGGCGGCGGTCGAAGCCGAGACGAGGACCTGACCGCCGTGCCCGGACGCGGCGATGCGGGCCGCGCGATGCACGTCACCTCCCACGTAACCCTCATCCGTCACCAGCGGAGTCCCGCTATGAAGGCCGACGCGGACCTGGATCGGACCTGACGCAAGGTCCCGCGTGAAGGCCGCAGCGGCGGCGAGGGCCCCAGGAGCGGTGGGGAAGGCGAAGAAGAAGGCGTCTCCCTGGGTGTCTACCTCGACTCCGCCCTCGCCGGCGCACGCCTCGCGAATCACGCGACGGTGCTCGGCCAGCGCGTCGGCATACGCCTCGGCGCCGAGTGCGTGCAGCAGCCTCGTCGATCCCTCCACGTCCGTGAAGAGGAAGGTGACCGTGCCGGTGGGGAACTCAGGCCGCATCGCGGCCCGAATCATGAGACTCCAGCGTGCCGGGGTCTAGTGGCCCGCGCGCTGCTTGTGCCGCTTGCGGGCGCCGCGCTGGTACAGGTCGCCCAGCACCGCCACTCCCACGAAGATCAGGCCGACGACGAGCATCGAGAGGACGATGTCGCGACCTTCCTCGGCGGCGGTCTTGTGCGCCTCCTCGACGGGCGCCTGCGCGAGGAGGTTGACGAAGGTCGCAAGCATCTCGCCGCGACTTTATCCGACGAGGCGGGCGTGCGCAGCGAGGGCCGTTTCGACGGCCTCGTCGCTCGCCGTCACCGAGTCACCGGCTCCGAGAGAGCTCGACGTGGAGACCCACTCGGCCCCGTCCCCATCCCGCCCCTCAGCGCGCAGGTGCGCGCAGCGCGAGATGAGCTCGGCGAGGTCGGACACGGCTTTCACGTCGCCCGTCTCTGCGATGCGGACGAGCCCGTGCGCGTAGAGGTAGTCGCCGAGAAGGAGCGCGGTGTCCCGGTCGGGCGGCGCGAACAGCCGTGAGCGTCCGTAGTGGACGAGATAGCCCTCGTAGATCGTCTCGAGCCCGACCCGGTGCTCGTGGGGCGCGAGCGGCGAGAACACGGCCTCGGGCTGCCGCTCGGACGCCGGACGCAGG
>DASUCI010000210.1:0-2183 GCA_035762825.1 Gaiellaceae bacterium | reverse complement strand
GACGATACCGATGCCCGCAGCCAGTACCGGATCATCCACCGGCGTCTGCGCTTCGGACGCGAGCATGGCCACCTCCAGAAGTACCACAGCAACGGCTACCGCCCGCATCAAAGAGGATGTCCCGCTCGCCGTGGGACTTCGTGACGGCGATCCTGTGAGTGAATTGTCTCAGGCGGGCGTGGCGGCGACCTCCGGAGCCGCGGTCGCGATCGGTGTGTGAACGGTTGCGATCGGGGTCGTGGCGGCGCGCTTGGCGGCGAGGTCGCGTTCGACGGCGATTGCGAGCTTGGCCAGGTCGCGGTAGCCGATGACCTTGCGGAACTGGGCTTCGGCTTCGAGCATTCCGGCGGCGGTCCAGCGCAGGCACATGTCGCCGTTCTGCCAGCGCTTGACGTTGCGGGCGACGCGGCGGATGGTGTCGATCATCGACTCGCAAGGGTTCGTCGAGGCGAGCGTCCGCTTGAGGCGTCCGCGGACGCCGAGCCGCATGACGGTCAGCGTTTCCTGCGTCCCCTCACGCAGGGACGCCGCGGCGCCGGGGTGCGAGCGCGCGAGCTCGTCGGCGAGCACGCGCAGCTGGTCGAGTGCGCGGTCGTGATCGTCGAGCGCCCAAGCGGCCCTGAGGCGCCGGCGGACGGGCGGCTGGTCGCGTTCGGGCAGGTGGCCGAGCACGTTTCGCTCTTTGTGACGCACGCAGCGCTGCACCGGCGTGTCGGCGCCGAACACGTCGCGGACCGCCTTGCGCAGTGCCTTGGCGCCGTCGATGACGACCAGCACGCCCTGCTCGACGTCGAGACCGCGCTCGACGAGGTTCGAAAGCAGTGTCGTCGCGACGGTGGCGTTCTCGGTCGAGCCGTCCCACAGCCCGAGCGGGTGCTTGGTCCCGTCGGTGTCGATACCCAGGGCGACGACGCAGCAGCGGCCCTTGAGCTCGATCCCGTCGAGCATCAGCACCGCCAGGCGCAGATCGCCGAGCGGCCGCGACATCAACTCGATCAGGTTCTCCCGCGTGCGCGAGACGAACTCGCGGCTGACCACCGACTTCGAAGTCGAGCGCGCGACCTGGTCGATCTCCGAGCCGACCGGCTCGCCGGTGCGCGCGTAGCGCCGCGTCGCGACGCCGGCGAGCATCCGCTCGAGCATCACGTCGCTCAGCCGGTCACGCGCCGCGAAATGCGAATAGGTGGACAGCTCAACCTCGTGCTCGCCATCGGCGCTGCGAGCACGCGGCCGGCTGACCGGCACGCGCCGACCGCCAAGCGTGACTTCGCCGCCGTCGTGGCCGTGCCGGACGGCGGCCCGGTCGGGGTTGTGCTTGCTCTTCGGGCCGACGACCTCGTCGACCTCGGCCTCCATCAGCTCGTGCAGCACGCCGAGCCCGACGCCGACGCTCAGCGCCAGCAGCCCCTCCCTCGCCGCGCCGGCAAGCGCCCCCAGCGCCTCCTGCACCGAGGCGGGCAGCCCCTTGACGCGATCTTCGTTGGCCACGACCGACGCGGCCGGTACGGTCCTCATGGCGGTTGGTCCTCCTATCCTCGTGGACTTCGACTCGCACTCGCCACGGTCCCAACAGGACCGGACGAGGCGGGAGGACCGCCGCCTCTAGTTCTACGCGCTACGGGACAACCTCATGTCGCCGATCTCACGAGGCTTCCAAGGTCGTCGCCAGCAAGTCGACGCTGCGCGGCTCCCACCGGGCCAGTACCTCGAGCGGGGATTCCCCGTTCTGTCCGCCGGACCGACACCGCGCACGCCGCTCGATGAGTGGACATTCGTGATCCGCGGCGCCCTCGATCAACCAGTGTCCTGGACCTGGGATGAGCTGCTCACGCTGCCCGCCGAGACGCCGACCGTCGACATCCACTGCGTGACCAAATGGTCAAAGCTCGACAGCACCTGGAAGGGGGTCTCGGTCGACACGCTCCTGGCGGAGCTGGAAACCGAGGCGGAGTACGTAACCGCATGGTGCGACGGTGGCTACACGACGAACTTGCCGCTCGAGGATGTGACCGGCGGGCGCGCATGGATCGCGTACGAGTTCGGAGGCGAGCCGCTCGACCCCGAGCATGGCGGGCCAGCGCGACTTCTGGTTCCGCACCTCTACTTCTGGAAGAGCGCCAAGTGGGTCCGCGGGCTGGAGCTCCTGAACCACGACCAGCGCGGCTTCTGGGAGGGCTTCGGCT
>DASUCI010000209.1:0-5321 GCA_035762825.1 Gaiellaceae bacterium | reverse complement strand
GGGCTCATCTCGGAGGAGTACGACCCCGAGCGAAAGCGCCTCGTCGGCAACTTCCCGCAGGCGTTCACGCACATCGGGATCGTCGAGACCGCGTTCACGCTCTCGCGCTAGGAAGCCACGGCGAAGAGCCGCCACTCGAATAGAATGCCTCACCGCCGTCCGAAGGAGTGCGGGCGTGGGAGCGACTCCCACACCGTGTCGTCGGCCGCCACCCGGCGCGCGAGCGGCCCGAGCGACTCGAGCGAGGAGACGAGGACGTTCCGGTTCTCGCCGACGCGCTCGTAGCGCCCGCGGGCGAGGATGAGCGGCTCGGCGCGCACCGTCGCCCGGTACCGCTCGTAGACCTCCGAGGGGACGATGAGATTCACCTGGCCGTGCTCGTCCTCGAGGAGCATGAAGACGATCCCCTTGGCGGTGGAAGGCCGCTGGCGGGCGACGGTCATCCCGGCGAAGGCGACCTGCCTCCCGTGCCGCTCTGCGTGCAGCTCCTCACTCGAGAGCGTTCCCTCGGGCAGGTGCGGTCGGAGGAGCGAGAGCGGGTGCGTCTCGATCGACATGCTCGTGTGTCGGTAGTCCGCGAGCATCCGCTCCCACCGCGTGAGGTCGCGGAGCGCGGGCGTCTCGGCCGTCGCCTCGAGCTCGAGCGGGAGCTGCTTCATCTCGCCTTCCGTCCCCGGCACCGACTGCGCGCGGAAGACGAGGCCGAGGTCCCAGAGCAGGTCGCGCCGCGGCTTCCAGAAGCCGTCGCACGCGCCGCCCTGCACGAGCGCCTCCAGGCCGTCGGAGGAGAGCTGCGAACGCCTCGCGAGGTCGGCGATGTCGCGATAAGGCCCGTTCGCGTCCCGTTCGGCTACGACCGCTTCGGCGTCGTCCTTTCCGACCGAGGAGATGTAGTTGAGGCCGATGCGAACAGCGGAAACCGACCCTTGTAACTGATCGTTACAAGGGATGCGCTCGACCACACAGCGCGCGCCGCTCAGGTTGACGTCGACAGGAAGCACCTCCACTCCGTGACGCTGCGCGTCGCGAACGAGCGTCGCAGGAGGGTAGAAGCCCATCGGCTGCTCGTTCAGGAGCGCGCACAGGAACTCCGCCGGGTAGTAGTGGCGCAGCCAGGTCGACTGGTACGCGAGGAGACCGAACGCGGCGGCATGCGCTTTCGGGAAGCCGAAGCCGGAGAAGCCGACGAGCTTGTCGAAGACCGTGTCGGCCGTCTCCGCGTCGACGCCCTTCCCGGTGGCGCCCTCGATGAAGCGATCGCGATACGCCTCGAGTGCGTCGTGACTGCGCTTCCGGCTCATCGCGCGACGCAGTCCCTCCGCCTCCCCGACGCTGAAGCCGGCGAGCGCGATCGCAACCTCGAGCACCTGGTCCTGGAAGACGACGACCCCGAACGTCGAGCGCAGCGGCTCGCGCAGGAGCTCGTGGTCGACCGGGAAGACGTACGACGGGTCCTCGCGCAGGCGCTGCCGCGCGTCGATGTAGGGGTGCACCGCCTTGCCCTGGATCGGCCCCGGCCGCACGAGCGCGACCTGGACGGTGATGTCGTCGAGATTGCCCGGCTTCGTCCGCAAGAGGCTCTGCATCTGCGCGCGGCTCTCGATCTGGAACGTGCCGATCGTGTCCGCGCGCTGGATGTCGTCGTAGACCGCCTCGTCGTCGAAGGGGATCCGCGAGAGGTCGATGATCTCGTCGTGCACACGCGCGATCTGGTCGACGCAGTCCTCGACCGCGGAGAGCATCCCGAGCCCGAGCAGGTCGATCTTGAGAAACCCCGCGTCCGAGCACGAATCCTTGTCCCACTGGCAGAGCTGGCGGCTGGCCATTGCCGCGGGCTGTACCGGAACGAGCTCGATCAGCGGCCGCGTCGAGACGATCATCCCGCCCGGGTGCTGCGAGACGTGGCGCGGGAGCCCTGCGATCTCGCCCGTGAGCCATGCGAAGGCGCGCCAGCGCTTCGACTGGAGCTTCCGCTCGCCGTCGGGAAGCCGCGCGACCTCTTCCCCCACCCGCTTCGCGTTCCAGCCGTCGGAGGTGCGCGCGAGCCGCTCGAGCTCGGCGAACGGGAGGCCGAGCGCCTTCCCGACGTCGCGGATCGCGCCCCGTGAGCGGTACGTCGCGAAGCTCGCGACGAGCGCCGCGTGCTCGCGCCCGTACCGCTCGGTCACACGGACGATGAGCTTCTCGCGGATGTCGCGCGGGAAGTCGAGGTCGATGTCCGGCACCGAGGAGAGCTCGCGATTCAGGAAGCGGCCGAGCGAGAGCTCGTTCGACACCGGGTCGACGTGCGAGAGGCCGGTCAGGTAGCAGACGATCGAGCCGACCGAGCTTCCGCGCCCGCGGCCCGGCGGCAGAAAGCTGCGAGGCGAGTCGGTGCCCCGTACCTCTCGCGCGCACTCGCGTGCGATCTCGAGCACCTCGTGATGCAAGAGGAAGAACCCGGCCAGCCCGAGCTCGTCGATGAGCGCGAGCTCGCTCTCCAGCCGGGCACGAACCTCGCCTTGTGACACTGTGTCACTTGGGCCGTAGCGCTCATCCAGCGCGCGGCGACAGATCTCGGCCAGCTGGAAGATCGCCGGCTCGGAGCGGTCCGAGAAGTCCGGATAGCGGTAGCCGAGCTCCTCGGTGAGGTCGAACTCGAGCCGCTCGGCGAGCGCCGCGCTCCGCTCGGCGGCAGCGCGGTCGAAGGAGAAGCGGTCGAGCATCTCCTCGGGCGGACGGAGATAGCTCTCCCGGTTCCCACGTCGCTCGGGCTCGCAGCCCTCGAGCGATGTGCGGCAGCGAATGGCGACGAGCACGTCCTGCAGGAGCGTGCGCCGCGGGTGGTGCGCGTGGACGTCACCGGTTGCGACGGACTCCACGCCGAGGTGCTCGGCGAGGTCGTGCAGGAGGCCGAGCCGGCGCGCGTCTCCTCGTTCGAACGGCCGCTGGAGCTCGACGAAGAACCTGTCCGGCCCGAACGCGCCGGCGAGCCGTGCAGCTGCATTGGGGTCGAGGAGGCCCAGCCCGCGACGCGCGCATCCAGAAAGGCAGACGAGCCCGGCGTTCGCCTCCATGACGGCCTCGAGCGAGACGGACGGCGCCAACGGCTCGCGGTCCTCGCGTCCGGGACGCCGCGTTCCGGCGTGCGCGGCCGTGAGCAGGCGGCAGAGATTGCCGTACCCGTGACGAGATTCCACGAGCAGCGTCACGTGCGCGCCGCCGTCGAGCGTGATCTCCGCACCGGTGATCGGCCGGACGCCGAACGCCTTCGCCGCGTGCGCGAACTCGAGCGAGCCGTAGACCCCGTCGTGATCGGTGAGCGCGAGAGCCTCGTATCCGAGCTCGGCCGCCCGCGCTGCGAGCTCTTCGGGTTGCGACGCACCGTCCAGGAACGAGTACGCCGAGTGACAGTGCAGCTCGACATAGCCGGCCATCTCTAGGCTGCCGGGAGATGGTCGAAATCGGCACAGGCGAGGTCATCTTCGGCAGCCCGAAGCTCGACGTCCTGCTGCTCGCGGACGTCGAGCAGCTGGCCGCGGTGGAGGTGCGCTCCGCGCCTGGCTGGGGGAATGCGTCGCCACATGTCCATGCGCGGCACGCCGAGGCGCTCTACGTCTTCGAGGGAGAGCTCACGCTCCAGCTCGATGATCGCTCGCATTCGATCGGGCCCGATACCTGGGCGTTCATCCCGCACGGGATCACGCATGCATTCGAGGTGACGGGCGACCAGCAGGCTCGGTTCCTCGTCCTTCACGCTCCTGGCTCGGGCTTCAACGACTTCATCCGCGGCGATGCAGCCGCCTTCGACCAGCTTTCTCCGCTCGATGCCGTCACGCGCGATCCCGGCCTCGTCGTCGTCCGCCGCACAGGTGGCACGGAGGGCGACACCATCACGAACCGCCCCGAGCGCCGGGCAACGGTGCTCGTCGAGACCGACGAGCTCACGATCTCGGAGTTCGACTACGGGCCTGGTGAGCGGGGCGCACCACCGCACGTCCACCGCGAGCACGCGGACGCGTTCCTCGTCCTCGAGGGGGAGTTCACGTTCCATCTTCGCGACGGCTCCCGCGCACTCCCGGCTGGAACGCTCGTCGTCTTCCCACCCGGTGTCGTCCACGGCTTCGACAACGACAGCGATTCGCACGCGCGCTGTTTCAACTTCCACATGCCGTCGTTCCGGTTCGCGGACTACATGCGCGGACGGAATCCGGACTTCGACCAGGTCGACCCGCCCGAGGACGGCGGTCTCGACCCGTCCCTCGCGGTCACTGCCAAACTCTCGGACTAGATGGACGAGCCGATCGCACTGGCGCCCGGCGAGGGCATTCCGCTCAAGGCCGACCGGCCCGAGCTCTCGCTGCTCGAGGTCACGTTCGACCCGGGAAGCGGCGTCGATCCCCACTTCCACAAGGGGCACTCGGACTCGTTCTACGTCCTCGAGGGCGAGGTCGAGTTCCACGTCGGCGACGAGGTCGTCCACGGGACGCCCGGCACCTACGTCCTGGCTCCACCCAACGTCGTCCACTACTTCCGGAACCTGAGCGATGAACCCGTGCGGATGCTCAACCTCCACACGCCCGGCGGCTTCGCCCAGTACCGCCGCGAGCTCGCGGAGCTCCGGTCGCAAGGCGTCGAGCCTGACCGAGCGTTCTTCGAGCGGCACGACGTCTTCGACGTCTAGGCGTTCTGCGTGAACCAACAGGACGCCTCGGCGTCGCGGTAGACGCAGACGTTCCGTCCGCCTTCGAGGACGACCTCGAAGTAGTGCCGGTCGACGGGCTCGTCCGTCCACCAGCGGTCGACGACGCGCCACTCCTCCCGCACGAGCGCGACCTGCTCCCGATTCACGATGTGCGGCGTCCCGCCCGGCGCCGTCTCGACCAAAGCCGGGCGCGGCGCGTTCAGTCGTCCCGCGGTACGACCAGCGCTCGCGCTTCCGGAACCCGCGACCACGGCGCCACCTCCACCACAGCGCACACCGACCCCGTCCCCGTGCTGGCCTTCACCTGCTTCAGGCCCTCACGCAGCCGCACGACGTTCTCCTCCCCCGCAGGCTCGACGAGCGCGAGCTGCTGCCCCGTGTGCTCCGCGAGCTCGACGGCTTCCACGCGAAGCTCGACGATCGGAGCCGGAAGCTCCTGCAGCCTCGGCCCGAGCGCAGCGCGGAGCCGCGCCACCTCGGCCGTCGCGTCGCGCAAGGTGGCCACCCGCCGCCACGAGCCGCCGTCGACGAGCCGGGCGACCAGCGCGAGTTTTCGAAACGGCCGCCCGGCCCGTTCTGGACGCGCGAGCAGGCGCTCGAGGAGGGAGCCGAGCGCCCGTCGCAGCGTGAGCTCGTT
>DASUCI010000208.1:0-10058 GCA_035762825.1 Gaiellaceae bacterium | reverse complement strand
GCCCGCCTCGACGAGAACGACTTCATCTTCAAGACGCCCGAGGCGAAGTTCGCCGCCGTGCTCGAGGACATCGTCGAGCGCCACGAGTCCGGGCAGCCGGTGCTCGTCGGCACGATCGCGGTCGAGACCTCCGAGTACCTGTCGGAGCTCCTGAAGCGCAAGGGCATCCCGCACAACGTGCTGAACGCGAAGGAGCACGAGCGCGAGGGCGAGATCATCAAGGACGCGGGCCAGCCCGGCGCCGTCACGATCGCGACGAACATGGCCGGCCGTGGCGTCGACATCAAGCTCGGCGACGGTGTGGTCGAGCTCGGCGGCCTCTACGTCCTCGGAACCGAGCGACACGAGGCGCGGCGCATCGACAACCAGCTCCGCGGCCGCTCGGGGCGCCAGGGCGACCCTGGCGAGACGCGCTTCTATCTCTCCGGGCAGGACGACCTCGTGCGTCTGTTCGCCGGCGACCGGATCTACAACATCATGAACCGCTTCAAGATCCCCGACGACCAGGCCATGGAGGCGTCGATCCTCTCGAAGCAGATCGAGAACGCCCAGAAGAAGGTCGAGGAGCAGAACTTCGTCGCGCGCAAGAACGTCCTCAAGTACGACGACGTCATGAACACACAGCGCATGGTCATCTACGAGCAGCGCCGTCGCGTGCTCGAGGGCGAGGACCTCTCCGACGAGGTCCGGGAGTGGATCCGCGAAGTGGTCGAGGCCGGTGTCCGCAACGCGACCGACGCGGAGTTCTCGGAGGACTGGGATCTGGACGGGCTCGTGACCAGCATGCAGTCGCTGTACGGGACGGACATCACCGTCGAGGAGCTCCGCGAGGAGATCGACGTCACGAATCGGGACGATCTGGTCGAGGAGTTCGTCGACGACGCGCTCGAGACCTACGAAGAGCGCGAGCAGTCGCTCGGCGTGGAGCTCGCGCGCGAGGTCGAGCGCTACGTGATCCTCCAGACGGTCGATCAGCGCTGGCGCGAGCACCTCGAGGCGATGGACTACCTCCGCGAGGGCGTGCACCTCCGCGCGTTCGCGCAGAAGGATCCGCTCGTCGAGTACCGCGGCGAGGGCCATGCGATGTTCGAGGAGCTCGGCCAGACCATCCGAGAGGAGGTCGTCTTCACGCTGTTCCACGTCACGGTGCAGCTCGAGGAGCCGGCGCTCCAGCCGATGCAGGCGCGCGAGAGCTCGCTCTCCTATGAGCACGAGACCTCCGCCGGCGCGGACGTCATCGCCGCCGCCGGGGGCGCCGCAACCGCGCTCGCCGCTCCGCCCGCAGCCTCTGACGGCTCGGGCTCGTTCGCCCAGGCGCCCGCGGTCAACGAGCACAAGGACATCGGCCGCAACGACCCGTGCTGGTGCGGGAGCGGCAAGAAGTACAAAAAGTGTCACGGCGCCTGAGGCGCCGCGACTCCGGGTAAGCCGAAGGCGGCGAGCCGCTACCTGGTCTCGACGAGTGGCTCCTCGCCGAGGCGCGGAGCGACCACGAGGGCCACTCCCGCTGCGAGCACGAGGGCGTGGAGGACGTTGTCGGCGTCCAGTGCGGTGAGGTCGAGCGAGACGAATCCCCAGGCGATCAGCCCGTAGCCGATCGCGATGCTCGCGATGCCGCCCGTCTGCGCAACCGGCGTGCGGCGCTCACGCGCGGGGACCAGCCGCGACGCGACTACCGCGGCGAGCACGAAGGTCAGCGTCCCCACGATGCAGTCGAGGACGTAGTGGTTTCCCGTCCCGACGATGACCACGAAGGCGAGCACCGGGTACGTGATCGTCGCCCACGCGAATGGCGAGCGAGGGAAGAGCCAGATCGACGCCGCGGCGACGAAGAGGGCGAAGCCGAAGTGCTGGCTCGCCGCGGCAGCGGTCGTGTTGTGGAAGAGCGCCGCGGTCGTGCTCGTGAGCTGGGCGTCCGTGGGCGGCACCCCGAATCCGAACTCGGGTAGCCAGTGCGGCGGCGCGAGCGGGTACAGCCAGATCACGAGCGCCGCCGGAACGAACGAGAGCATGAATGTCGTCCTCAGGAGCGGATAGCGGTCAGGCGCGAGGAGGCGCACTGCGGCGACGAAGCCGAACAGGACCGGCAGGTGGATGTTCGTGTACAGCCACTCGAGCGTCGACGCACCCCCCGCGATCGACGCGATGAGCCACGCCTCGATGTCGAGGGAGAGCGCCCGCTCGAGACCCAGGACGTCGTCGGCATGTGCGAGCGACGACGCCACGTCGCCCTCGATCGGAATCCGGATCGCATGCCAGGCAACGAGCACGAGCGCGACGAGCACGAGCTCCGCTTCGACCGAGTAACAGGCTTGCATCCATCTCTGCACCGCGACCACTTGTTCTCAATACCACCACATTCTGCTTCTCTCACCTCGCGAGAACCCTCCGGGCTTTCAATCCTTCAGACAGAGGGCCGCGAGGTCGACGCCTGCGTACTGCGGCTGATGGACGATGCAGCCGAGCCGCTTCGAGACGAGCTCCGGCACGGCCGTGTGCTCGTAGACCGCAAACAGTGACCGCCTGTCGATCACCCGTGCGAGCGCTGCGGCGGCCCGCTCGCGCTCGGGCGACGGCAGCTTGGCGATCCGGTCGACCTCGGCCGCGAGCTCCGGTGGGAGGAACAGCTGCTTCAGGTACTCGACCTGGTCGGCGCTGTGCGCGCCGATGCCGCCCCACAGGAGGTCCGAACGCCTCGCCTTCGCCAGCCATGCCTCTTCCGATTCGCCCTGGACGAGCGGGAGGACCGACATGGTGAGCCCGATCCGGGAGAGTGCAGCGCGGAGGGCGTCGTTGAACGCGTCCGCATATGGATCGTCGGCCCAGGTGAGCACGACGACGCGGGCCGTCCGACCCCCGGAGAGCTTGCGCGCGGTCGCGACGTCGCCGCGGAGGGGATAGAGCGGCGTCTCGTCGTAACCGGGTGACTTCGGCGAGGCGATGCGGGTTGCCGGTCGGGGCACCTTCGAACGATCGAGGACGTACTGCACGGCACGCCGCATGCTGCGATCCGCAAAGAGGCGCCCCGTGTCCCAGTTGAACGCGAGGAATTGCGTCCCCGCGCTTCCACTGGGGGTCATCCGGTAACGCTCGCCGGCAGTGCGAGCGGCGGGAGTCTCCGGAGTCAGCGTCGGTCGCTGCGACTCGAGGTAGTAGTCGAGGGTCCCAGCTTCGATCTGCGCTGCGGCGTCGTCCGGCGCGATACCCATGCGATAGACGATCGCGTCGAGGTTCTGAGGCCGACTGCCGCCGTAGTTCGGGTTTGGCTTCAGCACCGCGACCGAGTCCGTGTGTGCCGCGAGGTAGTACGGGCCGGCCGAGGAGACCGGGGTCTCGAGGCCGTACGGGACGACGGGCGTGTCGACTGGAACTGCGCAGCTGAGCGCCGCGAGCCAGGGGAAGTCCGGAGCGGGCTTCCGAAGGCGGATCTCGAGCTCGTCGCCGCGCGCGGTGATCCCCGACACGTGTGGCGCCTGACCGGCGTGGTAGGCCTCGGCGCCGACCACGTTGTCGAGGCCTGGCGCGAGCCGGTCCGAGAACGGATCCATCCGCGGCGAGATAGCGCGCTCCGCGGCGCGCTTGAACGATTCCGCCGTTACCTCCTCGTCCGAGGGCGGTGAGAATCGGAACCCTTTGCGAATCCGGAAGGTGTACGTGCGACCGTCGACGGAGACCTCCGGGAAGTCCTCGGCGACCTCGGGGACGAGCTTCCGCCCGGGTTCACCCTCGACGTCGGGGTAGTTGATCAGCCGCGCGCACGTTGCGTAGTGGAACTGGAGCTGCGGGGCATCCCAGGTAGGAGCCGTGAACGCGGGATCGGTCGCCGCCCCTGTGTCGAAGAGCGATTCCTCCTTGCGGCCGATCAAGACGACGTCGCCGCTCAAGCCCGCCGTCACGTCCGCGGCGCTCTCCTGCACCGCTGCGGCGACGAGGCCGTCCCGCACCGCGACGTCGTGGATGTGGTGGCCGATCTCGAGGTTCCGCAACTCGTTCGTCGCCGCGTCGATCCTGACGATCGTCCCCTCCTCGCCGACCGCGGCCCAGAGCGCACCGTCGCCGTAGGCCACCCCCTTGATCTCGGCGGGGAGCTTGAAGCTCCGTACCTGAGTCCCGACCTGGTTCAGCTTCCAGACGAGGTTGTCGGGACGGGTCGCCGCCCAGACGGAGCCGTCACCCGCGGCGATGCAGCAGATCTCGCCGTCCAGCCGCGCGACCCTGCGCAGGGTGTTCGTTCCGGGGTCGATTCGACGTACCTCGCCGGACGGCGTGCTCCCGACCCAGAGGACGCCATCGGCGAAAGCGAGGTGATCGGCGTCGCCGCCCCGGATCGAGAAGCGGTGTTGTACCCGTCCCGTCCCGACATTCAAGCGCTCGACAAATGCGCCTGGGTTGTCTCCGCCGTGGCCAACCCAGACCGAGCCCGCACCGACGGCGACGTCACCGGTGAACACGGTCCCGAGACCTTCCTCGGGCAGTCGAAACGGCTCGACGACCTCGTTGACCGCCGGATCGATTCGCAGTACGAGGGGTGAGTGGTTGTCCGTGACCCACACCGAGCCCGCCCCAAAGGTGAGGCCCCCTGGCTTCAGGATCCCCAGGCCGATCGTCGCCTCGATCTCCCCGCTCTCGGGATCGACGCGCGTGAGCTGGCCTTCGGAGGACACGCTCCAGAGCGACCCTGCTCCGAAGCGCACGCCGACGCTGTCGCGAACTTCGGCCCTGGCTACGACGCTGCCGGTGTCGGCCGACAGGAACACGTTCGAGTCTGCGTCGGCGAGCGCTTGCGCGCTCTCGGCGCCGCCCTGCGTTGCGAGAACGGCCGCCGCCACGGCGAGACCGGCAAGAGCAAGCGCCGCAGCGCCCGCTGCCAGCCTGCGGTGCCTCGCGACGACCGCGGGCCTCGTGCGCCCGAGGTCCGGATCCTGGCGGAGGATCGCCTGCTCGAGCTCCTTGAGCGACTGCCCGGGCTCGATCCCGAGCTCCTCGGCCAGGCGCGCACGGAAGTCGCCGTACGCACGCAGCGCCTCGGCCTGCCGGCCCGCGCGGTAGAGCGCGAGCATCTGCTGGCCGCGAAGCCGCTCGCGCAGTGGGTGCTTCGCGACGAGCGCATCGAGCTCCGCGATCAACGCGTCGTGCTCCCCGAGCGCGAGCCTTGCGTCGATCCGCTCCTCGGTTGCGGCGAGCCGAAGCTCTTCGAGGCGGTCGCTCTCGGCGCGGGCGAAGTCCTCGTAGGCGACGTCGGCGAGCGCGCTCCCGTGCCAGAGGCCGAGGGCGTGGTCGAGCACCTCGACCGCCTCGGTCGGCCGGCCTGCCGCGTTCGCCCGCCGGCCTTCCTCGAGGAGTCCCTCGAAGCGGTGGGCGTCGATCTGCTGCGGCTCGACCTCGAGCACGTAGCCGCCGCTCCGCCGGACGAGGAGCTCGTCGGGCGCGAAGGCCTTCCGCAGTCGCGACATCTGCACGTCGAGGCTGTGCTCGGCGGTCCCGGGAGCGCGGTCGCTCCAGATCGCGTCGATGAGCCGGTCCCGCGAGACGACCTCGTTCGCGTGCAGGAGGAGCAGAGCGAGCAACGCCCGAGGCTTCGCCCCACCGAGCGCGATCTGGCGATCGTCCCGGCGGGCCTCGACCGGCCCGAGCAACCGGAACTCCATGCGGCTCCTTCGGATGGTTGCAAATGACGCTAGCACCGCTCGGGACACGGGTCGAGAGCGCTTCGAGAGGTTCCGGAGAGGCGGCTCACGCACCTTCACGCGCATGTCAGGCCGGCGCGGAGCCCGCAGACAGGTCGTTCGGACGAGCATCGTCGCGGCGATCGCCTGCGGGCTGATCGCGATCGCTCCCGGGGGCTCTGCGGGCGCCGGCCCCGAACCGAAAGGAGCACCAGCCATGCGCAAGTACACGGCCGTCCTCGCACTCGTCGCAGTGCTGGGGACGGCTGCCACCGCCTCGTGGGCGACACCGCCTGGGAAGAACGGCCAGATCGCGTTCCGCCGCTATCTCGACGCCGGCCGGACGACGGGCGCGATCTTCACCGCGAACCCTGACGGGAGCGGCGTGAAGCAGGTCACGCGGCCCGCCCGGGGCGTGGTCGACCAGTACCCGGACTTCTCCCCCGACGGGAAGAAGCTTGCCTTCTACCGGATGGTCCCGTGCCCACCCGGAGGCGGGAAGGACGGCATGGACCGTACATGCGACCTCGTGTACACGATCAACCGCGACGGCAAGGGCCTAGCACCCCTCGTCCCCTGTGCGTTCAAGGCGGCAGACGCTTCGGGGCAGATCATCAGGCGCGCCTGCGTGGGCGTGCGGTCACCGTCCTGGTCGCCGAACGGCTCGAAGCTGGCCTTTTCGTACAGCCTCGTCGACGACAGGTGGGAAGGCAGCCTCGGGTTGAACAAGGCCATCTGGATCGTCGACGCCGACGGAACCGGGCCTCGCCAGCTGACGGAGCTCACGCCCGGGATCGCCTGGGACGACGAGCCGCAGTGGTCTCCCGACGGGACGAGAATCGTCTTCACGCGTGTCGACCTCGAGAGGAGGGCGGACGCGGTCTTCGTGATCAACGTCGACGGCACTGGACTTCGGCGGTTGACTCCATGGTCGCTGAACGCCGCGGGCGACCCGGAGTGGTCACCGGACGGGCGCTGGATCATCCTCGTCACGCATCCACGGGACGGCTCCGAGAACGTCCACAAGGTGCGGCCCGACGGAACGGCGCTCACCAACCTCACGAGGCAGAAGGCCGGCGGCTACCACTACCTGTCGTCGAGCTTCTCTCCGGACGGGAAGCTGATCGTCTCGGCGCGTACGCCGGGCGCGGGCACGAACGGGCACGCCGACCTCGTGGTGATGAAGGCGAACGGCACCGGTATCCGCCCGATCACGAAGACGCCGCTCTGGGAGAGCTCGGTCGACTGGGGCCCTCGCGGCTAGAAGAAGGAGGTATGGCATGCGCAGGTACCTGACAATCGCGGCAACCGTGGCAGCAGTCGCGGGCGTCGTCGCCTCGACGGCTGTCGCTGCATCGCCCGACAAGGTCACGTTCTTCTCGAGCTTCATCTTGGCCGACACGACGACGTGCTCCGGCACGACGATCGTCCAGTCCAATGAGGAGCGCGACACGATCATCGAGTTCTCGGACGGAAGCCTCCAGATTCAGCGCCACGGCGTTGCGACCCTGGAGGCGAACGGGAAGATGCTGACGAGCAACTTCAGCGCCAGGATCTTCCTGGATGCGACGGCCGTCAAAGTCGTGGGCACGGTCTACAACATCCAGGTTCCTGGCCATGGGAACCTGCTGCTCGACGCTGGGAACGTCGTGGTGGACGTGTCGACCGGCTCACCGACGGTCCTGCATCTCGCCGGGCCACACCAGCAGTTCTCTGGCGACGTCGTGGGCCTCTGCGCCTACCTGACAGCCGCGTAGCGGTGAGTGTCGTACCGAGGCCACCCGCGGGTGGCCTCGGTACCATCGCACGATGGTCGAGGTAGACGGCAAGCCGCTCGACGAGCGCCTGCAGGAGATCGGGGCCCAGCTCGCCTGGGTCCGTGATTACCTTTGACCCCGACCGGCTCGTCGAGCGCCGGGCAGAGCTCGAGGCTGCGATGGGAGCGCCCGGATTCTGGGACGACCAGGCGGGCGCCACGCGCATCTCCACCGAGCACGCACGTCTGACCCGCAAGCTCGAGCGCTACGAGCGTCTGCAGCGCGAGCACGCGGACGCGGGGGAGCTGCTCTCACTCGGCGAGGACGAGGACGAGATCTCACAGCTCGTCGCCGCGCTCGAGGGCGAGCTCGGACGGCTGCAGGAGGACGCGCTCTTCGACGGCCAGTACGACGCGGGCGATGCCGTGCTCGAGATCCACGCCGGGACCGGCGGCACCGACGCCCAGGACTGGGCGGAGATGCTCCTGCGCATGTATCTGCGCTGGGCCGCGGACCGCGGCTTCCAGACCGAGACGATCGAGGCGAGCGCTGGGGAGGAGGCCGGCCTGAAGTCCGCGACGGTGACCGTCAAGGGCGAGAATGCATACGGCACGCTGAAGGCCGAGCGCGGCGTTCACCGCCTCGTCCGGCTCTCGCCGTTCGACTCCGCCCACCGGCGGCATACCGCCTTCGCGCAGGTCGTCGTCGCGCCGCTCCTTCCGGACGACGCACCGATCGAGATCGACGAGTCGGACCTGCGGATCGATACGTACCGCTCGAGTGGCGCCGGCGGGCAGCACGTGAACAAGACCGACTCGGCCGTGCGCATCACGCACCTCCCGACCGGAATCGTCGTGCAGTGCCAGAACGAGCGCTCGCAGACCTCGAACAAGGCGACCGCGCTGCGCATCCTCCGGTCGCGGCTCGCGGAGGTCGAGGAGGAGAAGCGCGAGGCCGAGCTCGCACGGGAGCGCGGGGCCGCGCAGGACATCGGCTTCGGGAGTCAAATCCGCTCGTACGTGCTGCACCCGTACCAGCTGGTGAAGGACCATCGCACCGACTTCGAGGTCGGGAACATCCAGTCCGTCCTCGACGGCGGGCTCGACGGGTTCGTCCGCGCCTACCTGCTGGCCAAAGCCGCCGGCCAAGTGGTCTAGATGCAGCGTAATCGTCGGCTACACTGCAGCGTCTCAAACCGAGCCGGAGCAGCCTTCGGGCTGCGTCAGCTGACGCCCGGCACCGTCTGACTTCTCAATGACCACCCTCCTCGAGCCCGATACGACCGTCCAGCCCGAGCCGACCCGCGAGGGGTCGAGCGGGGCCGCGATGATCGTGTTCGAGGACGTCCGCAAGGTCTACGAGACGAACAGGGTCAGGGCGCTCGACGGCGTGTCGTTCGTCATCGAGAAGGGCGAGTTCGTGTTCGTCGTCGGCGCGTCGGGCTCCGGCAAGTCGACGCTGATTCGGCTCCTGCTCAAAGAGGTGGAGCCGACGGACGGGCGCATCATCGTCGGAGGCCGCGACCTCGGCCGCCTCAAGCGCTCGAAGGTGCCGCTCCTGCGCCGAAACCTCGGCTGCGTCTTCCAGGACTTCAAGCTTCTCCCGAACCGCACCGCCGCCGAGAACATCGGCTACGCGCTGCGCGTGCAGGGTCAGTCGAACGCCGAGATTCGCAAGAAGGTGCCGGAGGTCATGGACCTCGTCGGGCTCGCGCACAAGATGGGCTCGCGCCCGGAGGAGCTCTCGGGCGGCGAGCAGCAGCGCGTCTCGATCGCGCGGGCGATGGTCAACCATCCACCGCTCCTCGTCTGCGACGAGCCCACCGGGAACCTCGATCCGGACACGTCCGTCGGGATCATGCAGCTGCTCTATCGCATCAACAGGACCGGCACGACGATCCTGATGGTCACCCACGACCGCGAGATGGTCGACAAGATGCGCAAGCGCGTGATCGCGCTCGAGTCGGGCAAGCTCGTGCGCGACGAGCGCCGCGGCGGGTACTCCGAGGAATGACGCGCATCCGCACACTCTTCGCGGAGGCGCTCCGCTCGATCGGCGCGAACGTCTCGACCACGGTGGCATCGGCGCTGTCCGTCCTCATCGGGATGTTCCTGATCGGCGTCTTCATCGGCCTCGGCACGTGGCTCGTCTCGTGGTCGGACGACAAGAAGCGCGAGCTCGCAGTGCACGTCTTCATCGCCGACCGCGCGACGACGAAGCAGGTCAACGAGCTGCGCGTCCTGCTCGAGTCGGACGAGCGCGTGAAGCCGGGCGGCATCACGTTCATCTCCAAAGCGGAGGCGCTCGAGATCATGCGCAAGCGCAACCCCGAGCTGACCGCGAACCTCGCCTCGAACCCGCTGCCCGCGTCGTTCGACGTCGTGCCCGTGCGCGGGGAGGACACCGAAGGGATCGCGACCGGCGTCCAGAAGGCCCGGCTCGCCGCGGTCGACGAGGTGCGCTACGGCAAGGAGGTCTCGCAGCGGATCCTCGCGATCGCGCGCGCGATCCAGATCGTCTTCCTGATCGCGGTCTTCGTGCTCCTCGCGGCGTCGACGATCCTCATCGCGAACACGATCAGGCTCTCGGTGCACGCGCGCCGCCGCGAGATCGAGGTGATGAAGCTGGTCGGTGC
>DASUCI010000207.1:0-11657 GCA_035762825.1 Gaiellaceae bacterium | reverse complement strand
CTGGATCAACCGCGTCGCGCTCAACACCGGCACGTTCACCGACACGTCGAGCGCGCTCCTCGACGACGACGAGATTCGCAGCGCAGTCGCGAACCGCGCCGTCGACGAGCTGTTCGCGAACGTCGACGTCCAGGCGGAGGTAGAGGAGCAGCTCCCGAAGGACTACAAGGGGCTGTCGGGAGCCGCGACGGCAGGGCTACGGCAGGCGTCGTACCAGATCGTCGACCGCGCGCTGGAGCAGCCCGTCTTCCAGGACCTGTTCCGCGTTGCGCTCGAGGAATCGCATACCACGCTCGTCGAGGTGCTCGAGGGCGGCGGCGATCGCGTGTCGACGAACGAGGGCGAGGTCACGCTCGACCTGCGAGCGATCATCATCGAGGCCGCAGATCGCATCGGCATCGGCGAGCAGGTCGTCGACCGGATCCCCGCCGACGCAGGCCAGATCGTCGTTCTCCGCTCCGACGAGCTCGACACGGCGCAGGACGTCTTCCAGCTACTGAAGACGCTCGCGTGGGTGCTCCCCCTCCTGACGCTCGTCGCGTTCGGGCTCGCGGTCTGGCTCTCGGGCGACCGGCGCCGCGCGATCCGAGGCATCGGCTGGGTCGTCGTCGTCGTCGGGCTCCTGGGTCTCGTCGCCGCACGGCTGACGAAGAACTACGTGGTCGACTCGCTCGTCGAGCGGCGGGACGATCGGCAAGCAGCGGGCAACGCCTGGGACATCCTCACCGAGCTCATGCGCGGCTCGTTCCGGCTGATGGTCGTGGTGGGGCTCCTCTTCGTCCTCGCCGCCTGGCTTGCCGGACCCGGCCGCCGGGCGCTCACCGTGCGCGGGTGGCTCGCGCCCGGGTTGCAGAGCCGCGCTTGGGCGTACGTCGTGCTCGCCGTGCTCGGGCTCCTGTTGCTCTTCACGGCCAGCATGGTGGACTTCACGCGCCTGCTGGTCGTCGCTCTGCTCGTCGCGCTCGGCGCCACCTGGATCGAGGTGACGCGCAGGCAGACCCTGCGAGAGTTTCCCGACGCGCAAGGAACGGCGTTCCTCGCGGACACCTGGGAGCGTCTGTCCAACTGGTGGGACAGGCAATGGGCGGCAATCACGCAGCCCTCGACCACGCCGCCTTCGCCGCGCGTAGAGCCCGCCGTCTCGCCCGTGGCACCCGCCACCGACGTCGCCTCACGGTTGACCGCGCTCTCGGAGCTGCATGCGAGGGGCGCGCTCAGCGACGAGGAGTTCGCGTCGGCGAAGGCACGCGTGCTCGCCGGCGACTAGGCAGGCTCCCGGCTCCCCGCGCCGAACCCTCCGACGTGGACTCGGACGTCTTACGGGCGATACTCACCGGCGCCGTCTGGCTGGTCATCGTGATCGTGGTGCGGATGTTCCTAGGCCATGCCTTCGACCGATACGAACGGCGCCTCGCCGAGAGCGACCCTGCGGTCGCTGCGCGCCGCAGGACGACGTTCGGGTTCCTCCTGCGCGTGATTGTCGCGCTCGTCGTCTTCATCGGTGTCTGGAGCGTGCTCTCGATCTTCCCGGCGACTTCGCAGGTCGCGAGCGCGTTTCTCGGGTCCGCCGCAGTGCTCGCGGTCATCGCCGGCCTCGCGCTGTCGACTCCGCTCGGCAACCTCGGGTCGGGCGTCCTCCTCGCCTTCACGCAGCCCGTCCGGCTCGGAGACCGGATCACGGTGCAGGACTTCACGGGAGTCGTGGACGAGATCTCGCTGAGCTACACGGCGCTCACGACCGACGAGGGGCGCCGGATCTTCGTGCCCAACACGACGATGGTCTCGACGGTGATCGTGAACCGCTCCGTCGACGATCCGCGCCGCCTCGTCACCGTCGACGTCCCCGTCCGGCTCGGGCCGTCGCTCGGCGAGGCCCGACAGATCACGATGGAGGCGGCCTCGACGGTGCCGCAGGGCGACGAGCTCGCCATCTACGTGCAGATCGGGGACATCTCGGAGAAGACCGCGTGGCTCCACGTCGTCGCGTACGCGCCGTTCAGCGCCGACGTCCCCCAGGTCGCGAGCGAGATTCGCGAGAAGACGGTGAGCGCGCTCGCAACGGCGAACCTGCTTCCGGCGTAGGGCGACTTCCCTGCCCTGGCTTGCCTCGCCCTGGTTATTCCAGATCCACGCTCTCCCCTGGCCTGAGCACCTCGACACGCGTTCCCGGCGCCTTATCCTTCAGCGCCGTGGCGAACTCGATCGGAGGCACGCTGACGAAGGCCGGCCGCCCGGCGAGTCCGAGGTGGATCGGGAAGTACGTGCCCCAGTGGATCGGGACCACGAGCCGCGGCTGGATCAGCGCCACCGCCTCCGCGGCGCGAGCGGGATCCAGGTGCCCGCCGCCGAGGCCGGGCCCCCAGCCCCAGATCGGGATGAGCCCGACGTCCACCGGGCCGAGCTCGCTCATCTCGTCGAAGAGGTCCGTGTCGCCGGCGAAGTAGATCGACTTCGTTCCCGAGACGACGTAGCCGACGGGATCGGCTGACACGCCGAACAGGCCGCGACCTCGGTCATGTTCCGCACGAACCGCGCGGATCCGGAGCTCCCCGATCGCGAGCGTCTCGTCGACCTCGACCTCGAGGACCGACTCGAACTTTCGCTTCCGCAACAGCCCGCCGAGCCCGCGCGGCACCACGACCGGGATCTTCTTGCCGAGCTTCTCGAGCGACGGCAGGTCGAGGTGATCGTAGTGCGCGTGCGAGATCAGCACCGCGTCGATTCCGCGCAAGGCACGCGCGGCCACGGAGGTCGAGCGGCGGAGGTGCGCGACGCGGTTCCGCAGCAGCGGGTCCGTCAGCAGACGGACCCCGTCGAGGTCGACGAAGACCGTCGCGTGCCCCACGTATTCGATGCGCCCTGGCACGGCTCGAACGCTAGAGGGGCGAGGCTTGCTCCGCACTCGAGTACGGCGAGGGTGCCCTCGCCCCGATCGCACGCGCGCATGGAGCCTTGTAACGATCAGTTACAAGCTGGCGAGAGCGATAGCAGGCAGGAATCAACCTTGTAACGATCAGTTACAAGGGTCATTGCGCCATTCGTTCAAACGCAGTCCTTGAGGCCTTGCGCCTCCGGGAGCGACTCGAGCTTCTTGAGCGTGTTGTTCTCGATCTGCCGGATGCGCTCGCGGGTCACGCCGAACGCCTGCCCGACCTCCTCGAGTGTGCACGGCTGCGCGCCGTCGAGCCCGTAGCGGAGCTCGATCACACGCCGCTCGCGGTCGGGGAGTGCCGACAGCGCGAGCTCGACGTCCTCGCGACGGAGGGAGAGCGACGCCGTGTCGAACGGCGACTCGGCCTGCTCGTCCGGGACGAAGTCGCCCAGCGAGGAGTCCTCCTCCTCGCCGATCGGCTTCTCGAGCGAGATCGGCAGCTGCGACATGCGCAGGATCTCGCGCACCTCCTCGGGGTCGATCTCGAGCTCCTCGGCGATCTCCTCCGGGAGGGGCTCACGGCCGAGCCGCTGCACGAGCTGGCGCTCCATGTGCACGACCTTGTTGAGCTTCTCGACCATGTGCACGGGGATGCGGATCGTGCGTGCCTTGTCCGCGATCGCGCGGGTCACGGCTTGACGGATCCACCAGGTCGCGTACGTCGAGAACTTGAACCCGCGGCGGTAGTCGAACTTCTCGACGGCGCGGATGAGGCCCAGCGAGCCCTCCTGGATGAGGTCGAGGAACGAGAGCCCGCGCCCGAGATAGCCCTTCGCGATCGAGACTACGAGCCGGAGGTTCGCCTCGATCATGTGCTGCTTCGCGCGCATGTCCCCGCGCTCGATGAGCTTCGCGAGCGACACCTCCTGATCAGCAGTGAGGAGCGGCACCTTGCCGATCTCGCGCAGGTAGAGCCGCAGCGAGTCGAGCGAGGGCTCGACCGAGAGATCGAGCTTCGGCTCGACCTTCTCCTCGTCGGCCGCGACCGGCTGGGCGTGTGGCAAGTCCTTGTGCTCGACACCCTCGTGGAGCTCGATCGCGTGGTCGATCAGGTACGCGTAGAAGTCCTCGATCTGCTCCTTCGTGAGCTCGACGTCGTCGAGACCGGTGACGATCTCGTCGTAGGTAAGGAACCCCTTCTCGAGCCCCTGCTCGACCAGGCGCTGGAGCTCCTCGACCTCGGGGAGGGCGATATCCACGGACAGCATGGGCTGGGCTTTCTCCTCTCGCGCTCGAACGGATACTGACCTTCAGACATGCATGAGCCGGCCCGCCTGCCGCCCCGGCTCCACCACCAAAGCGCGCGGATACTAGTCCGGAAAAGACGGTCTGTGAAGAGGACCACTTTGTTAACGCGTGGGGGCTATCCGGTGACTCGGAGCTCGCCGACGACCTCGCCACGCGAGTTCCGCACCGGTGCGTGCGCGAGATCGGCCGCGTTGTATCCGAGCTGTGCGAGGAAGGCCGCCAGCGCCACACCGAGCGGCCGCTGCGCGCCGTCCTCGTTCTTGAGCGCGACACCCAGGCCGTCCCGGGTCGCGCACAGAAGCCCTTCCGCACCCCCCTTGGCGACCCAGCCGTCGCGGAGGCGCATCAACTCGGTGTCGGGCTCACCATCGCCGCGCACGAGCTCGGGGCGGGCACGCATCGCGTCCGCAGCGCGCGGCCCCCCGTCGAGTCGCTCGAGGCGCGAGAAGGCATGCGCCATGCGCTCGAGAGCGAGGCCGTATGTTACGACTCCGCACCCGTCGATCGCGGTCGGCAGCGAGCCCGGCTCGACCTCAGCCGCGCGTGCGATCTCCTCGAGCATCGCCTGCTGACACGGATGGGTCGCGAGCCGGTAGCCCTCCGTCGGCCAGCCGCGCTCGCGGCAGAGAAGCAGCATCGCCGCGTGCTTGCCGGAGCAGTTGTGCTCGATCTGCGTCGGCTCGGGGCCGCACTCGAGATCGTCCTCGCTGGCACCCGCCTTGGTCAGAAGCTCCCGCACCGGCTCAAGCTGGTCGGGCCGGTGAAGGTGCGACGCACACGCGATTGCTACCTGCGCGTCGTCGAGATCGGCTCGCGCGCGGACGACCGGCAGCGCCTGAAACGGCTTCGCCGAGCTTCGGAAGAGCGTCTCGAGGTGCGCGTCTCCCCACGACGCCACGATCTCGCCGCCGGCGACGGCGACGGCGTGGACGCGATGCCGCCCCTCGACAACGTTGCCCCGCACCGCCTCCACGAGCATCGCGTTCACGCTGCGCAGCCTACGAAAGCCTGGTTAGGGTGGGGCCGTGCGTGGGTACGAACGATTGATCGTCCTACTCATGGGAGGGGAATTCATGTCCGAACGAACAGCGAGACGTCCGCTGCTGCTCGCAGTGGTCGCCCTGGCGGCGTCACTCCTTGCGATCGTGCTGCCGGCTGCCGCGTCGTCGGCTCCGCCTGGCTGCGCGAACCGCACGAATACGACTTACCAGACGTTGCTCCAGTGCGTCACTGTCGAGGGTGTCCGGGCGCATCAGGCGGCGTTCCAGGAGATCGCCAACGACAACGCGGACCCGTTCTATCCGGGTACACGTGCCGCCGGGACGGATGGGTACCAGGGGAGCGTCGACTACGTCGCCGGATTGCTCGAGGACGCCGGCTACGATGTCACGCTCGACCCGTTCGAGTTCCAGTTCAACTTCCCGGCGCTGCTGCACCAGCTCACGCCGGTCAACGCGACGTACCCGACCGGGTCGTTCACCGGATCCGGAACGGGCGACGTCACGGGAGCGGTCATCCCCGTGGACATCAACCTGACGCCGCCGCGTGCCAATACGAGCGGCTGCGAGGCGACAGACTTCGCGGGGCTCGACTTCTCGGGGCCGAACAACATCGCGCTGATGCAGCGCGGTACGTGCTCGTTCGGCATCAAGGCGCTGAACGCTCAGACGGCCGGTGCCGAGGCGGTGATCATCTTCAACCAGGGCAACGACCCGACCCGCGAAGCCCTCATCGTCGGGACACTTCTTCCCGACGGTGCTGCCGTCACGATTCCCGTCGTGGGCGGGAGCTTCGCGAACGGCGTCGCTCTCGCGCAACCGGGCTCGACTGCTCGCGTCAGAGTCCTGGCACCCGAGACCCGCACGGACTTCAACGTTATCGCTGAGCTCGAGGGAGCCAACGACGAGAACGTCGTCATGGCCGGCGCGCACCTCGACTCCGTGACGGAGGGCCCCGGGATCAACGACAACGGGTCCGGCTCGGCGGCGCTTCTCGAGACCGCTCTGATGATGGCGAGAATCGAGCCGGAAAACACGCTTCGCTTCGCGTGGTGGGGCGCCGAGGAGGAGGGCCTGATCGGCTCGGAGGCCTACGTCGCCGACCAGGTGGCGACCGGAGACATCGACGACATCGCGCTGTACCTGAACTACGACATGGTCGGCTCGCCGAACTACGTCTTCTTTGTCTACGACGGCGACAACTCGGACAACGTCGGTGCGCCTGCCGGCCCGCCTGGCTCGAAGGAGATCGAGGACGTGTACGAGGCGTACTTCACGGCTCGCGGGATCCCGTACAAGGGCACCGACTTCTCCGGCCGCTCGGACTACGGCCCGTTCATCGCGACCGGCGTCGACATTCCCGCGGGTGGCCTCTTCACGGGCGCCGAGGGAATCAAGACCGCCGAGGAGGTGGGGCTCTGGGGCGGTATTGCCGGAGCGCAGTACGACCCGTGCTACCACATCGCCTGCGACACGTTCGCCGGAACGGGCAGCGGCACGGGTAGTACCGCACCCGGGCGAGGGCTCATCGCGCTCGAGGTCAACAGCGACCTGATCGCGTACGCACAACTGACGTTCGCGTTCTCCACGGAGACCGTGAACGGCGTGCCCGGCAAGCCGGTTCCCGGCTCGGGCGGGTTCACTCCGTAAACGCAGTCGAGAGGCCGGGCCCATTCACTGGGCCTGGCCTCCCCTTGTCTATTGCGAATGGTCGGGATTTCCCGTATGTTTCGCAATCATCGACCGAACGCCCGACTATGAGCTCGACGACCTCCTCACCGTCGAGGACCCGAAGCAACTCCGGGCTCTTGGAGACTCAACACGCGGGCGCATCATCGCGCTTCTCAGCCAGCGCGCGGCGAGCACCACCGAGTTGGCGTCGGCCCTGGGGATGCCAAAAGGAACGGTCGGCCACCATCTGAAAGTCCTCGAGCAAGCCAGTCTCGTCCGCATCGTTCGTACGCGCCAGGTTCGTGCCATGACCGAGAAGTACTACGGCCGAGTCGCGCGCCTCTTCCAGCTGAAGAGCGTCGACACGGAGCGCGACCTCGGCGGGGGCGCGCTCGCGGCGATGCTCCTTCGCCACGCCGCCGACGAGGCGCTCGCGACGGGAGCCGACGAGGCGGGCGAGGTATCCGTCCGGCGCATCCGGCTGACCGATAAGGACGTCCGGCGCTTCAAGCGTCGATTGCTGCGGCTCTTCGGCGACTTCGAGGCCGCGGACGATCCCGAGGGCGAGCTGCACCTCCTCACCTTTGCGTTCTTCCGTTCGACCTCGACGCTTCCGCCGGGAGATGACGACGATGCGTAGCCTCTGGCCGACGGGCGGGCTCTGGCGTCACGGCGACTTCCTGAAGCTGTGGTCCGCCGAGACGATCAGCCAGTTCGGCTCGCAGATCGACGACCTGGCGTTCGCGCTCGTCGCCATCCTCGTCCTCGACGCGAGCGCATTCGAGGTCGCCGTGCTCGGCACCGTCCTCTTCCTCCCGTTCATCCTCTTCACACTGCCCGCGGGCGTCTGGGTCGACCGCCTGCCGCGCCGACCCGTCCTCATCGTCGGCGACTTCGGTCGGGCCGCGCTCTATGCCACGGTGCCGATCGCCTACATGGCGGACGTCCTGACGCTCTGGCAGCTCTACGTCGTCGGGTTCCTCGTCGGCGCCTTCCAGGTCTTCTTCGACGTCGCCTACCAGTCATACCTCCCCTCGCTCGTCGACCGGGACCAGATCATCGAGGGGAACTCGAAGTTCGAGATCAGCCGCTCGGCCGCCCAGATCTCGGGGCCGGGTCTCGGCGGGATCCTCGTCGAGATCCTCACCGCCCCGTACGCCGTGCTCGTCGATGCGCTCAGCTTCCTCGCGTCCGGGCTGCTCATCCTTCGCATCCGCTCACCCGAGGAGCGCCCCGAACGATCGACCAACGTCGACGGGACGAAGACGAGCTTCTGGCAGGACGTCAAGGAGGGTCTCCGCTTCGTGCTCGGCAACCCCAACCTGCGTGCCCAGGCCGGATGCACCGGGACCTCGAACTTCTTCTTCAGCCTGGGATTCTCGATCTACCTCGTGTTCGCGGTGCGCGAGCTCGGGCTCTCTCCGGGGCTGATCGGCGTCGTGTTCTCCGTCGGCGCGGTCGGATCGCTCGTGGCAGCGTTCACGGCGATGCGCCTGTCACGGCGCTTTGGCATCGGCCCGACGACGATTGCCGTCACGCTCCTGCAGGCGCCTGCGTTCCTGGCAGTCGCATTCGCGCCGGAGGGCAACCGCGCCCTTCCGATCCTCATCGCCTCGCAGCTCGCGCTCGGCTTCACGCTCGTGACCTACAACATCGTCCAGGTGAGCTATCGCCAAGCGATCTGTCCGGCGCGGTTGCAGGGGCGCATGAACTCGGCCATGCGCTTCATCGTCTGGGGAACGATCCCCTTGGGGACGCTCGCCGGCGGTGCGCTCGCGAGCTGGGTCGGGCTGCGCGAGACGATCGCGATCGGTGCGATCGGCAGCGGCGTCTCGTTCCTCTGGATCCTGCTGTCGCCGCAGCGCCACCTCCGCGAGATGCCCGAGCCGGTCGACGAGGCGCCCGCGGCGGTCGATCCCGTGCCCGCTTAGGAGGGCTTGGCGGAACGGGCCTCGTCGCCGGGGTGCCGCTGGTCGTCGCGAGGCAAGGACGCAGGGAGCCCCAATAGTTCACCTATTGGGGCGACTGAGGACGCCGTCCTCGCGGCGATCCAGCGCTCCCCCGGTGGCACAGCGCCTGTTTCGCCAAGCCCTCCTTGACGCTACCGTCAGCTCCATGCCGGAGCTCCCCGAGGTCGAGGCCTGGGTGCGCGAGCTCAACCCGCTCGTCTCACGCGCCCCGATCGAGAAGGCCGGGCCCGCGCACATCGCGACGCTCAAGACCTTCGCGCCGCCGCTCTCCGCACTCGACGGGCGCCGGTTCGAGGGCGCGGAGCGGCGAGGCAAGAACCTCCTCTTCCCCCTGGCGGGCGACGACCTCGTGCTCCGCGTGCACCTGATGAGCGCCGGGCGCCTCCGCTTCCTGCCGGCCGGCGCGAAGGGGCCGAAGACGCCGATGTTCCGGCTGCACTTCACTGGCGGTGACGAGCTGATGCTCACCGAGGCGGGGAAGAAGAAGCGCGCAGGCGTCTGGCTCGTCACGCCCGAGCAGCTCGAGGAGGATCTCGGCCACCTCGGCCCGGACGCGCTGGAGCTCGACTCGGCCGACCTCGCCGAGATCCTGGGACGCGAGCGCAGGCAGCTGCACCCGCTGCTCCGCGACCAGCGTGCGCTCACCGGCATCGGACGCGCGCATGCGAACGAGATCCTGCTGCGCGCGCGAATGTCGCCGTTCAAGGCGTCGACGGACCTCTCCGACGAGGAGATCGAGCGCCTGGCAACTGCGATGCACGAAGACCTGACGCGCGCGCTCGAGCTCCGCGAGCGCGGAAAGGGGGACGCCGACGTCTACGCGGTCCACAACCGGCTCGGCGAGCCGTGCCCGCAGTGCGGCACTCCCATCGCGCGCGTGGACTTCGAGGAGCACACGATCTACTACTGCCCGCGTTGTCAGACGGGCGGCCGCCTCCTCAAGGACCGTCGCCTCTCACGCCTCCTGCGCTGACGGGGACACTGCTACCGTCAGCCCGGATGACCGACGTCAAGCTGGCCGACGACCTCCAGGCCTCGCCGCCCGAGATCGCGCTCGCCCTCTCGCGCGCCGGGGTCTCCGGCGTTCAGAAAGCGGTTCGCATCCGCCGTGGCGACGCCGAGACCGTGATGGCTGCGGTGATCGACTGCACCGTCGACCTCGCGGCGGACCAGAAGGGTGTCCACATGTCGCGCTTCCCCGAGCTCTTCGAAGAGGCGATCGTGCTGGTCGTCGAGCGCGAGGCGATGCTCGTCGAGGTGCTCGCCGAGCACATCGCGAGCCGTGTCGTCGAGCGTCAGAAAGCGCTGAAGGCCGAGGTCTGGATCCGGGCGCAGTGGCCGATCCACCGCAAGACCCCGGTCACCGGGCTCGCGACGCAGGAGATGGTGACGCTGTGCGGGATCGCGGCGGCGTCGGAGACCGGGACGCGGCGCGCAGTGGGCGTCGAGGCGACGGGCATCAACGCGTGCCCGTGCGCGCAGGGGCTCGTGCGAAACCGTGCCTCCGAGCGGCTCCTCGAAGCCGGCTTCGAGAGCGACGACGTCGAGAAGATCCTCGAGCTCGTGCCGATTGCGACGCACAACCAGCGCGGACGGCAGACCCTCTTCGTCGGAACCGAGCAGGACCTCGACGCGGAGCTCCTGGTGGAGATCGCCGAGCGCTCGATGAGCGCGCCGATCTACGACCTGCTGAAGCGGCCGGACGAGCTCTTCGTCGTCGAGCACGCGCATCTCCAGCCCCGCTTCGTCGAGGACTCCGTACGCCACGCGCTGCGCGACGCACTCGAGACGCTCCCGCAGCTCGACGACGACGACTACCTGCTCTCCAAGCAGGTCAACTTCGAGACGATCCACGTGCACGACGTCGTCGCCGAGCGGTACGGAACGGTCGGCGAGCTCCGGAGCGAGCTCGCGACCGGAGAGCCCAGCGCCCACCAGACGACGCTCGCCGCCTGGCTCGCTGCCTAACGGCCCAGCTCGAAGCGGTGCTCGGTGCCGCCCAGAAGCCGGCGGATGTTCTGGCGGTGCATGGCGATGACGGCCACAGCGCCGGCAATGCCGAAGGCGACGATCGGCCACGGGTAGCCGAACACGACCACGAACACGGCGAGCCCCGCCGCGGTGACCATCGACGCGAGTGACGCGTACCGCGTCACGAAGAAGACGGCGAGCCATAGGGCAACGCAGCAGACAGCCGCCAGCGGCGCGAGGGCGAAGGTCGCGCCGCCCGCTGTCGCCACCATCTTTCCGCCCTTCTCGAAGCGGAGGAACACCGGCCGCGCGTGGCCGATCATCGCCGCCCCGGCTGCGAGGACGCCGATCAGCGCTCCACCCGCCCACAGACCGAGCGAGGCCGCGGCAAACCCCTTCGCGAGGTCGAGCGCCGCGACCGGGATGCCGAGCGACCGGCCGTAGACGCGGAACACATTCGACGCGCCGACGTTCCCGCTCCCCTTCGTCCTGATGTCCTCGCGCCGGACGAGCCTCGGCACCCAGTAGCCGAAGGGCATCGACCCCAGCAGATACCCGCCCAGGACGGCGAGCGCTTCGCTCACAGGCTACTCGGTCGGAATGCGGTAGGACTCGACCCAGCCATTGACGACGCCCCAGTCGAGGTTCCGCAGGAAGGCCTCGATGTACGCCGCGCGATCGGTCTGGTAGTCGAGGAAGTACGCGTGCTCGTAGACGTCGAGCGCGACGAGGGGCGTCGCGTTCCAGACGGGGAACGTGTTCTGCGCGTCGCCGAGGTAGTTGAACAGCCGGCCCTCGTCCCAGTCGAACGCCGTCCACGCCCAGCCGCGTCCGCCCATGCCCGTTGCGCGGAGGTCGGCGCGCCAG
>DASUCI010000206.1:0-3054 GCA_035762825.1 Gaiellaceae bacterium | reverse complement strand
TCGGCCGCGAGGTCGACGATGACCGAGCCGCGGCGCATGTTCTCGACCGCGCTTCGCGGGATGAGCTTCGGTGCCGGCCGTCCCGGAACGGCGGCGGTCGTCACGACGACGTCGAAGTCGGGGATCCTCTCCTCGAGCGCGTTCTGCTGCTGGGCCTGCTGCTCGGTGGTCAGCTCGGTCGCGTACCCGCCTGCGGTCTCCTCGGCGCGGACGCCGAGGTCCAGGAACGCAGCGCCCAGGCTCTCGACCTGCTCCTGGACGGCCGGGCGCACGTCGAACGCCGACACGACGGCGCCCAGCCGGCGCGCGGTCGCGATCGCCTGCAGCCCGGCGACTCCCGCGCCGATGACGAGAGCACGCACCGGTGCGATCGTTCCGGCGGCGGTCATGAGCATGGGGAAGAGGCGCGGCACGCGGTCGGCCGCGAGGACGACGGCCTTGTAGCCGGCGACGGTCGCCTGCGACGAGAGCGCGTCCATCGACTGCGCGCGCGTGATGCGCGGGATCGACTCCATCGCGAACGCGACCGCGCCGCGCTCGCGCAGTCGCGCGATCCCCGCCTGATCCGTCAGAGGTTCGAGGAAGCCGACGACCACGGTCCCCTCGGAGAGCGAGGCGACGAGCTCGGAGGACGGCGAGCGTACGCACGCGAGGCAGTCGGCGCGCACGGCGACCGACCCGTCGACGAGCTCTGCGCCCGCCTCGGCGTAGGCCTCGTCGACGAATCCCGCGGCCGTTCCGGCATCTCGTTCGACCTGCACCTGGAACCCGTCACCGAGCTTCGAGATCGTCTCCGGAACGAGCGCGACGCGGCGCTCGCCGGGAGCCGTCTCCTTCGGAACAGCGACGCGCATGCGGGGGAGAACTCTACGGCGAGGCTGTTGGAGTCGTGCCCGGAACCGTCACAGCGACGCCCACACCTCGAGCTTCGTGCGGGTGCGGCGAATGACCTCGTCGGTGAACTCGGTCGTGCTCGAGTGCCCGCTGAGATCGGCAGTCCTCGTGCCGTCGGCGACCGCCTCGAGGGCCGCCTCACGGATCGCGCGGCCCGCTGTCTGCGCACGCTCGTCCTCGGCGTGCGAGAGGAGGGCGGCGCCCGCGAGGATCATGGCCATCGGATTCGCGACGTCCTTTCCCTCGAGCGCCGGGGCCGTGCCGTGCGCCGCCTCGGCCATCAGTGCGCTCGGAACGTAGTCGTCGCCGAATGCGACGAGAAGCGACTCGGAGCCCGCGATGGAGCCGAACAGCGGCAGGACGAGATCCGAGAGGATGTCGCCGTCCCGATTGAGGGCCGGGATGACCATCGGCGCGCCGCTCGACGAGATGAGCAGGGCGAACGTCGCGTCGATGAGCTGCGGCTCGTATGGCACTTCCGGGTGCCGCGCCGCCGCCTCGTCCATCTCCTCCTTGAGCATCCCTTCGTAGATCGGGCTCACCGTGTACTTCGGCCCGCCGAAGACCTTCGCGCCCATGCGCTCGGCCTGTCGGAACGAGAATTCCGCGACTGCATGGCAGATGCGGCGTTCGATCCGTTCCGTCCGGAGGGCAACCTCGTCGTCGCCCTCGCCCTCACGCCACTCCTTGGCGCCGTATGCGTCACCGACGGCCATGCGCACGACGGATATGGGCGCATGCACGCCGCCGAGTGGCACGACTCCGGGGATGCGCCGGCCGGTCCGGACGATGACCTTCCCGCCGATCTCCTCGCGCAGGATGCGGTTGGGCGAGCCCACGTCGCCCGCCCCTTCGGGGGTGACGGTCGCCGCCTTCAGGCCGAACCCGTGCTTCCGGATCGCCGCCGCGGCGTCGTAGACCACCGCGTTCTTCGTCGCACGACGACCCTCGAGCGAAAGGTCGAAGCGGAGGAACTCGAGCTCGACTCCGATGACGTCAGGCGCCAGCGCTCGCAGGGCTTCGTCGAGGAGCTCCTGTCCGGTCTGGTCCCCTTCGAGGATTGCGACGGCCTGCATGCGGGGATCCTACAAAGCGGGATCCCCGCTAGAAAAGGCAGGTGCATTTTGGTCTTGTCTTTCCGTAGTCATTTCCTCTAGGCTTCGCTCGCGAACCGAGCGAGACGGGAGGAAATGACATGGCACGAAAGACGATCCTCGTATGCGATAACTGCAGCAAGGAAGTTCCGGAGAGCCGCGGCGCGGTGATGCGCATCAATTACCAGGACGCCCGACGCGGGTCGAAGCAGGCGGACCTCTGCGACGACTGCGCGGCCGGCATGCCGGGCCAGCAGGTCGCGCGGCGCGGCCGCAGGCCGAAGTCCATGGCGTAGCTCAGGCGACAACCGCGCAGTTTCGACGCTCTTTGCACGGACCGGGTCCGTGGCGTACGAAGTCGAGCCCGAGGCCGGGACTACGATGGACCGATGGGTCTCTCGCTCGTCGTCGGGCCGGCTCACGTCGGCAAGGTTGCGCTGCTCCTGGAGCGCTACCTGGACGTGCTCCAGCACGAGCCGTGGCTCGTCGTCCCGAACCGCGTCGAGGTCGATCGCATCGAGCGCGACCTCGTCCAACGACGTCCGGCGCTGCTTGCCGGGACCGTCGGAACCTTCGATGACCTCTTCCGTCATCTGGCAGTCGTAGGCCCCTACGCAGACGGTATCGCGACGGAGATCCAGCGCATGTTCGCGGCGCGGCGCGCCATCGCAGGGGTCGAGCTCGAGAGCCTCGGCGCGTCCGCGGCGACCTCCGGCTTCGCGGACACGCTGCTGCAGACGATCACGGAGCTCGAGTCTGCGCTGGCCGAGCCGGACTCGCTCGATCGCGAGCTGTTCGAGCTCGTCGTCGCGTACCGCAGCGAGCTCGCCGCGCTGGGCATGCAGGATCGCGACGGCATGCGTCGGCTCGCAGTCGAGCGGCTGCGCAGCGATCTCGACGCCTGGTCGGGCGCGCCGGTCCTCGCGTACGGCTTCGAGGATCTGACCGGCGCGGAGTGGGCCTTACTCGAGGCGCTGTCCGCGCGAACGGAGGTCACCGTCTCGATCCCGTACGAGCCTGGCCGCGCCGCGTTCGAGACGCTGGAGCGGACGGTCGAGGATCTCGC
>DASUCI010000205.1:0-4554 GCA_035762825.1 Gaiellaceae bacterium | reverse complement strand
ACAGCGCCTGCCTCGAGCGCGAGCTCGTCGCCGTAGTAGAGGCACGGCGTGCCGCGGAGGCCGAGCAGGATCAGGAGCGCACAGCGCGCACGGGCGTCCTCGCCTTTCGCCCAACGCGTCGCGAGGCGGCCGATGTCGTGGTTCGAGCCCGCCCAGCACGGCCAGGCGTGAGCGGGGAGCGCGGACTCGATCTCGGAGACGACGCCGCGCATCTCGTCGGCGTCGAGAGCGGCGTGCGTGAGCATGAACGCGAACGCAAGGTCGAGCTGGTCGTCGCGCTCGCCGAAGTACCCGGCCCACTGCTCCACCTCGAGTGAGTACGCCTCGCCGAGCAGGAGCCTGGGAGGGTCATAGGTCTTCGCCAGCGCGCGCCACTCGCGCAGGATCTCGTGCGTCTCCGGCCTGAACATCGAGTAGCGCCTGCGCATGCCGAGACCAGGGATCACCGGATCGTCACGCAGCTCCCGGTCCTTGACGATCGCGTGCGCCACGTCGATGCGGAAGCCCGCGACGCCGCGGTCGAACCAGAACCGGAGGATGTGCTCGAACTCTTCCCGGACCTCGGGGTTCCACCAGTTCAGGTCGGGCTGCTCGGGCGCGAAGTTGTGGAGGTAGTAACGGCCGCGCTGTTCGTCGAGCGCCCACGCCGGGCCGCCGCCGAAGATCGACTCCCAGTTGTTCGGGATCTCGTCCGACCAGACGTAGAAGTCGGGACGTTCGCGGAACCACGGATGCCGGTCGGACGAATGGTTCGGGACGAGGTCGAGCAGCACGCGAATTCCGCGTGACGCGCTCTCGGCGATGAGCCGGTCGAGGTCGTCGAGCGTGCCGAGATCGGGGTGGATGCCGGTGTAGTCGGCCACGTCGTAGCCCCAGTCGACGTTCGGCGACGGATGGATCGGGTTGAGCCAGATCGCGTCGACGCCCAGCCACTCGAGGTACTCCAGCCGCTCCGCGACCCCGGCGAGATCGCCGATCCCGTCGCCGTTCGCATCCGCGAACGAGCGCGGATAGACCTGGTACAGCACGGCGTCTCGCCACCACGGCTTGCTCATCGGAGGCGGGAGCTTAGTGCCGCCCCAGGATGCGCCAGCCTAGGATGCGCTTGTGCAGCAGGCGCTCACGTCGCGGGTCGTCGACCACTTCCTCGAGCTCTGCGCGTTGCCGAGCCCGTCCGGCAGGGAGCGCGCCGTCGCGGACCGGGTGACGGCGTACCTGACGGAGTTGGGGCTCGAATGGGCCGAGGACGACTCGGCCGCGCGGCTGGACGGCGACACCGGCAACGTGTACTGCCGCATCCCGCCGACGAACGGCGCGGGTGGGACACCCGTCTTTCTCTGCGCGCACACGGACACGGTCCCGCCCGAGGCGGCGATCGACCCGGTCGTCGGTGAGGACGGCGTCGTTCGGAACACCGCGGGCACGATCCTCGGCTCCGACAACAAAGCGGCGGTCGTCGCGATGCTCGAAGCCGTGCGCCGCGTGCTCGAGGAGGGGCGCGAGCACGCGGGCCTCGAGCTCCTCTTCACGCCGCAGGAGGAGGTGTCGCTACGTGGTGCCGACGCCTTCGACCACACGCGGCTCGTGGCGACCACGGGGTACGTCTACGACCAGGGTGCCCCGATCGGCGAGATCGTGCTCGGGTCGCCGCACGCGCGGCTCCTCGACTTCCGCTTCCATGGGAGGGCGGCGCACGCCGGCATGTACCCCGAGGACGGACGCTCGGCGATCGCGGCCGCCTCACGTGCCATCGCCGACTTCCGGCTCGGCCGCATCGACGAGGAGACGAGCGCGAACGTCGGCGTGATCACCGGAGGCACGGCACGCAACGTCGTGCCCGAGTGGTGCTCGTTCACCGCAGAGGTGCGCTCGCACGACGAGAGCAAGGCCGTCGCTCTGGCGCGCGAGATGCTGGAGAGCGCGGCCTTCGCCGCCAGCCTCGCCGACTGCGAGGTGGAATCGGAGATGCGCCCGAGCTTTCCCGGCTACCGCTTCCGCGAGAGCGACGAGCCCGTGCGGATCGCGGCCGCTGCGCTCGCGCGCTGCGGATACACGCCCTCGTACGCACTCTCGGGCGGCGGTGCGGACGCGAACGTCTTCAACGCGCGAGGCCTGCAGTGCGTGAACCTCGCGAACGGAATGATGGAGATCCATACGCCCGACGAGCACATCGCGGTCGCCGACCTCGAGGGGATGGTCGACGTCACGCTCGCGCTGATCGACGTCGCGCGCGAGGCAACTCCTCTCAGCTGACCGAGGCGATCAGGTCGAGCGTGGCGATCTCGCCGGAGTCCAGCATGCGCCAGATCGACGCCATCGCGTCCTGAAACTCGGGCGTGCTGCGCGCAGCGTCGATCTGCTCGGCATTGCGCCAGCCTTCGCCGAGGCTCACGAACCGTCGCGGGTTCTCTCGATCGCGGAAGAGCATGAACTTCACGTCGGGAAAATCGAGCGCCAGGTGGTCCGCGCTCTCCTGCCAGCGGCGCGTGAACTCCTCCTCGCGTCCGTCCTTCACGACCCAAACGCCTGACGTGTACACCGCTTCACCTCCAGTCGACGCCTGAAGTCTGAACGAGACTGTCTAGCGTGGCATCGGTGGAGACGCGCAGGCTGGGTCCCGTCGTCGGGCTGGGGACGTACCGGACGTTCGAGGGCGACGTGGCGCGAGCGCGGCATGTCGTCGACGCCGCGCTCACGGCGGGCGTCAGGAGCTTCGACTCGTCGCCGATGTACGGCCGAGCGGAGGAAACGCTCGGTGCCGCGCTGGACGGAGAGCGCAGCCGAGCGACCGTCGCGACGAAGATCTGGACGCCCGGCGTGGAGGAGGGGCGACGCCAGTACGAGACGCAGCGCGGGTTCTTCGGACGGGTCGAGATCGAACAGGTGCACAACCTCGTCGCGTGGCAGGAGCATCTGCCGTGGCTCGAGGCGGAGCGAGACGCGGGTCGGATCGACCGGATCGGCGTGACGCACTGGAGTGCCGGCTCGTTCGCCGAGCTCGAGCGTGCCTTGCGCAGCGGGCGCTTCGACACGGTGCAGGTGCCGCTCAGCCCGGGCGAGCGCGAGGCAGAACGACGCCTTCTCCCACTGGCCGAGGAGCTCGACGTCGCCGTCATCGTCATGCGCCCGTTCGGCGGCACCGGCGCCCCGCTCCTGCGTCGCACACCGTCGGACGACGAGCGTGCACGACTCGCCGAGCTCGGCGTCGAGACCTGGCCACAGGCGCTCCTCAAGTGGATCCTCTCGGACCCGCGCGTCGATCTCGTCATCCCGGCGACCTCCCGCGCCGAGCGTGCGACGGAGAACGCCGCCGCCGGTTCGCCGCCGTGGCTCGGCCCCGACGAACGCACGTATGTCGAGCAACTCGCCGGTTTCTGAGCCGACGCCACGAAGAGCCTTGGTAGCGACCGCGCCGGCGAAGCCGGTGCGCTTAAGGGGTCGTCGCGTTTAGGAATCCGCGCCAGCGGATTCCGAAACTGCGGAGCAGATATCGTCCCGCGCGCCATGCGGATCGGCGTCGCGAAGGAGATAAAGCCGCAGGAATACCGGGTCGCGCTGACGCCCGCCGGTGCGCGCGAGCTCGTGCTGAAGGGCCACGACGTCGTCGTCGAGACGGGCGCCGGCGCCGGTAGCGCCTTCCCGGACGACTCCTACGAGCGCGCCGGCGCGACGATCGCGTCGGTCGACGACGTCTGGTCGACCGCGGACCTCCTGTTGAAGGTCAAGGAGCCGATCGCGAGCGAGTATCCGCGCCTCCGCGACGGGCTCACGCTCTTCACGTACCTGCACATCGCGGCCGACGAGCCGCTGACCCGCGCGCTCGTCGAGTCGGAGATCACCGCGATTGCGTACGAGACGGTCGAGACCGACAACGGCGCGCTCCCGCTGCTCGCGCCGATGAGCGAGATCGCGGGCCGGCTGGCGGCACAGGCGGGTGCCGACCATCTCGAGAAGCCGAAGGGCGGCCGCGGGATCCTCCTCGGCGGCGTCGCGGGTGTCGCACCGGGCCGCGTGCTCGTGGTCGGCGGCGGGATGGTCGGCTACAACGCCGCCGTCATCGCGCTCGGCATGGGCGCACAGGTGACCATCCTCGAGCGCTCGGTCGACCGGATGCGCTTCCTCGAGCAGATCCTCTCCGGTCGGGTTCAGCTGCTCATGTCGTCCGCGCTTCAGCTCGAGGAGTCGATCAAGGACGCCGACCTGACCATCGGCGCGGTTCTCATCCCCGGCGCGCTGGCGCCGAAGCTGATCACGCGCGAGATGCTGCCGACCATGAAGGAGAACTCGGTGTTCGTCGACGTGGCGATCGACCAGGGCGGCTGCGCGGAGACGTCCACGCCGACGACGCACGACGACCCGGTCTACACGGTCGACGGCGTCATCCACTACTGCGTCGCGAACATGCCGGGCGCTGTGCCGATCACGTCCACGCGGGCGCTGACGAACGTCACGCTCCCGTACGTGGAGCAACTCGCCGACCTCGGCCCGCTCCGCGCGATCGCCGCGAATGCGGAGCTTGCCCGCGGCGTCAACACGCTCGGCGGCAAGCTCACC
>DASUCI010000204.1:0-9929 GCA_035762825.1 Gaiellaceae bacterium | reverse complement strand
AGCGCGGTGGCGCTCATCAACATCCCGGGGGTGCAGTAGCCGCACTGCAGGGCGTGGTGCTCGTTGAAGGACTGCTGGAGCGCGGTCAGCTCACCATCGGCCGCGAGCCCCTCGACCGTCGCGATCTTCGTGCCCTCCGCCTGCACCGCGAGGAGCATGCAGCTCTTCACCGCCTCGCCGTCCAGGTGCACCGTGCACGCGCCGCAGTTGCCGGTGTCGCAGCCGATATGAGTGCCGGTCAGCCCGAGGTCGTCGCGGATGAAGTGGACGAGAAGGCGCCGCGTTGGCACGTCGAGCTCGATCTGCTCGCCGTTCACCTCCACCGACACGGTGCGGCTCGTGACCGGCTCCGCCACTACTTCCTCCTCCCCGCCGCCTGCAGCACCGCACGGACGGCCGAGACCTCCGCGAGACGGCGTCGATAGTCGGCGGACCCGTGGACGTCGGACGGCGGGTCGAGCGCTGCTCCCAGCCCGTCCGCCGCGGCCCGGACAGCGTCCTCCGAGAAGTCGCCGCCCGAGAGGCGCTCCTCCATCGCGACGGCGCGGACGGGCGAGGCCGCGACGCAGCCGATCGCCACACGTGCCGCGTCACCCGCCACGGTCGCCGCCGCGTTGACGATGTACGTCCCGTGCGCGCCGACCGTGAGCCCGGCGTAGCCGTCGCCCGCGCCGCTCGAAGCGGGCACGTTGACCTTCGTGAGCAGCTCGCCCTCGCCGACGGCCGTGATGTACACGCCGATGAAGAACTCCTCGGCGGAAACGGTTCGCTCACCGGCCTGGCCACGGATCGTGAAGGTCGCGTCGAGCGCGACCAGCAGCGGCGGGAAGTGGTTGGTCGGGTCGCTGACACAGACGTTGCCGCCGATCGTGCCACGGTTCCGGACCTGCACGTCGGCGATCGTCCCCGCGACCTCGGCGAGGATCGGCCGCGCGACCTCGACCTCCGACGCGCCCATGAGCTGGGAGCACGTCACCATCGCGCCGATCTCGAGCATCCCCCCGGAGAAGCCGATCTCGCGCAACTCGTCGAGGTCGGCGAGGTCCACGAGCACGTCCGGGGACGCGGCGCGCTGCTTCATCACGTTCACCAGCGTCTGCCCGCCCGCGAGCGGTCGCGCGCCCTCGTACCCGGCGAGCAGCGAGATCGCCTCGTCGACGGTGGCGGGGCGTGCGTACTCGACCTCGCGCAGGAGCACGACCCGGATTCAATCCCGCGCTCGCGTGACATGTCAAGCGACGTCGGATCCGGTACGTTCCGCGCGTGGCACCCGATCCCGACATCGGCGCCGTCTTCGACGCCCACGTGGCTGCGGAGTTCGTCGATCTCGACCTCGACGCGACGATGGCGACGATGACGGACGACCCGTACGTCAACCACGTGCCCGTGATGACCGGCGGCGTCGGCGTCGAGGGAGTGCGCCGGTTCTACGGAGACCACTTCATCGGGAGGTGGCCCGCGGACATCGAGATCACGCCGGTCTCACGCACGATCGGAGACGAGCAGGTCGTCGACGAGCTCGTCCTCTCGTTCACGCACGACATCGAGATGCCTCAACTCCTGCCCGGCGTCCCGCCCAGCGGACGACACGTGCGACTCGCGTTCTGCGTCGTCGTCGGTTTCGAGGACGGCAAGGTGGCCCACGAGCACATCTACTGGGATCAGGCCTCGCTCCTCGCACAGGTCGGGCTGCTCGACCCAGCCGAACTGCCGGTCACCGGAGCGGAGCAGGCCGAGAACGTCCTCGATCCGCGCGCCCATCCACTGAACGAGCTGATTCGCCGCAGCTAGAGCTCAGACCGTGCCGTAGAGCGCGAGCACGATGCGGACGAACTCCCGCGTCTCGCCGTAGAGGCCCCGCTCCCGGACGGCGCGCGCACCCTGGTACCAGCCCGCGAGCGCGAGCCGCACGTTCCCGCCGAACTCGTCGAGCTGCCAGCGCAGGTAGCGGACACCCGCCCGGACGTTTCCCCGATACGTGCGTGGCGTCCGCTCGCCGAACAGCACGACATCCACGAACTCCCACGTCTCCGGCAGGAGCTGCATGACCCCGAGCGCGCCGACGCTGGACACGACGTCCTGCTGGAAGCCGGACTCCATCCACGCGAGCGCTCGGGCGAGCGTCGGGTCGACGCCGTAGACGCGCGACCAGTAGTCGATCGCTGCGCGGACGTCCTCACGGCTGGCGTCCGGGCCGGCAGCGGCAGGTGCGGAAAGTCGCGCGCCGCGCGGGAGCGCGAGCCGCTGGTCCGGGACGATCACGTTCACCAGTGACAGCCGGTTCCGCCGCGCGAGCCGCCAGGGGCTGACGTGGTAGTGCGCCGAGATCGAGAAGAAGCTCTCTCCCGGCCGGACGACATGCCACCTCGTGGGCGCGCGGGTCGCGCGGGTCGCAGGGCGTCCTGCGAGCGAGCGGTACGTCCTCGGGCCGGCGATGCCGTCCGCCGCGAGGCCGCGGCGACTCTGGTAGCGGCGCAGCGCCACGCGCGTGCTGCGCGTGAACCTTCCGTCGACGGCGCGCGGCCCGAGCCCGAACCGCTTGAGCCGGAACTCGAGCACGGCGACGTCCCAGCCGACCGAGCCGAGGCCCAGCTCGCGCTGCCCGAGCAGCGGCCGGCCGCGCCTGCCGAGCGCACGCTGCGTCGCGCGGTCGAGTATCCCGTCGCACTTCAGGCCCTTGCGGCGCTGGAACGCGAGGGTGGCGCGTCGGGTCATTGGCCCGGCCACGCCGTCCACCGGACCAGGTTCGAACCCGTGGGCCTGGAGCCCGACCTGGAGAGCGGCGACGCGAGCACTGGCCGCGAGCCCGCTGGGAGCGAACACGAGGACGCCAATGAACACCGCGACGCCGGCGACGGCGAAGCGACGCATGCGCTTCCGTTCGCCGCACCGGATGCCGATCCTCCCCGCGGAGCGGCCGGAAACGCCCGGCTACAATCTCGCGGCTGCCTTCCCCGGTAGCTCAATTGGTAGAGCATCCGGCTGTTAACCGGAGGGTTACTGGTTCGAGTCCAGTCCGGGGAGCTGCGAAGTACCTTCAAATACCTGCAAAGTGGGAAGAAATGCAGAGAGCGCCCTTCCGGGCGCTCTCAGTTTCTACCGGGCTTTCTACCGTGTTACGAGGTTCTGAACCTCGAAGATCTCCGGCTCGGCAGAGAACTCAATGCCGACGTCGGCGAGGATCGGCATGAGCTGATCACCGAACGCCTGCAGTTGCTCTCGAGAGTCCCAGATCTCGCTGACACGCAGGTTCCCCTCGTCCCCGAAGAGGACATGGGACTCCATGCCGTCCGGGTTGGGCCACAGCCCCGCCTCCTCGAGACGCCGCACGCTCTCGTCGTACTTCTCTCGCGTGACGTTCGCGGGGTTGAAACGAACAACGATGCTCATGTGCCGTACCTCCCATGGCTCGGGGTCCGGGCCGAGCCTAACCAGGATCGCCTGACGCGAGTGCGCCGAAGACACGCTCCTCTGCGAGATCCGCAGCGTCGGGATAGCTCGTGCGTCCGCAAGTGGCCGTTGGGGACGTGTCCCCGTCCACGTTTCGTTCATGGCCCGCGAGCTTCGCCAAGGAACGAGACTCGGAGCCTAATGCTCCCGGACGCATGCGCTGGGTCTTCGTCATTGGGTGCGTGGCCGCGTTCCTAGGCTGGTGGCTCTGGTTCAACCGTGACCACGAAGTCGCCGGTGCCGTCCTCGTCAGCATTGGTCTGCTGCTGACCTCGATTGCTGCGCTCGTGAGGAGGACATAGAGGCGATGAGACGGGCCTCATACGAAGCGCGGAGGCCGAGCTGCGAGCTGAACGCCACGACGCCGTGAGCTCCACCCATGGGCACCCGGGCCTCCGTCGCCACGATGACGCGCTCGATCGAGCTCGAGCGACAAGGTGGCCGTTCGGGACGTGTCCGGCACGGAGCCGGGAGGGTTCGCGAGTCGAACTTTCTACCCAACTTTCTACCCGCCCCACGTGATCTGAGGGCATCGAGCACTACCCGACGTGGCTCACTAGAGCCAAAGCGACCCACGCGCATCCCCGTCGGGCGGGCTGTTAACCGGAGGGTTACTGGTTCGAGTCCAGTCCGGGGAGCTGCGAAGTACCTGCAAAGTGGCAATACATGCTGAGGGCGCCCGCTGGGCGGGCCCTCAGTTCGTACCAAGCTCGCACCCGCTCAGCGCTTGGAGCCCCTTCGGATCGTGCGGTCGGAGCTATGCGGCGATCAAGACGCGGTCGCTACCAGCCATGCCCTTGGCGCTCCTCGCCCTGATTACGGGTCTTGACGAGACTGCGAGAGTTGAAGATGCCCTGCCGACATCGACCAGGTAGAGCCCGGCGAACCGCGCCCCCTGGTACAGCCTGGGATGAGAGTCTCGGTGAGACTGGAGAGACTGCGGATTGTCTCGGATATGCGGTTCCGGTTCGAACCGTTGGAGTGGCGAATGGCTACAAAGCATGTGACGCTCCTTCGTCCTCTCTCAGGACAGGAGAGTCCGCTTGAACTCCCTGCTGCGCTCCGGTCGGTGCGACAGTCGAAGAGCAAAAGTGCAAAGCCTCGACGGCTTCAAGGACAACCCGCGCTCATCCACCATAGCTGCGATATGCGCTCGCTGTGTTGCGTCGTCCGCGAGCTCGCGATCGAAACAACTGAGGGCCCGGCGAGCCGAGCCCTCAGTCGAGTGCGGTGTGGTCGAGCTTACGCGGCGGCGAGAACGCGGTCGCTGCTACGAGCAACGATCTTGCCACTCGTGATCTTCGGCTCGTTGGGGAGGATCGTCTCGAGCTTCTCCTCGCGGATCCACGTGGCGACGAGCTTCGACGACTCCATCCCCTGCTCGGGCGTCTCGAAGAGACCGAGCGAGGTGAAGACGCCGTTGCCGGCATCGATCAGGTAGTAGCCCTTGAAGCCGGGCAACTTGTTGAGCTTCGGCATGAGGGTCTCGTTGACCTTGCTCGTGAGCTCGGTCGTACGGTTCTGGTCCACACCGTCGTGGCGGCGGATGATTGCATGCATGAGGTGCTCCTTCGTTCCTAGATCAGGACAGAGAGTCCGAACGGACTCCCTGCTGCGCTCAGGTCGATGCGACAGTCGAAGAGCAACGTGCGAAGCCTCGACGGCTTCAAAGACACCCAACGCGCTCATTCACAGTAGCTGCGATCTGTGCGCCGCGTGTTGCGTCTGTTTCAAGCACCCCGTACCTCGACCTCGTCGGCGAGTGCCCCCTTATCGGGATTCCGCCCCCTCGCTCGCGCCAGCAGGGCGAAACGGCTCGTCCCCGGCGCTCGGTATGCCGTAGCTCACGATCGCGAGGAAGGCTGCGATCGCGAACAGCCAAGGTGACCAGAACGGCCGCCGCGTTGTCAGGGTGTAGATGCCACGAATCGCGAGCGCGACGGCAAATCCGGCTGCAAGATAGACAGCCGCGACACCCGCTCCTCCTCCGTCATCGCTCGAGAGGCGTGCCAGCGGGATCGCGCTCATCAGCCACAGCGCAATACAAAGTGCATAGCCCACGAGGCGACGGCGATGGAGCCTCCTCGTGCGATCGTCCTCGTACATCTGCCCTACGCGGCTGTCGACACCGGTGAACCCCTGAGTAGGATCGCTGATCATCGCGCACGCCTCCCTCTTGATGGATCTCGCGACGGCCCGCCGTCGTCTTCCCACTCTCCAAGAGAATCCGCGTTGCCAGAGACCACGTCGTTCAGAGGGACGGTGTCGCTTCCTGCGTGCGGACGCGGGGTGCGTTTGTACTCACCGTACGCGACGATGGCCTCGAGGTTGTGTCGGCGGCTGTCCGGGTGGTACAGGTCTCTGAAGTGATCCCAGTCAAGCCGGTCTGGATGGGCCGTCTTTGCGGGGAGTTGCGGCAGATTCCAGGCTTTCCTCCTCCGCTTTCCATTCGCCCAAAGGGAGGTCTGCATGGTTGGCCTAGTAGGCCGTTCACTACTCGAGTGCACCATCACCGCTCTCCTCTCGCGGTTGGAGCTCAGACCTGGCGCTACTCGAAGTGCGCGCAGCGGCGGAAGGAGGGAGCTGTCTCTACTCCAGGGTACCACCGCCCCGAGTGAACCGCGCTGCGCCGACGGTGGACAGCCGGTGGCTGCTCGCGCCAGGCCTCGGAAAGTCGTAGGCTGGCCTCAAATGGATGCGCCGGATCGTGACGTGCTCGAGTTCATCGGCGATCAGGGAAAGACGGCGGAGCAGGTTGCCGACCGCTTTCCAGCATTCGACCTGGAGCTCCTCGTTCGACGAGGACTCGTCCGTCCGCGGCGGACCAACCCTGTCAAGACGCAGTCGCACCGCGCTCCGTCGACGGCGCTCGACCCAACGTTCTACGTGCTCACGTCTCGCGGAGCCCAGGCAATCGGCCTCGACCCGCACACGCTTCACTCGGACTGATGCGGCGAGTGAGGTTTCGTACCCACCCCATCTGATCTGAAGCGCCCAGCGTGTCGTCGTCTCGTACCGCCTGTCCAAAGAAGGGTCGACGCAGCCAGCGCCGAAGGGCGTAGCCGGCCGGGCCGGTTCGTGGCGTCCTCATCCCTCCCCCAGATCGCTGGGGACGCGGTTGGGTTGCCGGCTCGGCCCCCCTCCGGCCGTCAGCGAACGACGTAGGAGAACTCGGCCGCCACCGACGTTCCGCCGCTTCGCACCGTGACGGTCCCACGCAGCACCTTGCCGCGAGCGCTCGCCGGCACGACGAACGTGCACCTTCCGGCGCCACGGACGACGCGTCCCGTCGCGGCGACGTGCTTCTCGGCGGCAAACACACGGCAGGAAACGGCTCCCGAGGTGATCGCCCTCCCGGTATCCGAGCGGGTGACCGGAAGATCGATCGCGAACGCCTTGCCCGCGCGTGGCCTGCCCGGTGTCGTGACGAATCCCTTCGCGCTGAGCCGCAGCGCGGGCTTGTTCGCGAGCGCGTACCGCCAGAACGTGAAGTCGTCCGGCGCGACGTCCACGGCAACCACGCTCTGGATCGCCGTGTTGACGTCGGCGCTCAGCACCGAGAAGCGGAACCGGGAAGCGTTGCCGAGCTCGCTCACGTGGAGGTCGAGCGCGACGACGTTCCCGGTGTTCCGGTGGCGGGCGCGTGTAGGCGGGTCGTCGGGGACGAACTGCTCGCCGTCCCAGCGCTCGAGGGCGACCTCCCCGGCGGCGAGCGAGAGCTGGAGCTCCGTTCCGGACTCTCCGGTTCGCGGATTGTTGTCCGCATCGATCGAGAGCACGATTGCGGACTCCGCCGGCAGCACGGCGTAGTTGGGCGTCGTCATGGAGAACGTGATCCAGCCGTTCCTGGCGTCGCTCACGCGGACGGCTGTGAGATCGGGCGCCGCGTCGTGGTCACCCGTGACGTCGGGGAACGTCGCCGCATCCGGGCCGGAGAACCTGGCGCGACCCGCGTTGGGCACGAAGTCGGACGCCACCAGCTCCTCGTCGGCGACCGGCTGTCCCCGCGAGCCCACCGCGAGTACGCCGAACGCCCCGGCTGCGTTGATCGAGGCGCGCGGGATCGAGACCGTCAGCGTGCCGGCCGTGAATGCAGCGACGATGCCCGCGTTCGATCCGGCGACGTACTGCGCTCCGTTCCAGGTGTAGAGCTCCATCTCTCCCGTGGACTGGTAGCGAACGAGCGCCTCGTCTCCCGCATCGTCCCCGGTGGTGGCGTTCGCGTCGACGTCGAACCAGAGGTTGAACCAGCTGTTCGCGGGCAGGGCCGGGTAATTCGCGACCACGACCTTGATCGCGATCACCCCGGCGGGCGCTTCGGCGACCTCCATCGAGGTGAGGTCTGGTGCCATGTTCGTGTCTCCGCCGGGATCCGAGAACCCGCGCGCGCCGAATGCGGCGCCGGCGATCAGGAGGGTCGCGGAGGCAGCGCCCACGACGAGGACTGAGCGCGTCACGGTGTCTCTGCAGCCGATACGGGAGCGCGCGACGTGCACCCACTCTCGACCAGTCGCATGGTCCTGTCAACACTGCTCCCCTGCCGCTGCGACAATCGCCGCCGTGGCCGGGCTCCTCGAGGCGACCGCGAACCAGCTGCGCGTCGCGAAACGACTCGTTCCGCGGCGGGGCGCGTCGTTCGCAGAGCGCTTCGGCAAGCTCGACGACCGGCTCGTGTTCGTCGTCGGTTCGCCGCGCTCGGGGACAACATTCCTCGCGGGCGCCATCGGCTCGCTCCCCGGCTTCGTCGACCTCGGCGAGGTCGCGCCAGTGAAGGCCGCGGTGGCGGAGCTCGCCGCGCTTCCGCCCGAGGAAGGCGCCTCCCAGCTTCGACGAATCCTCGCCGTCTCACGACGCGTCGGACTCGTCGGTTCGGTCAGACCCGTGGAGCAGACGCCCGAGATGGCGTTCCTGGTCCGGGCGATTCCGCGCGCGTACCCCGAGGCGCGGGTCGTGCACATGGTTCGCGACGGCCGCGACGTCGTCTGCTCGCTCCTCGAGAAGCCGTGGCTTCGCCGCGAGCAGTCCGAGGCAGACGATGCAGGCGTGCCGTACGGCGCGCATGCGCGGTTCTGGGTCGAGCCCGAGCGGCGCGCAGAGTTCGAGGCCGCCGGCGACGCACGACGCGCCGCCTGGGTCTGGAGGAGCTACCTCGCCGCGGCTCGCGAGGGCGATGTGCTCGAGGTGCGCTACGAGGACGTTGCGACCGACTCCGCGCGCGTCGGCGCCGAGCTGGCTCGCTACCTCGATGCGCCGGCGGGACCGCTCGTGAGCGCACTCGGCCGCGCACACGCCGAATCGGTCGGCCGCTACCGCGCGGACCTCACCGCCGAGCAGTTGGCTGACGTCGAGGACGAGGCAGGGTCGCTCCTGCGCGAACTCGGCTACGCCTAGGTCAGCTCGGCCAGCGCCTGACGCACCTTCGCGAGCTGCGCCTGAAGCTCGGTCGTCTGCGCGAGATCGGCGCTCGAGAGATCGCGCTTGAGCTTTCGGTCGCGAAGTCGGAGCAGTAGCTCCTTTCCGGTCCGTTCGTCGAGCGCCTCCTGCGCGGCGCGCGCGTCGAGCTCTGCGCGAAGCGCGGTCAGCTCGGGATCGTCGCGCCCGTTGACGAGCACCTCTCGGAAGCGGCGATTGGCGTCGGAATCGAAGTGGTCGGCCGACAGCTCCGCGAGGTACGGGACGAGCGAGTCGTGCGCGACACACGCCGCGAGCACGTCCCGCTCGAGCCGGTCCCCGGCACCGAGAAGCCGCGGCGCCTCGGACGATCCGCGCGCCCCGCCACGCGAGGGCGCGAGCCCAGCGAGCGTCTCACGCGGGAGGTCGAGCCGGTCGGCGAGAAGCCGCAACGCCTCCTGGCGCTCCGGCGAGTCCTCCGCCTTGGCGAGAACCTCGCGGGCACGGACGAATCCCTCCTGACGATCGGCGGAGCGCTCGATCTCGAGGCGGACGCGATACACGAGGTAGCTCTCCGACGATGCGAGGCGCTCGGCGAACCCGTGCGGGGAATCGGCCGGGTCCTGGCCGCGTGGCAGCGTCACGATCTTGACCTCGAAGCCCCGCGTTGCCGCGAGCTCCATCCCGCGCAGGGTGGCGTCCTGGCCTGCGGCGTCGGCGTCGAAGCAGAGGTAGAGCTTCTTCGTCATGCGCCCGAGCTCGCGCAGCTGCCGCTCGGTGAGCGCCGTGCCCATCGAGGCGACGACCGGCTCGAACCCTGCCTGGCGAAGCGCGATGACATCGGTGTTCCCCTCGACGACTGCCGCGAAGTCGGCCTTGCCGATCGCGGTCTTCGCGAGATGCAGCCCGTACAGGATCGCGCTCTTGTGGAAGAGGTCGCCCTCGGGTGAGTTCACGTACTTGCCGCGTAGCGGATCGTCCTCGCGGAGCTTCCTCGCCTGGAAGCCGAGCACACGCCCACGAGCGTCCGCGAGCGGGAACATGAGCCTGCGCGGGAAGTAGTCGGTGCCGCGCGTCGTGACGAGCCC
>DASUCI010000203.1:0-4042 GCA_035762825.1 Gaiellaceae bacterium | reverse complement strand
TACGACATGATCTTCGGCTGCTCGTTCGGCATGTTCGAGAACGGGGTCAACGGCCAGCTCTACAGCAGGTACCCCGACGTGCTGTTCGAGCAGGCGACGGGCCTGCAGATCAAGAAGAACCAGTCGGAGTACTTCGGCGCCGGGGAGGACACGATCTACCTCTCGGGGATGGCGGCGGGCGCCGCGAGCAAGAAGGGCCTGATCGGCTACATCGTCCCCTTCGGGATCCCGGAGGTCGTGAGGCACATCAACGCGTTCGCGCTCGGTGCCCAGGCGACCAATCCGAGGGCCAGGGTGAAGCTGCTCTGGACGAACTCGTGGTTCTCGCCCCCGAAGGAGACGGCGGCCGCGAAGAACCTGATCGCAGCGGGCGTCGACGTGCTCGGGCAGAACGTCGACAGTCCGGCGGCCGGTGTCGTCGCCGAGTCGAAACGCGTCCCCTGGGTCGGCTACGACTCCGACGCGCGCAAGTCGGCGCCGACGCAGTGGCTGACCGCGGCGACCTACAACTGGGGCCCGTACTACGTGAAGCGTGTGAAGGCGGCGATCGCGGGGACCTGGAAGTCCGGGTTCTACTACGGCACGATCAAGGACGGCTTCACCGGCCTCGCGCCGTACGGCCCGAAGGTGACGGCGAAGACGAAGGCGGCCATCGCCGCGAAGCGGAAGGCCATCGTCTCGGGTAAGTTCAACGTCTTCACGGGTCCCATCCGCGATCAGAAGGGCAAGATCGTGGTGCCGGCCGGGAAGACGCTCAAGGTCCTCCCGGACCTCTACTCGATGCAGTGGCTCGCGAAGGGTGTCGTCGGGAAGGTCTCGACGGTCGCGCCTCCGGGCTAGCACGTGGGGGAGCAGGTCCCCGCATCTTCCGTCAGTCAGAGAGGCGCCGGCTCGTCCGGCGCCTCTCCTCCTCCCGCCGTCCGCATGGCGGGGATCACGAAGCGGTTTCCCGGAGTCGTCGCGAACGACGGCGTGACCTTCGAGGCAGCTGCGGGCGAGGTACACGCGCTCCTCGGCGAGAACGGCGCAGGCAAGACGACGCTCTCGAACATCCTCACCGGCCTCTATCGGCCGGACGAAGGCGAGATCGAGCTCGACGGGGAGCCGGTTCGGTTCCACTCGCCGCGCGATGCGCTCGACGCGGGGATCTGCATGGTGCATCAGCACTTTCGGCTGGTCGAGCCGTTCTCGGTCGCGGAGAACGTGGTGCTCGGCGACCACCGCGGCGAGGGACGTCGTCTCATCCTCCGCTCGGCGGCCACCGAGCAGCGCGTGGACGAGCTCAGCCAGCGCTTCGGGCTGTCCGTCAACCCGAAGGCGAAGATCTGGCAGCTCTCGGTCGGGGAGCAGCAGCGCGTCGAGATCCTCAAGGCGCTCTATCGCGACGCGAAGGTGCTGATCATGGACGAGCCGACTGCCGTCCTCACGCCCCAGGAGGCCGAGACCCTCTTCGGCACGCTTCGCGCGATGGCGGGCGACGGTAAGACCGTCATCTTCATCTCGCACAAGCTCCACGAGGTGAAGGCGATCGCCGACCGAGTAACCGTGCTCCGCGGTGGCAGGACCATCGCGACGGTCGACGCGGCGTCCTCGACGCAGCGCTCGCTCGCCGCGTTGATGGTGGGGCGCGAGATCGACATCGCTCCACCGCTCGAGCAGGCGAGGCGGCTGCCGGACGTCCACACGCTCGAGGTGGACGGGCTGACGGTGTCCGGCGATCGGGGCCAGATCGCCGTGAACGACGTCTCGTTCTCGATTCGTGAGGGAGAGATCGTCGGAGTCGCCGGCGTCGCCGGGAACGGCCAGCGCGAGCTCGCCGAGGCACTGTCCGGGATGCGCCCGATCCGATCGGGGAGCATCGCGGTCGGCGGTCGACGCCTGCGTGGCGGCGATCCGCGCGAAGCGATCCTCGCGGGTGTCGCCCACGTACCCGAGGATCGTCTCGGAACGGGGCTCGCCCCCAGCTTGAGCGTGACGAGCAACGTCGTCATCAAGACCTACCGGCGCCGCTCGCTCACGCATGGACCGCTCCTCGCTCTTCGACGCATGCGCGACGTCGCGGTCGGGATCATCCGGCGCTACGACGTGAAGACGCCAGGCCCCGGTACACCGGTGCGCAATCTCTCGGGCGGGAACCTCCAGAAGCTCATTCTCGGACGGGAGTTCGAGGATGATCCGCTCGTCCTCGTGGTCGCGCAGCCGACGCGCGGGCTCGACGTCGGTGCGATCGAGACGGTCCACTCGTACCTCCGCGACGCCGCGGCTCACGGCGTCGCGATCCTGCTGATGAGCGAGGACCTCGACGAGATCCGCGCGCTCGCCGACCGGATCCTCGTCGTCTACGAGGGCGAGATCGTCGGCGAGCTCCATGCCGGAGCGGCGTCGATCGAGGAGCTCGGCTACCTCATGGCCGGCGGGACCGGCGAGTGAAGCTCGAGCGCCGTCTCGCGCAGCCGTGGTGGCTGTCCGTCGCGGTTCCGGTCGGCTCGCTCGTCGTCGCCTTCGCGGTGATGGGGGTCGTCCTGAAGCTCACGGGGCACTCGCCGTGGGAGACGTATCGGAAGATCGTCGAGGCCGGGTTCACGGGGTCGGGCGCGCTCTCGGCGACGCTGATCTCGGCAACGCCGATCCTCTTCACCGGATTGGCTGCGGCGGTGGCCTTCCGCATGCAGCTGTTCAACATCGGCGCGGAGGGGCAGCTCTACCTCGGGGCCGTCGGAGCGTCGTGGATCGCACTCCAGCTCGGCGACCGGGACGTGACGTCGACGCCGCTCTTCGTGATCGCGATGTGCGCCGCCGCGGCCGTGCTCGGCGCGCTCTGGGCGCTGATTCCAGGTGTGTTGCGGGCGTTCGCGCGGACGAACGAGATCATCACGTCGCTGATGCTCAACTACGTGGCGGGCCTGCTCCTCACGTACCTCATCTTCGACAGCTCGTCGTACTGGCGCGACACGTCGACGCTGCAGGCTCGGGCGTTCCCTCAGGGCAAGCCGATGCCGGTCGCCTCCGACTGGTCGACGTTCGGAACGTCGGTCGTCGTGCCGCTCGGCTTTCTCATCGGGATCCTCGTCGCTGTCGTCGTCTGGGTCCTCTACTCGCGGATGCGGTTCGGGTTCGAGGTCGGCGTCATCGCGGACTCACCGCGCGCCGCGCGATATGCCGGGATGCGAACGCGCCGGAAGATCCTCGCGGTGATGGCGCTGTCCGGGGCCATCGCGGGCATCGGCGGGGCGAGCCAGATCGGCGACTTCACGCACACGCTCGACGGAAGCCCGACCGGGCTGCAGGCCGCGGCGTTCGGGTACACGGGCATCGTCGTCGCCGCGCTGGCCCGCTACAACCCGTTCGCGGTCTGCCTCGTCGCGGTGCTCATCGGCGGGCTCCTGAACGCCGGGTACACGCTGCAGGGGCCCGACTTTCCGTCCGGGCTCGTGGGCGTGATGCAGGGCATCATCCTCTTCTGCGCGCTCGGCGCGGAGCTGCTGCTCCGCTACCGCGTGCGGCTCACCCGGGCTCGAGCCGGAAGGCCGCTCGCGGAGGGCGCAGGCTCGTGAGCGTCAACGACAGCCTGCTCGTGATCGTGCTGGCGCAGGCGGTCCTCTATGGAACGCCGCTCCTGTACGCGGCACTCGGCGAGCTTCTGGCCGAGCGCTCCGGGGTCCTCAACCTCGGGGTCGAAGGGATGATGCTGTTCGGGGCCGCGATCGGCTTCTGGACGACGCAGCGGGTCGACGGCTCCGGCCCCACTGTTCTCTTCCTGGCGGTCGTCGCCTCGGCGCTCGCCGGAGCGGTCATGGCGGCGATCCATGCGTTCCTCGTGATCACGCTCCGCGCGAACCAGATCGTCTCGGGGCTCGCGCTCACCATCTTCGCCGGAGGGCTGGGACTGTCTGCCTACGTCGGTGTCGAGCTCGGGCTCGCCGACACGCCCGCCGTGCATCAGTTCGGCGACCTCGACGTTCTCGGGCTCGGCGACGTGCCCGTGCTGGGACCGATCCTCTTCGACCAGTCCGCGCTGGTGTACGCGTCCTGGGCCCTCACG
>DASUCI010000202.1:0-7157 GCA_035762825.1 Gaiellaceae bacterium | reverse complement strand
CGGGGAGATCGCGCATGCGTTCCTCGTCGCGGAGCCCGCGATGGCCCAGCGACTCGTTCGCGCGAAGCGAAAGATCCGCGACGCCGGGATCCCGTTCCGGGTGCCGCCCGACTACCTCCTGCCCGAGCGACTCCGCTCGGTCCTCGCCGTGCTCTACCTCGTCTTCAACGAGGGATACGCGGCCTCCGCGGGCTCGGACCTCGTCCGCGCCGACCTCTGCGACGAGGCGATCCGGCTCGGCAAGCTGCTCGCCGTTCTCATGCCGGACGAGCCGGAGGTGCTCGGACTGCTGGCGCTGATGCTCCTCCAAGACTCGCGCCGCGCAGCGCGTGTCGGCGAGGACGGCGGAATCGTGCTGCTGGACGACCAGGACCGGACGCTGTGGGATCGACGGCGCATCGAGGAGGGGCTCCGCGTCCTCGAGCGCGCCGTCTCGCTACGGCGAGCCGGCCCCTACCAGCTGCAGGCCGCGATCGCCGCTGCCCACGCCGAGGGCCGCCGCAAGTCCGAGATCGTCGCGCTGTACGACGCGCTCGCCGCCCTGCAACCGTCGCCCGTGGTCGAGCTCAATCGTGCTGTCGCGGTCGCACTCGCGGGCGACCTCGAGGGCGGCCTCGGGATGCTCGACGAGGTCGAGGGCCTCGACGGCTACCACCTCTTCCATGCGGCACGCGCAGATCTGTTCCGCCGCCTGGAGCGCGGCGACGAGGCCGCAGAGGAGTACCGACGTGCCCTCGAGCTCACGACGAACGCCTCCGAGATCCGCTTCCTCGAGCAGCGCCTAGCCGAGGTGACGTAGAGCCAACTCGACCGCCTCGGCGGGGGTCGCGGCCCGCTGCGCCCCGTCCACGGTCGGCGCGCCCTCGAGAGCAACGACCGGTCGACCGAGCCGGAGCGCGAACGCCATCTCCGCGAGCGTCCCGTAGCTCCCACCGACGGCGATCACTGCATCGCCGCTCGCCGCGACGGCGAGGTTCCGCGCGTGCCCGATCCCGGTCACGACGACGTGGTCCGCCCACGGGTTCGCGGCCGAGCGGCTCTCGCCGGGGATGATCGCGATCGTCCTGCCGACTTCGCGCCTCGATGCGCCGCTGCCATGACCTCGTCGAGGCCGCCCGTGACCACGGCGCATCCGGCCTCCGCGAGCAGCCGCCCGATCTCCTCGGCTGCCGCCTCCCACTCCGCACCGCTCCCGATCACCGCAACCTGTAGCCCCATCGTGGTAAGCATGACCCGTGGAACGACGCGAGGCACGCGGTGGCACGCTCGTCCTCGGCGGGGGGTTCGCCGGGAGCTACGTCGCGCGGCTGCTGAAGCGCCGCGGCGCGACGATCGTCTCGCACGAGAACTTCATGCTCTACACGCCGCTCCTCCCCGAGGCCGCGTCGGGGACGATCGAGCCGCGGCACGTGGTGGTGCCGCTCCGCCAGATGTGTCCGCACGCGGAGCTCGTGCTCGGCCACATCAGGCGCCACGATCGCGAGCGCCGGACCGTCGTCGTCGAATCGCTCGCCGGCGAGCTCGAGATCGGCTACGAACGCCTCGTCGTCGCCCTCGGTGCGATCACACGAACGCTGCCCGTTCCCGGGCTCGCCGAGCATGCGGTCGGATTCAAGGACCTCGCCGACGCGATCGCGCTTCGCAACCGCGTGCTCCTCCAGCTCGAGCGAGCGTCCATCCATCCCCAGGATCCTTCCGAGCTCGGTTTCGTGTTCGTGGGCGCCGGCTACGCAGGCGTCGAGGCGCTCGCCGAGCTTCACGACATGGTGCACGCCGCACAGCGCTACTACCCCGTGCTCCGGGACGTCCCGCAGCGCTGGGTGCTCGTCGACGCGGCGCCGAAGATCCTCCCGGAGATCCCCCGCCGCCTCGGCGAGTACGCCGCCCGCCGCCTCGCAAAGCGCGGCATCGAGATCCATGTCGGCACGACGCTCGAGTCGTACGACGGAACGGAAGCGGTGCTCTCCGACGGGACGGTCGTGCCCGCGCGAACGCTCGTCTGGACCGCGGGCGTGCGCGCCAACCCTCTGCTCGCCAGCCTGGGCCTCCCACTCGACGACCGCGGGCGGGTCGTGGTCGACGCCACGCTTCGCGTCGAGGGCACGGACGACGTCTGGGCGCTCGGCGACTGCGCCGCCATCCCGAACACGAAGACGCCGGGCTCCGTCGACCCACCGACGAGCCAGCACGCGCTCCGCCAGGCGCGCCGGCTCGCCAAGAACCTGGTCGGCGACCCCGAGCCGTACGGCTACCGCATGCTCGGCCAGGTCGCGACGCTCGGGCGGTTCAAGGGGATCGCGGAGCTGCCAGGCCTGCACCTGTGGGGCTTCCCAGGGTGGTTCGTCACGCGCACGTATCACCTCTACCAGCTGCCCCTTCTGAGCCGGAAGCTCCGCGTCGTGGTCGACTGGACGGTTGCGCTGTTCTTCCGCCGCGACATCGTGGAGCTGTCGATGCTCGGGCATCCGCGTCGGCTCGGCGACTAGTGGCGACCTTCGCCCTGATTCACGGCGGCGGCGGGAGCGCATGGGATTGGCACCTCCTCGTTCCGGAACTGCGGGAGCTGGGCCACGACCCCGTCGCTGTCGATCTCCCCTGCGAGCACGAGTCGGCGGGGTGGGAGGAGTACGTCGACGTCGTCGTCGACGCGCTGGGCGAACGTGAGCACATCGTCGTGGTCGGCCATTCGCTCGGAGGCTTCACAGCGCCGCTCGTATGCGCGCGTGCCACTGCAGACCTCCTCGTGCTCGTCGCCGGCATGATCCCGGCCCCTGGCGAGCTGTTCGCAGACTGGTGGACGAACACCGGCTACGAGGCGAGCGGGTACGACGACGTCTTCTACAACGACGTCGCGCCGGCCCTGGCCGAGGAGGCGCAGCGGCGAGAACGCGACGAGAAATCGGAAGCGCTGCGCCAGCCCTGGCCGCTCGACGGGTGGCCGGATACGCCGACGAGGTACCTCCTGTGCCGCGACGATCGCATGTTCACGGCCGCGTGGGCTCGCGGTCACGCACGTACGCGTCTCGGGATCGAGGCGGACGAGATCGACGGCGGCCACTACGTCAGCATCAGTCGCCCGCGTGAGCTCGCCGAACAGCTCGACGCGTACGCGACCGGCTAAGCGCTAGCGAAGCGACTTCAGCGCGGTCTTCAGCGACTGCTTGCCGGCGAGCACGGGTGCATACAGGTCGCCGTGCTCGGCCACGCGGTCGAGAACGGACTCCATCGTGAACCCGGCTGGATCGAGCCCCGATTTCACCTCGTCCCAGCGGAGCGGTGTCGACACCGGCGCGCCGGCGCGAGGCCGCACCGAGTACACGCTTGCGTTGGTCGCTCCCTGCCGGTTCTGGTTGGCGTCCACGAGGACGCCGTGGCGCTTGCTTCTCGCCCACTCCGTGGTCACGAGCTTCGGATGCGCGCGCGCGAGCGCGCCCGCGATGATCGCGGCGAAGTCGCGTACCTCTTCGAACGAGTGCCGCCGCGCGATCGGCACGAGCACGTGGATTCCGCGTGAGCCCGAGGTCTTGGGGTGGCTCTCGAGCTCCAGCAGGTCGAGCGTCTCCTTCACGAGGAGCGCGACCTCGACCACCTCCTCGAACCCCGCTCCCTCCGAGGGATCGAGGTCGAACATCACCCAGTCGGGACGCTCGACCTTGTCGACGCGCGACGCCCACGTGTGCAGGTCGATGCAGCCCATGTTCGCCATCCAGAGCAGCGAGAGGTCGTCGTTCACGACCGCGTACTCGATCATCTTGCGCTCGCCCTCACGCGTCGACGCCGGAAGCGGCGCCCGCTCGATCCACTCGGGCATATGCGAGGGAGCGTTCTTCTGGAAGAAGTTCTTGCCCTGCCAGCCGTCGGGGTAGCGCTTCATCGTGAACGGCCGACCGCGCAGGTGCGGCACGAGCACCTCCGCGACGTCGCGGTAGTAGGCAATGAGGTCGCCCTTCGTGATCCCAAGCTCCGGCCAGAAGGGCTTGTCGAGGTTGGAAAAGCGCAGCTCCCTGCGGCCTCGCTTCACGACCGGCTCGACGGGCACGCGCTCGCGCCTCACCTCCGGTGCCGCCTTGTCCTCACGAAGTCGGAGGTACGAGGGCGCCCGCAGCCTCCCTTCGTGAGTCCACTCGGCGAACTCGACCTCGGCCACGAGCGAGGGCTCGACCCACGTGACGTCGGTCTTGCGGACGCGTGGCATCTTCGGCGCCTCTGCGAAGGGCGAGTCGGGCCGTACGAGCGGGCGCAGGAGACCGAGGAGGCGCTCGATCTCGCGATCGGAGAAGCCGGTGCCGATGTTCCCCGCCCAACGCAGGACACCCGCATCGTGTACCCCGGCGACGAGCGCGCCGAACCCGCCGCCGCGCCGTCCCTGACCCCGCGTGTAGCCGGCGATGACGACCTCCTGCGTCAGGCGTAGCTTCAGCTTCTGCCAGTCGGGCGAGCGGCGACCCGGTCTGTAGGGCGAGTCGCTCAGCTTGGCCACGACACCCTCGAGCTCCTGCTCGCGCGCGGCGGCCAGCAGCGCCTGGCCGTCGTCGAACTGCGGGGACACGAGCACGCCGGCGCGCTGCTCGACGAGCTCCTCGAGCCGCTGATGCCGCTCTGCGAGCGGGAGGTCGACGAGCGGCGTGGACTCGACCTCGAGCGCGTCGAAGAGCACGAGCACGCCCGTGCCAGTGCCTTCCTGGAGGAGCGAGAAGCGGGAGCGACCGGCCTCGTCGAGCGCGCAGATCTCTCCGTCGAGCACCGCGTCCGAGGAGCGGATTGCCAGTGCGGCGGTGCGGGCGACATCCCCGAACCGCTGGGTCAGATCGTTGTCGTTCCGGCTCCTGAACGACACCTCGCCCCCGGACACGGTCACGATCGCGCGAAACCCGTCCCACTTCGGCTCGTAGACCCAGCCCTCGCCCATCGGCAGCGTGTCGGTGCTGACCGCGAGCATCGGCCGGTACCGCGTCGCGCTGCCCTCGCCCGCGTCCTTGCGCAGGAGGAGCCAGTTCTTCGGGTCGCCGTCGAGCCTCGCCGGCACGAGCGTCCACACGCCGTCGAGCCGCTCGCCGTCGAGCCGAACGGTCAGGCCGCCGTTGCGCTTCTCCTCCAGTAGCTCGTACGTGCCCCGGTCCCAGATCTCGACCGTGCCCGCGCCGTACTCGCCGGTCGGGATCGTTCCCTCGAAGTCGCCATACTCGAGCGGGTGATCCTCGACGTGCACGGCGAGGTGCCGCTCTCCGCTACGGAGTGGAACTCCCTTCGGCACCGCCCAGCTCGCCAGCGCGCCGTTACGCTCGAGCCGAAAGTCGTAGTGGAGCCGCCTCGCAGCGTGCCGTTGGATCACGAAGCGCGGCTGCTCGGCCGACGTCCCGTGCGCACCGAAGGGCTCCGGCGTCTTGCCGCGGCGGCGCTTCTTCCGGTATTCGTCGAGGCTCACCTGTGGATTGTCGCCCGAACCGCAACGTGTTCTTTACCAACCGGCTGCACGATGCGCTTTTTCCCTGCTCAGACCGCTTAATCGTGCCGGGGATAAGCCTGTGGAATCTGTGGAGAACGCGATCCTCTACGCCGTCGACGCGAGAACGCCCATCATGCGGTACTTCTCGCGGCGCAGGCGCCGCCGATCGTCGTCGTCGAGGTCGTCGATTTCCTCCAGTGCAGCGAGAATGCCCTGCTCGAGGAGCTGAGCGGCAGCATCGACGTCGGTATGGGCTCCGCCTTCCGGCTCGGCGACGATCCCGTCCACGACTCCGAGCTCGAAGCAGTGCGCGGCGTCGGGCTTGAACGCCGCAGCGGCCTTCCGCGCCTCGCCCGCGTCCCGCCACAGGATCGCCGCACACCCCTCGGGCGAGATCACCGAGTAGATCGCGTTCTCCTGCATGAGCACACGGTCGGCGACGGCGATCGCGACCGCCCCTCCCGAACCGCCTTCGCCGATCACGCACGCCACGGTCGGCACGGGGAGCCGAACCATCGCGGCCTGCGACCGCGCGATCGCCCCGCCCTGGCCGTGCTGCTCCGCCGCCACCCCCGGGTAGGCGCCTGGCGTGTCCACCATGGTCACCACCGGAAAGCCGTGCCGGCCGGCGAGCGCCATCGCGCGCATCGCCTTGCGATAGCCCTCGGGGTACGCCATCCCGAAGTTGCGCGCCGCGCGCTCCTTGATGTCGCGCCCCTTCTGGTGGCCGACCACCACGACCGTGCGGCCGTCGAGCCTCCCGAGACCCGTCACGACGGCCGGATCGTCCGCGCGGCCGCGATCGCCGTGCAGCTCGAAGAAATCCTCGAAGATCCGCTCGACGTAATCGAGCGTGTAGGGGCGGTCGGGATGCCGTGCGAGCTCGACCGACTCCCAGATCTCCTCGGCCGTGGGATCCGCGCGCAGCTGGTCGAGCTGATCCTGCAGGCGCGCCAGCTCACCCGAGAGCTTCGTGCCGCGCAGGAGCTTCATGCCGCCGAGCTTACTGAGACGCTCGCGCAGCCGCATCTCGGCTTCGGAGGGCATCTCAGGTTCGCTCGAACAGAAGGAGGAGCTGTGCGAGGGTCGCACGGAGCTCCGAGCGGGGCACGATCGCATCGAGATGCCCGTAGCGGAGGTTCGATTCCGCGCGACCGAAGTCGTCGGGCAGCTTCTCGCGCGTCGTCTGCGAGACCACCCGCGGGCCCGCGAAGGACATGAGCGCCCCCGGCTCGGCGAGCACCACGTCACCGAGGCTCGCGAAGCTCGCCAGGACACCGCCCGTGGTCGGATGCGTCAGCACGGAGATCATCGTGCCGCCCGACTCATGCAACTCGTCGATCGCGCAGATCGTCTTGGGGAGCTGCATGAGCGCGAGGATGCCCTCCTGCATGCGCGCGCCGCCGGAGGCCGAGATCGCGACGAGCGGTATGCCAGCCGTTGCCGCGCGCTCGCACGACCGTACGAACTTCTCCCCGACAACGCTGCCCATGGAGCCGCCCATGAAATCGAAGTCCATGACCGCGAGCGCCGACGACTCGCCTTCGATCTCCGCGGCGCCGGAGACGAGCGCGTCGCCCAGGCCCGTCTCCACCTCCGCTTCCGCGAGTCGCTCCACGTACGGCCGGAGGTCGAAGAACTCGAGCGGGTCCGCCGAGCGGAGATCGGCGTCCGTCTCGACGAACGAACCCGGATCGACGAGCTGGGCGAT
>DASUCI010000201.1:0-3586 GCA_035762825.1 Gaiellaceae bacterium | reverse complement strand
GTCGCCGATGATCTCTGCGAGGTCCGACTCGCCGTCCTCGACGACGTCGAAACGGCTCTTCAGGAGCTCGAGTCCCGCTGCGGCGATGGGCTCGCGGACGAGGACGCGCGGTCGGCTGGCGCTTCCCGGCGGGGGTACGGTCATGCTTCGCCGGCGAGAACCGAGCAGGCCGAGGACGCAGGAAGCTCCGATATGGGGTCATATCGGAGCGACTGAGGACGACGGCATGCGAAGCGTTCGCAGCCGCGCGAAGCGGGCCGTACGCCCGTCGGGGAGCGCCTACACACGCGCGGCGTCGTGGTACGCCTCGAGCGCGCGCTGCGTCGCGACCCCGGGCTCGATGGCCGCGCCGCGCTCGACGAGCAGCGTCTCGACGGCGGTGAGCGCCGTCGTGATGTCGAGCACGTCGTAGTAGCCGATATGCCCGATCCGGAACATCCGCGAGCCGAGCTCGCCGTGGGCGCCGGCGACCGTGATCCCGAAGCGATCGCGCAGCTCGAGGACGAGCTCCTTCGCGTCCACGCCGTCCGGAGTGAGAATCGCCGTCACGACCGCCGAGCGCTCCTCGTCGGGCGAGAACAGCTCGAGCCCCATCGCCTTCGCGCCCTCGCGGCAGGCGCGGCCGAGTGCGGCGTGGCGCGCGAAGGCCGCGTCGAGACCCTCCTCGAGCAGCAACCCGAGCGCGACGTCGAGCGACGCGACGAGCGTGACGGCCGGCGTGAACGGCGTCGAGCCGCCTTCGAGCGCCTTGCGCATCCGCTCCCAGTCGAAGTAGTAGCGCGGCATCGTCGAGCGGCGCGAGCGCTCCCACGCGGCTTCGGACACCGTCGTCAGAGAGAGTCCCGGCGGCGTCATGAGTGCCTTTTGCGATCCGGCCACGACGACGTCGAGGCCCCAGACATCCGTCTCGAGCGGAACCGCGCCGAGGCTGGACACCGCGTCGACCAGCACGAGCGCCCCTGCCTCCTGTGCGACGCGCGCGAGCGCCTGCACGTCGGCGACGACGCCGGTCGACGTCTCCGAATGCACCACGACCACGACCTCCGCCTCGGTCTCGGCGAGTCGCGAACGCAGATCGTCCGGCTGAGGCGTCTCCCCCCACGAGTACCGGAGCTCGTGCACGTCTGCGCCGAACGCCGTCGCCATCGAGCACCAGCGGTCACCGAACGCCCCGGCCGTGACGACGAGGACGCGCTCGTCTGGCGACATGAGGTTCACGATCGCGGACTCGAACGCGCCGGAGCCCGACGCGGTGAAGAGCAGGACGTCGTTCTCGGTGCGGCAGACCTGCTGCAGGCGGCGGAGCGTCCGGAACATGAGCTCGCGGAAGTCCGGCCCGCGGTGGTGGATGATCGGCTCCGCGCCGGCGGCCAGCGCCTCGGGGGGAACGGGCGTCGGCCCGGGCGCCATGAGGTAGCGCTTCCTCACGCGGCGAGCGTAGCTACGGACGCGGTCGATGCGATCTGAACGACATGAGCTGCTGGAACGTCGGCCGGTTCGTCCAGCGCATCGTGTCCGGAAGCACGCCCGAGGTGAAGCGGATCCGCTCTGCGGTCGCGTCGGCGCGCCAGGACGAAGGCGCCAGGCCCTGCGCCTTCTCGAGCTCCGCGGCCGCGTCGTCGAGCGCCTCCCAGAGCGCCTCGCGGCACGCCGCGAGCACGCCCGCCCCGCAGTAGCGGCGCGAGTACGGCCCCCGCACCTCGCGCCCGAGCAGCATGCGCAGGTCCTTGTCCACGTACCCGTACCACCCCGAGATGAACGCGGAGCCGCCCGGCCCCGGGTCGTTGCTACGGCCGTGCAGCGCCGCCAGCCGGTCGACGAGCGGGCCGAGCACCGGTGACATCACCGCGTCGGCGAGCCTGGGCCAGGCGGCATCCAGCACGGCCGCTCCCGGATCGTCGATCCTCCCGTCGAGATCGCCGTCGAGCCGGCTCGATCCGGACTCGCGCCAGCTGTCGAGGAGCCCGGCTGCGGCCTCGGCACGCGCGCTCGGCGCCGAGCCGGTCTGGAGGACGGCGCGGATCGTCGGCCACACCCGTGCCACGCGCAAGTCCTGGGTCGCGGCCTTGTTCATCGCGCCAGTCAGGGTCGCGAGGGTGTGCTTCTTCCGGCCGGCGACCGCGGCTCGCAGGAGGTCGTTCCGATGCACCGAGCCGTAGGCGAAGTTCGAGTCGGATGCGCCGACGCTTGCCGCGGGCCGGTTGTTCCAGTTCAGGATCGTGCCCGTCGGCGGGTTGACCCCTCGCGCGTGCCCGGCGAACGGGACGAACCCGCGCCAGTCGTAGTCCCCGTTGCCGACGGTCGGGAGCGCCGGATCGGTGCCCGCCGCCCGGATCGGAAAGCGCCCGCTCGAGAACATCGCGATGTCGCGATCGTCGGCGTAGAACCAGTTGAAGCTGAACTCGACGCCGTTCATCGTCTGCAGGAAGTCGGTCGCGGAGGTGACGCGGCTCGTGTTGAGGTCGTAGAAGGCGCGCGCCGAGAGCAGCTCCCGACCCCTCGTCGAGCGCTGCACCGAGACCGCGACCCGCTTCCCGGCCACCGTCGCGTAGCCGATCACGGGGCCGTGGGTCGTCTCGTAGTAGGCGATCTGCTGATCGGGCTGCCCCTGGGCCTTCAGCGTGCCCGCGAAGAAGCGCCGCATCGGCTCGCACTGGCCCCGGTAGAGGTACGTCGTGTCGTTCTGGCACAGCGTCTCGACGAAGAGGTCGCGGTTGTCCGCCTGGGACGACGTCGGGCTCCATGCGAAATCCGGCCCGCGCCCGACGAGCACGAGCGGGACGCCGGGGAACACCGCCCCCCGCACCGCGAAACCGGCGCCGGCGAGCTCCATCTCGGCGAAGAACTCGGGGAAGAAGTATCCCACCTGAGGCCCGGCGACAAAGAGTGGGTGGCCCGTCTCGGAGCGCTTCGCGCCGACCACCAGCGCGTTGGACGCGAACGCCGGCGGAGCGAGCGGAGCGCCCACGAAGCTGCCGTCGTCGAGCACGACGGCTCCGGGGGTGGTCTCGGAGGGCGCGTGCTGCGGGAACGATCCCGGCACGCTGACCGCCGACTCGACGTCGTTCGCAGCGCGCAGATCGGCGAAGACGCGCCGCGCGTCTGCGGCGCCGAACCGCTCCTCGAGGGCGTCCAGGAACATCGCGTTCCGTGCCTCCTGGCCACCGTTCGTGCCGAAGCGGGCGGCGATCAGCGCCACCGACGCGACGACGTCGTTCGCCGTGAACGGGGTCGACGGGATCCGCTTCGCGCGGTAGTACGCGTTGATCCCGGCGGCGTATGCGTTCACCAGTGCGAGGATCTTCGGGCCCACCGTGCGCTGCGAGCGCACGGCGTCGAGCTGATTCGCGAGGAAGGCCTCGGCCTCGGCGCTCGGCACGAAGCTCTTCCCCGTCAGCGCGAGCGCGAGCGGATCGAGGCCGGGGACGTCGAGCGCGGCGACGCGCGCCGGGCCGCGGATCAGCTGCAGCAGGAGACCACGGTCCGCCGCCGTCACCCAGCCCGCGCCGAACGCCACGTCGGCCTCGGTCTTCCCGGTCACGTGCGCGACGCCGAACGCGTCCCGCGTGATCCGAACACCTGGGCG
>DASUCI010000200.1:0-11582 GCA_035762825.1 Gaiellaceae bacterium | reverse complement strand
CACGTCTCGCGCTGGGTGACGACGCACGGGTATGCGCTCAACGTCGACCTCGACCCGGCACCGTTCACGGAGTGGATCACGGCCTGCGGCCTCGAGGACGCGCAGTTCACGACGATGGCACGTGAGCTCGACCGCCCCCTCACCGTCGCGGACGTGCGGCCCGCCGCGATCGAGGCGATCGCAGACGTCTTCGGGCTGCAGCTCGACGAGATTCCCGCCGACGACGGCGCCGGCCTCTGGCCACAGTCGATCCACGCCTCGCTTGCAGCACGGTGACCGTCGACATCCGGCCCATTCCGCGACCGGGGTGGGATCCGCTTCCGTTCGACGGGTCCGCGGGCGTGGTGGGCCGCGTCCTCGTCCGCGAGGAGACCTATTTCGTGGCGGAGCTGCGCTTCTCCGAGCACGCGACCATCCACGAGCACCCCGGCGACAACGACACGGTCGTCGTCTGCCTCGAAGGACAGGGCTTCACGTCGGTTGCGGGAGAGACCGCGACGCTCGAGGAGGGCCAGCAGGCTCGCTGGCCGAAGGACGTGCCCCACCGGCTGTGGACGGAGGGCTCGACCATGCGAACCCTGATGGTCGAGCACTTCGGCTGAGTCAGCCGGGGAACACCTCGTGCCCTGAGACCGGCGTGTCTTCGGAGAAGCGCGCGTACGCCACGCGCGGGTCGGACGTCTCCTCCTCGACCCCGGCTCCGTGCCTCGACGCGGTCTCGTTCACCGGGTAGACGATGCCTCTGCCCTTCCGGCGCGCGCCCACACCGAGGACGACGCACGGCCCGTCGCCGGCCCCGACGAAGATGTGCTCCGTCCAGGGCGGGCAATGCACGAAGTCCCACGCTTTCAGAGATCGCTCCTGGCCTTCGACGATCAGCAGGCACTCGCCGGAGAGCACGAGGAAGTCCTCCTGCGCGTCCTCGCTGTGGTACATGCCGTTGGACTTTCCGGGGCTGAGGATGCCGATGCCGATCCCGACCTGGTCGAACCGGACCTCGTCGCTCTCGAACTGGGCGTAGGTGTCGAGCTCGCTCGTGAACCAGCGTGCGTCGCGGACGTTCAGGACGAACCAGCCGTCGCCGACCGGCCGCAGGCCGTGTCCGTCGTGCTCGAGAGGGGCCTCCGGCACCACTGTCCGTAGACTAAACGCGATGCAGAGGTCGCTTCCGGTCGCCGAGCGCCCGCGCCGCCCCGAGTGGATGAAGGTACGCGCGCCGCGCGCCAATTCCCGCTACTTCGAGGTGAAGAGCCTGATGCGCGAGGGCGGCCTCAACACCATCTGCGAGGAGGCTCGCTGCCCGAACATCGGCGAATGCTGGGGTCGCGGCACGGCGACCTTCCAGATCCTCGGCGACACCTGTACCCGCGCGTGTCGGTACTGCTACGTGCACTCGGGCAAGCCCGACGGGCCGCCCGATCCCCTCGAGCCGCTCAGGCTCGCGCAGGCGGCGGCGCAGATGAAGCTCTCGCACGTCGTCGTCACGTCCGTCGACCGGGACGACCTGCCGGACCGCGGTGCCGCGCACTACGCCGCGACGATCCGCGCCATCAAGCGCAAGCTGCCGGCCGCGAAGGTGGAGATCCTCACGCCGGACTTCCTCGACGTGGAAGAGGAGGCGCTCGCGACGGTGCTCGCCGCGCGACCCGAGGTCTTCAACCACAACATCGAGACGGTCCGCAGGCTGCACGCGCGGATGCGCGGCGCGAAGGCGAGCTACGACAAGGCGCTCTGGCTCCTCGAACACGCCAAGGAGGTCGCCGACTACCCCGTCCTGACGAAGTCCGGGATCATCGTCGGGCTCGGCGAGACGAACGACGAGGTCGTCGACACGATGCGCGACCTCCGCGCGCACGGCGTGGACGTCGTGACCATCGGCCAGTACCTGCAGCCGTCGGCGAAGCACGCGCAGATCGACCGCTGGGTGCATCCCGACGAGTTCCGCTGGTTCCGCGAGCAGGGCGAGGCGCTCGGCTTCGGATCCGTGTTCTCCGGCCCGCTCGTCCGCTCGTCGTATCGGGCGGACGAACAGCGCCACGCCGCGGAGACCGGGCGTGGCGCCGTCGCGTATTAGGGCGAGGCAAGCCTCGCCCCTACCCTACGAGGCGCGCATCGTCACGCGGCGCGTGAGCAGCTCGCCGTTGATGTCGTTCAGCTCGAACGTCGCCACGTACGACACGTTCTTCCTCGTCGCCGCAAACCCGCGAAGGCGGAGGTCGATCGTGCAGTCCGCCTGCAGTGGAGCGGCGGCCTGACCGACGTCGACGAGCCGCCCGGCGACCCGGACGCGCCAGGTGACGCCGATCGTGTCGCCCGGCGCGTCGACGACGCAGAACCTCCGCGCGTAGAGCTTCACCGACGGAGCCGCCGTCCCTCGCCGCAGCAGGAGCAAGGCGTTGCGCACATCGAGAGGTCGCGCTGCCGCCGCGAACCGAGACGGAGACGCTCCCTTGTTGATGCCGGTCTGGGTGTAGAGCCCCGAGTCCCAGGGCTGGCCGGGGTCGTCCTGGTAGACGAACCAGATGAACATCGTCACGAACGGGTTCTTTCGTGCGATCGAGATCGCCTGACGCACGTAGGCGCCCTGCTTGGAGTACGGCACGCCGAAGGCGTCCTGCGGCCTCGTCTCGTGCCCGTACTCCGTGACCCAGATCGGGACGCGCTTCCGCTTGAAGAGCCGCGCGAGGTTCCGCTCGAGCTCAGGGAGGGAGCCGAGCGTGACGTTGGGCCAGCGGACCTTCTGCGACGGCTTCAGGTTGGGCCTGAACGGATACGGATGGTGTGCCCAGGCATCGAACTTGAGCCGCGGGTTGGCCCTGGCGAGCGCCTCCACGAACCGTCCGGGTGAGTGCACGGGGCGAATGCCTCTGGGGTTGTCCGTGCCGCGCGCCGACGTCTCGCCGATCCCCACGAGGGCGCGTCGATTCCCTGCCTTGACGCCCGTGTAGCCCGCTGCGTACAGCCGCGCGTAGTTCCTCGGCGCGACCGAGCGACCTCGCCGATCGAACTGGGGCGCGAGGAACACCTGCAGGTTCGGCTCGTTCCAGATCGACCAGAAGCGGACGAAGGGGTACCCCTCGAAGCGACCGGAATAGCGTGAAGCGATCGCCCGCGCGAACGACGTGAAGTCGCCGAGCCGTCGCGGCATGACGTTCGGAGCCTTGCCGCCGTTCGCCCAACGCGGTGTCCCGACCAGTGAGAGGAGCACCTCCATGTCGTACGCCTGCGCGGTGCGAATCGCGTCGTCGAGGTCGTCGAACCTGTACGCCGGATCGAACGGGTCCGCGGGGCGGGATGGCCGGCTTGGCGCCGTCCGGTCCCAGTGCACCAGCAGGCGCATGACCGATGCGCCCTGGCTGGCCGAGGACTCGATCCGGCTCGCGCGGTCGTCGACCCAGCGGAAGCTCGGGTCGTCGTGGAAGCCGATCCACATCCGTTCCGCTGCGAGCGCCGACGGAGCGGCCAGCGCCGAGGCGGCGAAGAGCACGAGAACGAGGCGAAGTGTGTTTCTCACGGGCATTCCTCCCTGCGGTCGAGGTCTGCACGGCACGTGCAGCGGCACAAGGTCGGGCCACCGTAGCGACTCGGGTGTGAGCGTCGCGTAAGCAGAACGTTCGAATCGCGTACCGTGACAGCGTGCTTCGGCGCATCGCTGTCGCCCTCGCCGTTCTCGCATCCGCCTCGATCGCGGGCTCGGCCGCGGGAGGCGAGAGCCAGCTGCGCGTACGGGAGTTTCCGGTCCCGAGCGGCACGCATCCGCACGACGTCGCTCCTGCCCGCGATGGAGGCATCTGGTACACGGCGCAGCACACGGGCCAGCTCGGCTGGCTGGATCCGCGGACCGGAAAGTCCCGGCTCACGCGTCTCGGCAACGGCTCAGCACCGCACGGCGTCATCGTCGGGCCGGACGGCGCCCCGTGGATCACGGACGGCGGTCTCAACGCCATCGTGCGCGTCGATCCCCGCACGCTGAAGGTGCGTCGCTTCCAGCTGCCACGCGGCAGCGCCTACGCGAACCTCAACACCGCGACCTTCGACGCCCGCGGCGTGCTCTGGTTCACGGGCCAGGGCGGGATCTACGGCCGACTCGATCCGAGGGTCGGCAAGGTGCGCGTGTTCGAGGCGCCGCGCGGGGAAGGGCCGTACGGCATCACGACGACGCCGTCGGGAGGCGTCTACTACGCGTCCTTGGCCGGCTCGTATCTGGGTCGAATCGACGTGCGCACGGGGCGGGCGACCGTGCTGCGCCCACCGACCGCGGGCCAGGGCGCGCGACGCGCCTGGTCGGACTCCAGCGGTCGCATCTGGATCAGCGAGTGGAACGCGGGCAAGGTCGGCATGTACGACCCGCGAGCGAAGCGGTGGCGGGAGTGGCGCGTCCCGGGAGCGAATCCGATGATCTACGCCGTCTACGTCGACGAGTTCGACATGGTCTGGCTCACGGACTTCGGGGCCAACGCCCTGTGGCGGTTCGACCCGAGCACGGCGAAGTTCGAGAAGATCGCGTTGCCGAGTGCCGATGCCGCCGTCCGCCAGCTCCTCGGCCGGCGTGGCGAGGTCTGGGGCGCCGAGTCCGGCACCGACAAGCTCGTCGTCGTCTCGACGCGCTGAACGACGAAGGGCCGCCCGGAGGCGGCCCTTCGATCGACAGAACGTTTCGACTCAGTCGAGGAAGCTCCCGATCCATTCGAGGTCGTCCTCCTGGTCGACGCGGTAGCCACCGCTCGACCCCGAGCACGTCGAGCTGATGCCGAACGACGTGACTGCGACGATCTCGAGCGTGCCCTGCTTGAAGATCGGGCCGCCCGAGTCGCCGAAGCAGGTGCCGCCCTGATGCGGCTGGCCGTTGTTGCTCGAGAACTTGGCCGACGTCCCCTTCGGGATCCCGAAGGTCCCCTCGACGTTCACCAGCTTCATCGTCGCCCTGAACCGGGCGTCGCCGCCCAGCTGCTGGGCGGGCTGCGGACCACTGGCGTTCAGTCCATAGCCCACCGGCGTGTACAGCTCCTTCTTGGCTTCCTTCGAGTCGAGCGTGCCCTCGTCGGTGAGCTCGCCGAAGTCGCCCACACCGGTCACCGGCTCTGCGAGGACGATGATGCCGGCGTCGAAGAGGAAGAACGCTGCCGGGTTGTAGTCCGGATGCGCTTGCGCGGTACCCCGGTTCCACTCCGGGCTCGCATTCAACGCCGCCGACCAGGCCGCGTAGCGCCCGGCGTTGTTGTTCGGCACGAATCCGGAGCTGGGCGGCAGGATCGAGAAGTCCGGCTCTTCCTCGAAGTCCACCCAGACGTCGTTCCCGCCGTCGCCGCCGGTCGGCGTCGTTGCCACGCCGTTGAGACCGACGCCGTCCGCACAGTGCCCCGCGGTGAGCACGACGGTGGGCGAGAGCAGGGTCCCCGTGCAGGTGAACCACGCACCCGGAGTTGTGAAGCGGGGGTCGGGCGCATCCGGCACGTAGAAGAGGAGCTCGCCGACCATCGGATGAGCTCCTTCATCCGGTACGCCTCCATTCACGATCGCGCCGGCCGGGACGATGCCGATGGCCAGCGCTCCTGTCAGTGCTGCGGCGAGCGCAAGTAGCTTTCGCACTCTCAGACTCCCCTCTTTCGATGCCGGCCGGCCCACCCGGACGACGGATTCACCCTATCCAGCGCGACGGGTTCGTAAACCTCGAACTGGGCTCAGTCGTACGGCTTGGCCATCCGGCGATAGTCGAGAGCCTCATCGAGGACCGCTTCGTCGACGCCAGCCTCGCGGGCGACCTCGCGTAGCGGGCGACCCGACGCGGCGGCCTCCTTCACGATCTCGGCCGCCTTGTCGTAGCCGATGAACGGATTGAGGGCGGTCGCCGCCGAGAGCGTGCTCTCGGCGTACTGCTCGTTGCGCTCGCGGTTCGCCTCGATCCCGTCGACGCACTTCTCGGCGAGCAGCCGGGACGCACTTGCCAGCAGGCCGATCGACTGCAAGAGGTTGCGAGCCATCAGCGGGATGTAGACGTTGAGCTCGAAGTGGCCGCCCATGCCGCCGACCGTGATCGCGGTGTCGTTGCCGATCACCTGGGCCGCGACCTGGGTCACGACCTCCGGGATGACCGGGTTCACCTTCCCGGGCATGATCGAGCTGCCCTTCTGCAGCTCGGGCAGGAAGAGCTCCGAGAGCCCGGCTCGCGGCCCGGAGCCCATGAGCCGAAGGTCGTTGGCGATCTTCGTGAGCGACACAGCCACGACCTTGAGCGCGCCCGAGGCCTCGACCAGGCCGTCTCGCGCGGCTTGCGCCTCGAAGTGGTCGTCGGGAGCCGAGATCGTGAGGCCGGTATCGGCCGAGAGGTAGTCGCGGACGCGGGCGGCGAACTCGGGATGGGTGTTCAGCCCCGTGCCGGTCGCGGTCCCTCCGAGCGGAATCTGGCCGAGCCGCGGCATCGCATCCTCGACCCGCGCGATGCCCTGACGGACCTGCGCCGCATAGCCTGAGAACTCCTGCCCGAGCGTCACCGGAACCGCATCCATCAGGTGTGTTCGGCCCGACTTGACGACGTCGTCGAACTCGGCAGACTTCCGCTCGAGCGACTCGGCGAGCGACGTGAGTGCGGGCACGAGGTCGCTCGCGATCTCCCCGAGCGCCGCGAGGTGCACCGCGGACGGGAAGACGTCGTTCGACGACTGGCCCATGTTCACGTGGTCGTTCGGATGCACGCCCTCACCCGCGAGGGTCGCGATGACCTCGTTCGCGTTCATGTTCGAGCTCGTGCCGGAGCCGGTCTGGAACACGTCGATCGGGAACTGGTCGTCGAACTCGCCCTCCGCGATACGGTCGCCTGCGGCCGCGATGCGGTCGGCGAGGTCGCGGTCGAGCAGGTCGAGGTCGGCGTTCACACGCGCCGCAGCGGCCTTGATCCGTCCGAGCCAGCGAGCCACGGGAACCGGAATGGGCTCGCCGGAGACGGGGAAGTTCGCTATCGCCTTCTCGGTCTCCACGCCCCAGAGCGCCTTCTTCTCGATCGCCTCCGTCACCGCGGCGAGTCTAGCTCCGTCGCGTCAGACTGCTCGCGGTGGGCGGGGTCACGATCGCAGATGCGCAGGCGCTGTGGGAACCGGCCGGCACGTACCTCAACACCGCGTCGTACGGCCTCCCGCCGCGCCCGGCACACGAGGCGCTCGACGCCGCGCTCGCCGACTGGCGCGGCGGCCGCACGAGCTGGGAGCACTGGGGAGCTCCTGGCGAGGATGCCCGCGCCTCGTATGCCCGGCTCGTCGGCGTGCCCGTCGAGTCCGTCGCGATCGGGCCGAACGTGTCGAACATGGTCGCCGTCGTGGCTGCGGCGCTCCCGGACGGTGCTCGGGTCCTCGCGCCCGACGTCGAGTTCACGTCTCTCCTCTTCCCACTTCTCGTCCAGGAGCGCCGCGGCGTCACGGTTCGGCTCGTCCCCGCGGGGGACCTCGTCGACGAGCTCGGCCCGGACATCGACGTCGTCGCGTTCAGCGCGGTGCAGATGGCGACAGGCGAGACCGCGGACCTCGACCGGATCGCCGAGAGCGCGGCCGAGCACGACGTCACGACGATCGTCGACGCAACACAGGCGATCGGCTGGCTTCCGCTGGACGCGTCCCGCTTCGACGTGGTCGTCGCACACGCCTACAAGTGGATGCTGTCTCCGCGCGGGACGGCGTTCATGTCGATCCGTCCGGATCTCCTCGACCGGGTCGACCCGCACGCGGCAGGTTGGTACGCGGGCGACGATCCCCTCGCCACGTTCTTCGGCCCGCCGCTGCGGCTCGCGGGCGACGCCAGACGGCTCGACACGTCTCCGGCCTGGTTCATGTGGGTCGCGACCGCGCCCGCGCTCTCGGTGATCGAGCAGATCGGCGTCGCTGCGATCCACGACCACGACGTCGGCCTCGCGAACACGTTCCGGGCGGGGCTGAGGCTCGAGCCGAGCAACTCGGCGATCGTCTTCTGCGACGTCGAGGGCGCTGCCGACAAGCTCGAGCGCGCCGGAATCCGCGCGGCCGTCCGCGGCGGGAGGCTGCGGACGTCGTGGCACGTCTACAACACGGTCGCCGACGTCGAGCGCACGCTCGACGTCCTCCTAGCGTGACCGCGCCGCAGCGAGCAGCTCGTCCCAGCTGCACAGCTTGACGCGCGGGCGGCCGTGCGGCTCACCCCGCGAGCGCTCGAGCGCGTCGATCGCCTCCCAGCCCGCGTACATGACGACCTCGGCGTCGCGATCGGCGAGGACCTCGTCGATCGTTCCTCCCTCGCGTGCAGGGAGCCGTGACTCCCGCGCGTCCTCGAGGAGACGCTCGACGGTCTCCGTCGCGTCCTTCTTGTTCGTCCCGATCACGCCGGTCGGCCCACGCTTGATCCACCCTGCGCAGTAGAGGCCGGGCATCGGAGCACCGCTCTCGTCCAGGACGCGCCCGTCGGCATTCGGAATCGTTCCCGAGCGCTCGTCGAACGGCACGCCCGGGATTCCGATGCCGCGATAGCCGACGCTGCGGAAGACGAGGCCGCACGAGATCGCCTCGCGCTCCTCGGTCGCAACGGCGCGGACCGATCCGCGATCGTCGGGCTCGAGCCGGTTGTGCGCGAGCTCGACTCCCTCGACGCGCTCCTCCCCGAGGATCGCGACAGGCGAGGCGCGGAACCGAAGCCTGACCGTCCGTGGCTTCCCGGACGGCTTCCGGGTGGCGAAGTCGCGCAGGATCTCGACGTTCCGCTGGACGACATTCGACGCGGCCTCGAGCTCAGCGGCGCTGGCCGGATCGAGCTCGAGCTCGGTCGGATCGACGACGATGTCGGCACCGGCCAGTTCCCCCAGCTCCCCGAGCTCGGTCGACGTCCATGCCGCCTGCACCGGCCCGCGCCGGCCGAGGACGACGATCTCGCGGATGCCGGAGGAGACGATGGCGCTGATCGCGGCGTCCGTCGTGTCGGTCGGTGCGAGCTCGTCGTCCGTCAGTGCGAGCATGCGGGCGACGTCGAGCGCCACGTTCCCGTTCCCGACGACCACGACGCGCTCGTGCGAGAGGTCGAAGTCGAGGTGCTGGTAGTCCGGGTGGCCGTTGTACCAGGCGACGAGCTCGGTGGCCGCCCACGATCCCGGCAGGTCCTCGCCGGGGATGCCGAGTCGCCGATCGGCCTGGGAGCCGACCGCGTACACGACGGCGTCGTAGAGCGCAGCGAGCTCTGGGTGCGTGACGTCGCGGCCGACCTCGACGTTGCCGAGAAACCGAAAACCCGGACGCACGGCGATCTTCTCGAAGGCGCGCGACACCGTCTTGAGCTGCGGGTGGTCGGGCGCGACGCCGAGCCGTACTAGGCCCCAGGGCGTCGGCAACCGCTCGATCATGTCGACCTCGACCGGCGGATCCTCGCTGGAGAGCAGCGCGCCCGCCGCGTAGAACGCGGCCGGGCCCGAGCCGACGACGGCGACGCGCAGCGGAGCGCTCACGCGGCCGATCCTAGAGAGAGGCGCTGCTAGTGACTGCAGCCGTCGCCGCAGCCGCCGACGTGCGTGCCCTCGGGCAGCTCCTCGCCCTCGTCCACCTGGAAGGAGTGGCCGCAGCCGCACGAGGAGACGGCGTTCGGGTTGTCGATCTTGAAGCCCGACTCGGAGATCGTGTTCAGGAAGTCAATCGTGGTGCCACGCAGGTAGGGCGCGCTGTAGGGATCGACGACGACCGGGATACCCTCGAGCGCGAGCTCGACGTCACCCTCGGCAGCGCCGGCGTCGAAGCCGAGGCCGTACTGGAACCCGGAGCACCCGCCACCCTGGATCGCCACGCGCAGGACGAGGGTCGCCGCGTCGTCCTCCTCGGCCATGAGCTCCTTGATCTTCGCGGCCGCGACGGGCGTGAGCGAGATCAGGGTCTCGGTGGGGTGCTTGGTTGTCGATTCGACCGTGGCCATGGGCTCATCGTAGCGGACGGGGTCGCGGGCTCCACCTGCGACTTTGTGACACTCGTATCGCTCATTCTGTGCGGGTTTTCAGAACCCTTCGTGCGCCCGAAGGGGGAGTGCTAGGCTCGGCTCGGTCTCGACGTTCCGGGGGTCATCGTGCTTTCGAACTGGCTGCCCTTCCTCTTCTACGTCCTCTTCGCGGCAGCCATCCCCGCCACGATGATCGTCGCGTCGTTCGTCCTCCCGGGCCGACCCGTCTCGCGGACGAAGCAGCGCATGCTGCCCTTCGAGTCGGGCGTCTCGGAGGGTGCGCCGAGCCGCGACAAGCGCTTCACCGTCAGCTTCTACCTGACCGCGATCCTCTTCATCCTCTTCGACATCGAGATCGTCTTCCTCTACCCGCTCGCGGTGCAGCTAGACGCCCTCGGCTGGTTCGGGATCGGCGAGTTCCTCGTGTTCATCGCGATTCTCGGCGTCGCCTACGTCTACGTCTGGCGGAAGGGAGCGCTCAACTGGCAGTGAGAAAGCAGCTGCCGGTCGTCAGCGATCGCCCGCTGGCGAAGGCGGGTCTGCAGTCCGAGCGCGTGCTCTGGCCGGACCGAGGACCGGGCGTGTTCGAGCGCGAGGTTCAGGAGATCGAGGATGCGCTCCTGCTGACGACGGTCGAGAAGGCGATCGCCTGGGCACGGTCGAACTCGGTCTGGCCGGACACCTTCGGCCTGGCCTGCTGCGCGATCGAGATGATGTCGATCGTCTCCTCGCGCTACGACATCGCGCGTTTCGGGATGGAGCGCTTCTCGTCCTCGCCTCGCCAGGCCGACCTGCTGATCGTCTCCGGGCGTGTCACGCACAAGATGGCTCCGCCCATTCGGCAGGTGTACGACCAGATGCTCGAGCCGAAGTGGGTCATCGCCATGGGCGCCTGCGCCAGCTCGGGCGGGATGTTCAACAACTACACGATCCTCCAGGGCGTCGACAAGATCGTCCCGGTCGACATCCACGTGCCCGGCTGCCCGCCGCGGCCGGAGGCGCTGATTGAGGGGATCGTGCGGCTGCACGAGAAGATCCGTGGCGGCGTCCCGCCCGCGTACGAGATCCGCGGAGTCGCGGAATGAGCTACGCGGGCATCCCAGGCGTGATCGAGACGCGCGAATCGTTCGACGAGACGACGCTCGTCGTCGACCCGGCGCGGCTCGTCGAGGCCTGCACCTCGCTCCGCGACGAGCACGGCTTCAACTTCCTCTCCGACATCGCAGTCACCGACTACCTCGGCTGGGGTGAGCAGGAGGTCGCCGGCTACATCGGGACGGCAGGGGGGCGAGATCTTCACGTGCCCGGCTCGCAAGGCCTCGCGCGCGTCCCCGACCCGAAGCCGACGCGCTTCTCGGTCTCCTACCACCTCCTCCGCGTAAGCGACGAGCCAGCTCGGGTGCGCGTCCAGGTGTGGATCGAGGACGGCGAGTCGCTCGCGAGCGTCCTCCCCGTCTGGCCCGCCGCCGACTGGTTCGAGCGCGAGGCCTGGGACATGATGGGCATCCGCTTCGAGGGACACGCGAACCTCGTCCGGATCCTCATGCCCGAGGACTGGGAGGGGCACCCGCTCCGCAAGGACTACGCCGTCGGCCGGATCCCGGTCCAGTTCAAGGAAGCCCCGGGACCGCGATGAACCCGCGAACGAAGCT
>DASUCI010000199.1:0-4839 GCA_035762825.1 Gaiellaceae bacterium | reverse complement strand
AATCGCAAGCGCCAGCGGGTTCGTCCCGGCGAGCGGCGGCCCGCCCTCGGGGTGCGCGAGTCGCTTCGGCGAGGTCGCGGTGAGGGCGGCGACCAATCCTTCGTCGGCGAGCCGGCGCACCCAGTACCCGAGCGTCCCCGTAGGGAAGCAGCGCCGCGCGACGACGACACGCGCTCGCTCGGGCGGGTCGGCGAGCGTTCCTCGCACGATCTCGTCGAGCACGAGGTACCCGAGCGCGCCGTGACCGTCCCAGCGCTCGTAGCCCTCCTCCGACTCGACGAGCACGGGCCGCGCCGATGGATCGAGCTCCAGCGTGGCGAGCCACTCGACGCGCGCGAAGCCGTGCCCGACCTTGCCGCGGCGCTCCGCGTCGGCGAAGTGCGCGACGAGGACGTCGACGTCGCCCGTGTCGAATCCGAGCGCAGAGAGACGCTCTCGTGCCTCGGCCTCGCTCATCGAGTCGAGAACGCCTTGTCGCTGAACCGGAGCACCCGCCAGCCCCGCTCCGCGGCGATCGCGCGCAGCCTCCGGTCCGGGTTCACGGCGACCGCATGGCCGACCGCCTCGAGGAACGGGACGTCACTGGCCGAGTCGGAGTACGCGGTCGACTCAGCGAGGTCGATGCCCTCCGCTGCGGCGAGCGTCGCGAGCGCCTCTGCCTTCGCCGGGCCGTCGAGGCGCCGGGCGAGCCGACCCGTGTAGCGGCCCTCGACGACCTCGGCTGTCGAGCCGAGCCCAGCGTCGAAGCCGAGCTCGGCAACGAGCGCGTCGACGATCTCCTGCAGCGCCGCCGAGACGACGAACGAGCGCTCGCCGCGTTCTCGGTGTCGCACGACCAGGTCGAGCGCGTCGCGATAGACGTGCGGCTTGAAGGCGGAGTCCACGGCCTCGGCGACGATCTCGCGCATCACCGCCACAGGAAGTCCGTTCAGGAACGCCATCGCGGTCTCGGCCGTCTGCCCCACACGGGACGTGCCCGCGCCGTAGCGGACGAAGACGAGTTGCGCGAGCATCGCCTTCGTCCGGTCCCGGCGCCGGAGGAGCCCTCGACGATGGAAGGCGGGTGCGAGCGAGAGCGAGCTGGAGCGCGAGATCAGCGTCCGGTCGAGGTCGAAGAACGCGGCGCCCGACACGCCGTCGAGCTTACGAGAGAACCGTGAGCGGCTTGCGGATCGCGCCCGCGCGGAGCGCGGCGACGGACTCGGCGAGCGCCGCGATGGCGACTGCCGATTCGGACTCGGGTGCAACCTCCGCGACGGGGCAGCCCTGGTCGGCCGCCTCGCGCAGGACGGGATCGAGCGGGATACGCGCGAGCAGCGGGACGCCCATCTCGTCAGCAAGCGCCTGCCCACCGCCGGAGCCGAAGAGCTCCTGGCCGGTCCCTGCGAGGTACGACATGTTCTCGACGGCGCCCAGAACCCGCATCCCGGTCTTCTGCGCCATCTGCGCCGCCCGAACCGCAACCTGCTGCGCCGCGGGCTGCGGTGTGGTCACGACGAGCGCCTCGGCCCGCGGCAGGAGCTGTCCGAGCGACATCGCGACGTCGCCGGTTCCGGGGGGCATGTCCACGAGGAGCGTGTCCAGCTCGCCCCAGTGCACGTCGGAGAGGAACTGCTCGAGCGCCTTGTGCAGCATCGGGCCGCGCCACATGATCGGGGCGTTCTCCTCCAGGAAGAAGCCGATGGACATGAGCTTGAGGTCGCCACGAACGGGCGGGACGATCATCTCGTCGACGGCAATCGGCTTCTGGTGGACGCCGAGCATGTGCGGGATCGAGTGGCCGTAGATGTCGCCGTCGAGCACACCGACCTGCTCGCCCAGCTCGGACAGTGCGGAGGCGAGGTTCGCGGTGAGCGTCGACTTCCCGACGCCACCCTTGCCCGACGCGACCGCGATGACGCGCGTTCCCGCCGAGAGCGAGATCGTCCGATCCGCAGCGTGGCCGCCGCGCAGCCGGGTCACGAGCGCCGTCTTCTCCTCCGGCGTCATGACGTCGAAGCCGAGCCGCACGCGCGTGACTCCCGGTACGGCGCCGACGTGGCGCGAGACCTGCTCCTGGAACGAGTCGCGCAGCGGGCACCCGACGACGGTGAGCGCGATCGTGACCGAGACCGAGCCGTCGTGCTCGACGAGGACGTCGCGCACCATGTCGAGCTCCGTCACCGGCCGCCGGAGCTCGGGGTCGATGACGTTCTCGAGCGCTTTCAGGATCGCATCGCGGTCCGGTCTCATCGCGGCGAGCGTACCTGCAGGGCAGCAGCCAGCCGGGCGACGAGCTCGGGTGAAGCCGCGGCCGCGAGTCGCGAGCGAGCGCCGAGGTCGAGTGGAGCCGCGTCGAACGGTGGATCCTCGAACAGCTCGACGGCCAGTCCGCATTCCCGCACGAGCAGCTGCGCAGCGGCGATGTCCACCGAACGGGCCGGCTTGAGGCAGACGACCCCGTCGACCCGGCCCGCGGCGAGGTGGCACAGGGAGAGCGCGAGCGACCCCATCACGCGCACGCGCCCGGCGAGGCCGATCACGCCGCCGATACGCTCGGCGATCGCCGGCGTCGTCGTCCCCTCGAAGGAGAGGATCTCGATGGCGTCCTTGGGCCTGACGGCGCCGAGCCTCTCGCCGTTCAGGAACGCACCGCCGCCACGCTCGGCCGTCCACTCCTCCCGCGTGCCGAAGTCGTACACGTACCCGAACCACACGTCGCCCAGCGCCGGACCGTCGGCAACCGCGAGCGAGAACGAGAAGAAGGGGATCCCTCGCTTCGCGTTCACGGAACCGTCGATCGGGTCGACGACGACATGTCGCGCACCGCCCTCGCCGAACGTCCGCTCCCCGAGCTCCTCGGAGACGAGCACGAAGTCCTCGCCGAGCGCAGCGAGACGCGCCACGACCGCGTCCTCCGCGGCCTGGTCGATCGCCGTCGTCTCGTCGCCGCCGACACCGAGCTGGAGCACCGGCTCGCGCTCGACCCGGGTCGGTAGCCGCGCGAGCACGGCGCCGATGTCCTCGACGCAGAGGCGGCAGGTCTCGAGCCAGGGCGTCACGGCGTCACCGGGTGGAAGAGAAGGCCGGACAGCGGCTTCGGGAAGAAGTACGTGCTCTTCGGGGGCATCGGCTCACCACGGCGTGCCACGGCGAAGACGTCCTCGACCCGCGGCCTGCGGAGGATGAACGCAGCGTCCGCTGCTCCGCTGTCGACCTCGGCGAGAGCCTCCTCGAGGTTGGGCGTGTAGCGAATCCCGTCCAGGCCGTGTCGGTCGACGAGCTCCACATCGAGCTCGCCCTCGCGGCCGTACACGAGCCCGATGGCGCCGCGGCGATACCAGACGGCTGCAGCGCGCTCGTAACCGACGCCCTCGAGCCGTACGAGGGCGTCCTCCAGGCCCGATGCCGGCTCGTCCGCCGCGCCGCTCGCGAGGTCCGGACGACCCGAGAACACGCGATGAGTGGGAAAGAGCTGCAGCCCTGCGTCGTCGGTCGGCACGACGAGGGCCATGATCCGCACGGGCGCACCGAGCTCCTCGCCGAGCTCGACGGCGCTCTCGTAGCGGTGGTGCCCGTCCGCGACGAGCAACTCGGCGTCCCGCAGCCCGTCCGCCGCGTCGGCCGGCAGCCGCCAGAGCCGCGTGCCGTCGACGGCAAGGTCGGGGGCCGTCGGGGGAACGGACGGCGTCAACGATGTCTCCGCGAGCAGGAGGATCGGCTCGGGCTGCACTCGCGTCTCCTCCAGCAGGCGCCGCCGCTCCTCGCGAATCCGCGGATGCGTGCGCTCGTGCGGAAGGACGCGGCCCTCCGCGTAGGGGGTCGCCGCCAGCGAGACGATCACCCCGTGCCGCTCTCGCGCGATGCCGTCGGGGCCGACGAACTCCTCGCGCGCGAGCCACACCGAAGGAGCCTCGTCGCGCTCGAGGATCCCCGCGGCGAGCCAGGCGCGGTACAGCTCCCCCGCAGCCACGGCCGACTCGGGCAAGGTCACGTGGACGACGTTGTAGGGACTGCGCGTATAGAGCGCCGCGCGCTCCTCGTCGGAGACGGCGTCGTACGGCGGGGCGACGAGGTCCGCCAGCGCGCCGGCCGCGCCGGCGTAGCGGACGGCGCGGAACGGCTCGACGTCGGCCATCGCGGCGAGCGTACCAACGGCTTCTCGCTATATCGTCGGGACGTGGCCACGATCGCCGAGCTCGTCGAGGACAGGACCGTCGAAGGCGTGTTCGCGGTCGCGAAGAAGGAGCGTCGGCGCACCCGGACGGGCGCCGCGTACCTCGCACTCGAGCTCGTCGACGCCAGTGGCCGCATCGATGCACGGGTCTGGAACGACGTCGACTTGCTCGACCAGCGCTTCGGCGAGGGCGACGCCGTGCGGGTCCTCGGTCGCGTCGAGCGCTTCGGCGGGAAGCTTCAGGTCCAGGTGCGGACTGTCGAGGCTGCCGAGGACGCAGATCCGGCCGAGCTCACGCCGTCCCTGCGACGCGACGCGGACGAGCTCGACGGCTTCTTCGAGTTCCTCGCCTCGGAGCTATCGCACGAGGGGCTCGCTCTCGTCGTCGAGTCGTTCGTTCGCGACGCCGACGTCCGGAAGGCGCTCCGCTCGCTTCCTGCGGCCGGAGGCGACGGGCACCACGGCTATGCGGGAGGCCTCCTCGAGCACACCGTCGGCGTCGCGACCCTCTGCCGCGAGACCGCACAGCTCCATCCCCGCCTTCGCCACGACATCGTCCTCGCCGGCTCCCTGTTGCACGACGTCGGGAGGATCCGCGAGCTCGGTCCGGGACCGTCGTTCCGGCCGACCGACGAGGGCCGGCTCCTCGGGCACGTCCACCTCGGGCTCAGGATGATCGAGGA